>WJIN01000312.1 GCA_014730295.1 Promethearchaeota archaeon | reverse complement strand
AGCTAAATGATACGAAGGTTGAAAAATTAGTAGAAGATCGAGGATTTTTAAATTATTATAAAACTTCTGCCAAGACGGGGACCGGGGTCTATAAAGGATTCCAGGCAATTATAAAAGAACTATATACTAAATATAAAAACGAATAATAACTATAAAAACAGGGGAAAGATCATAGAATTCGAACAAGATTACCCGAAAATCTTGTTTTTTTCGTCAAACCATTGCATGCCGTGTAAACCTGTGGAAGAAAAATTAAAACGAATAAATATTTCAATGTTCGGGAAAAAATTAAAGATAGAAAAAATCAATATCGATATTGCAGAAAATAGAGGGATTTTAAAAGAATATAAAATTACCTCGGTACCGACATTAGTTATAGGAGGAAAAAAATTGATGGTAAATATTCAAGAAGAAGACATTATTGACGCAATACTTCAAGCCTTCATTGAAAGTGCCGCAAGTCTTATCTAACCACCATATAAAGAAATTGAAATTTAAAATCGAATCAATAACAAATATCAAAATATAAAAATTAAAATAACCAAGTATTAAAGGAGAGAATTATGGATCGAAATTTAATGTCCAAAATACTGACGCAAATGAAACGGCATCTAAGGGAAGGAAAACCTATTGGAGATTTAAAAGTAGGCTCGCTGCTCGCACTAGGGCATCAGCTTGAAGCAATATTCTATTATTTAGGGCATGAGTTAGGTAGTATGATAAAAGCCAAGGAGGTAGAAGAGCCAGAAAAGATCCCCGATACACTGACAAAAATTATATCAGAGTATAATATCGGAGATGTGGAGATCATGAGTAGTTCGGAGGATAATATTCAATTACGCTTAAAAAATCATTCCTCTATAAAACATTTGATAAATAAGGGGATTAAGTCAAGTGGGAGTTTTTGTTCATTTGAAGCGGGACTCTTAGCTGGTATTGTAGAAAATGTGATTGATATCCATTGTTTTGCGCAAGAAACCAGCTGTAGTTTAGAAACGGGAAAAGATTATTGTGAATTTATGATCGTATTTCAAAAGGACTAAAGAGTTGTCAAAATAGACTTTGTGTAAAAATGTAAATGTCAAATAAGAATATCTACTAAGTATGAAAAAGTATTAAAATAATAATTATTATTAATTGGATGAATTAAATTATGTCAGAACCAAATTACATCGTGAAAATCTGCCTTCTCGGCGAGGCTGCAGTGGGCAAGACTTCACTCGTATATCGTTTTGTACAAAATACCTTTAGGGATTCATATAAATCTACGTTGGGAGTGAATCTTTTAAAAAAGGATTTAACGATCGGGGGATATGGAGAAGTTTCCGCACAAATCTGGGATTTGGGTGGTCAAGAAAGCTTTCGATCTCTACGAAAACTTTATTTGGAAGGTGCTAATGGCGCTTTAGTAATTTATGATATGACAAACAGAAAAACATTTGATAAATTAGATGATTGGGTAGAGAGTTTTAAAGAAGCTCGGGGACACCAACCCCTTCTGTTAATTGGAAATAAGGCAGATCTAAAGAATAAAATTGAAGTAGAAGAGGAGGAGGGAAAATCTTTTGCGGAGAAAAATACCATGGATTTTATTATCACCTCTGCTAAGACAGGTCTTAATGTGGAGGACGCATTTAAGGATCTCATAAAAACAATTCTCGATAAAATCTCTTAATTAACTTATTTTCCACATACTATTTTTTATCATCATTAAATCTTCTTTTAGTCATATTCGTCAATTTTTTTTAATAGTATTTAAAAAGGAAGGAAATCTTTAATATTATTATTTAAAAGCAATTCTCATTTAACTTTATTTTAGGTGGTTTAACCAAGGAGAATAATGAGAATGCTTATAATTACATAACTAAGGTCAAGATTTTTATGTTGAAGGAGGATAAAGCTTCTAAAGATAATCAAGAGGAAAACAACCACGAAGAGGAGTTAGACTATAAAATTGAGAACGTAGTTGCGACTGTGACAGTTGAGATCCAAGAAAAAATAGATCTCACCAAAATAGCGGCAAAATATCCACAGTCAGAATATAATCCCGAAAGATTTCCAGGGTTGGTGATGAGAGTTGAAAAACCTCGTGGAACTGCATTAATTTTTTCCACGGGAAAGATGGTTGTCACAGGTCTTCGCAAAGCTTCTCAAGCAGACAAGGTCGTCGAGAAAATCGTAAAAAATATAACGAGAGTAGGGATTCCGATTAAGAACCCCCAGATAATTATTCAAAACATCGTTGCAAGTGGGGATTTGCATACTCATATAGATCTCAATTTGGCAGCGGTCGTAATGGAATATGCAATGTACGAACCGGAGGTATTTCCAGGATTAATTTATCGAATGCAAGATCCCAAGTCGGTATTCTTACTCTTTTCGACCGGAAAAATCGTCTGTACTGGGATAAAAACGGAAGATGTTGTCGCAAACGCAGTATCCAAGTTGAATAAAGAGGTTAGGGAATTGGGGGTCGCAAAAAGTCCCGGCGAGATGGAAGATTTTCAAGATCTCACGTTTATATAAATTGCTTTTTCACTTTTTTAGTCGATGCTTTTCTCCATATCTTTTTTTTTACAGATCGCCTTAAAGGAATCGAGATATTCTCTGTATAATTCATTTAACATTTTTGCTTCTTTTGCCTTACGATATGCAATGAGAAATAATTGATTTAACGATTTTGAGTTATTCTCCACATAGATATTTCGATCAAATCCGATAAGGTCCCCATACTGATCTAAAAAGTTACAGAGAATGTATCGGTTTTCTGTATGTAAATTGAGCTTATTCAAAGTACCATAGATTCGTAAAATGAGAGGTGCTTTATATTTAATATCAAGACTCTGGATGGAGTTTAGAATCTTATAGTAGGTATTTTGAGAGAGTTTTTTTTCAGAGAATAACGACATAATTTTTAAAAAAAGACCAAATCTAAAGAAAACAAGTAATATATAGATATTATTATAACATTGTAAGGATATATTTAATAACACTTATGTAGGCGCATTTCTTGTTATTAGTTGGTGAACTGAAATGCCCAATAAGAAGGAAAATAGTAAAAAATCGAAAAAACAGAATCCGAAAAAAGACCATCCCTATGTTCAAGTAAGGTTAAAACCGGGGGAAAAGCAACAATGGATTGATTTTGTTAATAGCCACAACGAGTTTACTTACTTATCGGAGCTGGTAAGGTATTGCGTGCGAGAATATATTGAAAAGGGAGAAAAGGAAGACTCAACCGAGAATTTAAAGCCAGTAATCACCGATTTAATTAATGTATTAAGGGAAGAAAGGAAGGAATATATCGATAAAATCGACCAAGTCCTCGAATCCAATCGAAAGGCAAACGGGATTAAGACGGAAAGAAAACATAAGGAGCAAGTGCTCAAATTACTTGAGAAGCATAAGTATACCTCGGAAGATATAGCCGATATTTACGGTTTGCCCGAAAAATATATTATAGATGTATTAAACGAGTTAATAGACCAGGGTATTGTCGGACTCAATAAAAATCTTAATTACGAACTGGTGGATCATGACTACTGAATCGAAAGTCAGATTCGAAACAAATATAGGGAAATCCGATTTCTCATTTGATATAGGTCAATCTGATTTTAAGATTATCGTAAATTATTTAACCGAGAAGCGAAAAATTTCCGATAGGGTTCATGCGAACCATAAAAGCTGCATTCTGAACGCGCTTAATTACATACAAAAGCCCTTAAAGTCGATTTCTATGCTGGATTTGAAGCGCTATTTTGAACGCAAAATCGACCCGAAAGATATTAAAGCCATAAGCAAGAATACGTACCGAAGTTATTTAAAATCGTTTTTTGATTACGTGGTGGCGTTTTTCTTGGATAAAGACATTGAATTTAGGAATCCCGTGCCGAATAGTCGAATCTACAAGTTTACCCAGAGAACTCACGATATTAAAAAGCGAGGGTTGGAACGGAATCAGATCTTTTCCAAAAGGGAGCTCCGAGAATTGCTTAAGAAGGCAAAAAAGAAACGATATAAGGATTTTATCTTGTTCGGGTTGTTAACTATGTGCGGGATGCGAATAAATGAGGCGTTAACGATCAAAGTGAGGGATATAAACCTTCATGAACGGTATTTGGAAACGGGATTCGAACGAGGGGCAAGAAAAACTACGTTAACAACGAGCAAAAGCTTGATGTTTTTTATCACCGCCACATTTAAGAGTTATCTTTTGAAATACCTTAATCTTTTGGGAAAGGTTTACTGGTTGTTTCCTGGGCAAGGCAAGTCTAATTATAAAATGATTTCATTTCGGAATTACGGAGAGGCGCATTATAAGAGCAAATATTTTAAGTTCCACTCCTTTAGGAAGTCTCTAATCACTCATAGAATCAATATGGGGTGCCCATTATATATATCAGAGATATTAATGAATCACGTGCCCAGCTCGACTCAAGGCAAGAGTTATATTAAGAAATCCATCAAAACAAAGCGAAGGGATTTCGATAAGTGGTTTCCTTATAAAGGGTTTGAGTTTTTTTGATCTTTTTTTCTTTCGATGTTATATTAATGCTTATTTCAAATCCTTGAGATTTAGCCTTTCAGTACATATTGATGGCATTTTACTCCTTTTTCTAGTATTTAGTAACCAATTACTACATTATATGACCGATTTTAATGTGAATTCTTCTGATGACAGAGAATCTTTAATCATTTTTTCATTTGGTTCTTCGGAGAGTTTTTTCTTTTTTTGGTTTGAAGCTCTTATAATAGGGGAGAGGAGATTGTTTAGTAATCAATTACTAAATTTAAAAATACTAAAAGATTCTCTAAAAAGATTTAAAATCAGAACGATTTTTTGAAACCTAGTCATTTTGATATATTCTGTATCACTAGGTTGAATTCCATCAAAAGGTATAATTTAGCAACCTTTAGCTAATTGCAACTTCCGCCGATTCAGAGGAGAGAATTTCTTGACAAAAAAATCGCCTTCAATTTTAAAGCCAAAATTAAATTGTACACCTTAGCAACCATATGCTAATTGTTAGCATTAAGTGAGCAATTAAATAATCGAAGCAATAACCGTACAAAACGTATCTTGATTAAAAACCCAACTTAAGAACAATTACTCTCAGAGTTTTCTGGCAAAAAGATTACGCATGAGAAATATAAGCGGAGATTTTTCATCAAAAGTTTATTTTTCAACTTACAAAGGCATTCAAAAGAGAGCAATTAGCAATTAATGCTTTCGGCTTTAATTTTATATATAATTGTTGAAGGTTAAGTTAAGAGGGAATGTTTTAACATAGTAATAGACATCAAATTTTTATAATGTGATCTTGGAACTTTATGGCGTGATCTTTAACTTCTGGGATGTGATCTCGGGCTTCTT
>WJIN01000038.1 GCA_014730295.1 Promethearchaeota archaeon | reverse complement strand
TTCTAAATCTCTTGGCATTGCCTGGGCAGTTATTCTGTCGATAACGGTCTCAGTTTTAATCTCCGAAAAGGGTAAATCACCTTTTTCACTAAGATCTTGCTTGGAGTAAACTTCTCCATCTTGTAAGAACGCATCCCTAACAATCAAAAGAGAGGGTTTACTATTTTTTTTCTCTGAACTCCCAAATAAGATACACACAGGGCAATTCAAATATTCATTTTCATCATCACATTTATGTATCCTTATTAAAGGATTTTTAGAAACCTCATTTATTAGCTCTTTTCCCAAGTACTTTTCTAATAAAGATCGGAATTTTCCTTTTAAAGAGCTTCCAGGTATATAGGGTTCATTAGTAAGTGGATTACGAATAATAGGTTTATCCACTCCTCCTATTTCTAAGGTTCCACCACTTCCTCCAATTGATAAGCCTGTTAATGCTCTTATTTTTCCAGTTATCTGAACCTTTGCTTTTAAATCTACTTCAGACATTTTTTATTTTCCTCCATATTTTTTATGATAGGCTAAAATTGATTCAAAAAGATTAACAATATTTGTAAATTGGTCACCAGTTTTAACTTTATCAATCAAGTAATCTATGGTACCTAATAATAGATCGATCCCTTGATATCTATTATGTCGTGAGAATGTATATGCAAGTTTGGGTCGGATTAATTGAATTTTATCGGGATCAAACTCTCGATATTGATAACGTTTTAAATCTCCAAAAATTCTTCGTATCTGATTTGTGGTCACTCCATATCTACCGCTTGTTTGCTTGCCTATATCTTCAGAAACATCGACGATTAATCTCCCATTTCCTTCTAATAAGTCATCCGTGTTATCTTTAACCTTTTGATGGACTTTATATTCATTTCTCGCCATTTTTCATCACATTTTTTTATTAGATTTTTTATGTATTTTTATTAATTTTTTTAGTTAGTAATTCTACCCACCGAAGGGGTAAATATAAGTGTTTAATCATTCTGTTTTTAACTATTTCCTCTTCTAATTCATCAAGCTCTCTAATTAAGCTTTTAGCCCGATTTTTTGTTCTCTTTATATAATATATAAATCTCCAATACCATTTTGAATAATAAGCCGCTTCATAAGCTGTTGCTTCAATATCATCATCTACTCTATAATATAAATTTATCTTTCTACGATTTCTTACCATCGCAACATCATGAGATTGGAGAGCGCTTAATGAATTCTCATATTCTTGATAATATAAAGCATATATCTGCATTAATCTATGGATAAATGATTTTGATGATACATCTTTCGCTGTAAGATAAGAAAAGATTTTTTCCTTGAGAATAGAGAGCTTTTGGAAATCCTTCCATTTATAAACTTTATCCATTAAGCATAATGAATCTTTTCCCTCGTTATTTTTTGCTTTTTCTTCCGAACTTCCGGCTTTGTCGGCTGCTTGATAAAGCGGGAATTTCGGATCGATGATTATTATCCCCGCGGATATTGTAATGAATTCATTCTCTAAAACATATTTTGAAAAGATATTTTTAATTAACTCTGCCAATATAATTATATCATTCCAATGACCGATAAGAAACAAATCATCCCCGCTTGAGTATAGAAGATAAAGATTATTTTCAATCCTCTTTATAAAATCTGTTAAAAAGTCAGAATTCGGATTAATTGAGTTAAGATCTGTAAAATATTGTATATCCGAAATATCTTCTTCCATAATTTCCCCCTTACATATTTCATTAATCCAATATTTAAAGAACAGTTTTAATCTTAGACTTAGAGATGTTAATCTGGAAAGAGAATTAGGATTTAGTCCCATGGAAAAAATAGTACCTAAATCATCAATATCCATCCGAAGGATACCTATTTTGTTTGTACCTATAATATCTTCATTTTTAGCAATCTGGTCAAAATCTTTTACACCATTTTCATTTTTGGGAATGATCGTGTTTATAAATTTAAATCTAAGACCTAAATTTTGAAATCTCAAATCAGATGCTAGATCTGCGAGATCTATCATTTTAGTATTATTTACATAAACCAATTCAATCCTACTATAACTTGGAAAGAGAGACTTCATTTTCCCAAACTGTTGCTGTAAACGGTTTTTATCTCTAACTAAGATAATTTCAATACCAAAAAGTTTAGTGAAATCACTTATATCCTTTATTTCGAAATGCTGATCTGTTTCAATCTGTTTTAATCGGGAAATAATTATATACTCAGCATTAATCAGTTCTCTTGTGAGTTCTTCAAAATGGGAACATAAATCACACTTCCGATCCTCCCCTATAACTCTTTTCTCTTGTTTACAAACCGAACACAATTTCTCGGTTTTACCTCCCATTCCCAGAGGATTGAAGATTGTATTGAATCCTTCTTCTTCAGTCAAAATATCATTATATCTTCTATATTTGAGTGTAGCTAACAAGGAATTGAGTTCAGACCAAATTTCGTTGAAATTTTTTCCGTTCTCATGAATTATTGAGAAATTACCCCGATTACATTTAATCCATCCAATATCAATAAAGAGGTCTCCTTTAAAATGATTTAACAATTTTCGTTTTATTTCTAACCTTATTTGTTCTAATTGCTTTTCTACATGAGCAGGTACTATTAAATAAAAGTTTCCTCCATCACAATAAACCTCACAGCAATCTGGTAAGCTAAATGACTCAAGAATAAATTTAGAGATAGTTTCACCTAACACCTGTACAAAAAAGGATCTTCCTTTTAATCCCTTAGCCGCTCCTTTTGATGCTATTGAATAGATAAATTTTTGGATTCCCGAGATATTTCCTCCTACAAATAAAAATCTACTTTTTTTTGTATCTGAAATACTTGACAGAGAGACTTTTTCTATATCATATTCATACTCATGCATTATACTTGAATGCAAACATACAGCTATCGCAGCTGATGATTTCATATGATCAAACAAAGAAATATCGGGAATATCGACATAGGTTGCTGAGGGTACATTTATTAAATATTTGTAAAATAGATTAAAGAGCGTTAAAAACGAAATTCTTCCCAACTTTTCGATAATACTCTTTAATTCATGTGTTAATTTTTGGAATAATGTTTTGTAGAGCGGTTGCGTATCAGAAGCATATTTTCCGTAAGCTTGTTCCTTACTTTTTTTTGGAAACAAGCAATCCCGAGGAGATTTATCTGTTTCTAAAGGCGCAATCTTATAGTATCCTTCGGCATCAAATTCTTTAACGGTTGCGAAGATCGAGTGCATTACTTCCGTACGGGTATTTCCAAGCTCTTGTTTGGGGCCTCGTTTTAATCGTTCACCAGAAGATGCATGATCCGCAATTTGAATTATTTTAAGTAATCTAATGATGGTGTTTTTGCTGATTTCTTCTGTTTTGACCGCTTCACTCTCCGGATTATGATGAAATAATATTAGTTGTTCTAATAAATTTTCATTTACATCTTCAACTAAATTTCCTCTTAAGAATTCTTCATAAAACGATGCAGACCACTTTGAATGCGCTCCTGTTTTTCCTAAATCTTCCTGGGAAAAACTACTATACTTCTCAGGCTGAGTTCTATCAGCTCTCCAATATAATTTGCCGATATCATGTAAAAATGAAGCATATAAGACTTCGTTTAAATACCGGATATTGGCTTGGAAATTCGTTGAAGGATTCATATTTGACAGAATAATTATGCGGCTTTACTTAACCCAAAAGATTAATGTTATGGTATATATTTAATCAAAAGTTATTTTTAAAATTTTCTGTCTTAATAAACTTAATATTGGAAACTTTTTCTTTTTATGAAATTTTTTATCCTCTGAAATGATAATAGTGGTTTTTTTCTCTATTTCTTTATTGATTTTTCAGAACAATATCCATTTTGAATACCTTCTAATTCTTAAATAGTTATCACATTTTTGCAATGAAATATCAATGAATATAATCCCAAATATTAAGGTTATACTTCAAAATCCTTTTCGGATTCCATCCTCCTGTGATATTATTCTCTATCAGAATTGGAACCGAAGTCACCGATATCTTTCAAAACCCTATTTGGGTATCTAACTTCTGCAATGCAATAGTTTATGTTGGTGGGTTAACTTATGCTTTCAGCTTTCAAAACCCTAGTTAGGTATCTAGCTTTTGTAATTTTGTTAAATAATTTCTCTATCTTGCGTTATAGAATAGCTTTCGAAACCCTAGTTGGGTATCTACCTTCTGCAATGAGACTCTGAGACCCTATCACGACCCAGAATTAATAGAATGCCCCTTTCAATACCCTATTTGGATATCTACCTTCTGTAATAAAACAATATATTTAAATTTAAAAAATACCATAGTAATCTTTCAAAACCCTATTTGGATATCTACCTTCTGTAATGAAAAGAATTAATTAGCTCGGGAAAGAATATTTGGAACTTTCAAAACCCCCTTGGGTATCTACCTTCTGCAATGTGTTGTTTCAATAATGGTATATATGGAATTCTTGGAGTTCTTTCAAAACCCTAGTTGGGTATCTACTTTCTGCAATTAGATAATCAAGCTAAAATTAGCCTAATTGTTAATAACTTTCAAAACCCTACTTGGGTATCTACCTTCTGCAATCCTTAAATTTTGCGAATACAATCCTAATTGGATATTATAAATCTTAAATAGAATACTAAATAAATGGAAGAGCTTATTAAAAAATGTTAACATCTCACCGTATTAATATTGACTAATTTCAAGAATAGACAATTCAACCTAAATAACAGAGTCTTATTGAAAATTTCATATTAAGATCCCTTCCGTTCATTTAATTTTTGTTAGAATCTTGACGCTCTTAATATTTTAAATAACTTTTCTAGAAAAACATTGTTACAATATGAAAAATACCTTATCTCAAGTTTTTACCAAATTCGTATAAGAATTTCCCGGTAGCCGTAATTTTATATTGATTTGTTTTATCATTTCGGATTTTTTTTTCTATTGCTCCAATTTCAATCAAATCATCTAAATATTCACCATATAATCTTTTGAATTGGTTTATGTCTTTCCTAATTCTCAATCCTCCGGGATTATCTATTAATTGTTTTAATACTGGGCCATATTCCGGTGTAATTAACATTAATGGAAATGGAGGGATAAAAACTAATTTTTTAGAGGTTTCATAAATATAATAAACCGGAATGTGATATAATGCTCCTATTAAGACTAAGACACCCGACTCTGGTTTAAATCCGCCGGTTGCGTTAAGACAAATTTGATATTTTTTCTTATGATTATTAATTAATCTCAAGAGAGTATTTCTGATATTTAAAATTCCCTCTTCGAAGTTCTCCGTTCCAAATCCTTTTGCTTCTTTATAGTCGATAGAAGAGATATTACATTCTTCCTTGAAAAAGTCATGTAAGATGTCCGCACACATTTTTCCAGCATTTGTATCAGTACAGATTAAATATATTCTTTCAACTAATTCAACTTCGAGAAATGGTGAAATACTATTTACCTCAGCAGAAAACTTTTTTGAATCCTGTTTTAAAAAGGAATACAATTCATTTTTTATTTCCAACCATTGATGATCTGCCGGACGAATTGATTCTATGTCATTAAAGTTGAGAATAGAATCTGGATTCTGATTAATAAAATTACCGATTATTGATGTTCCACATGTAATTATATGAAATTGTGATTTTTCGTTATCAAATAATGATTCCATCTATCAATTTCTCCTAAATTTGTTTATTTTAACTATTTATTTCTTTTCTAATAAATCACTTTATTTTCTAATCAATATCAATTTAACTGGATGGTATATTCTCTCTCCTATTAACTCAGTAATTACTTTTTTGGAAATTAGATATAAAAAATCCCTAGTTTTATATCTAACAGGAATTTTCAAAATCCTAGCTGGGTGGCATCTTTCTGCAATACTTAAATAAACTCAAATTAATGTATGCTATTTTAACTTTTCAAAACCCTATTTGGGTATCTACCTTCTGCAATAGCAACACACTAAAAAAAACTAAAAAAAGTGAAAAAAAACTTTCAAAACCCTACTTGGGTATCTACCTTCTGCAATA
>WJIN01000486.1 GCA_014730295.1 Promethearchaeota archaeon | reverse complement strand
AGAATTATCGTGGAGGAGATTATCTGGTAGGTTATTGGTCAATTAGTTATCATGTTGGGTATGGGATCCTAACTGGAGCATTACCCTCAGGCAGGAAAGCTGGAGAAGCGTTAACACCTGGATTAACTCCTATGCCAGGTCTAATAGAATTTAACCTCGATTAATGCTTTCCACTTTTAATCAGTTCTCTCCGTCTGGCTTTAACATCTTCACCATCATAGAGATAAAAACCTATAGATTTATATACAGACTCTCATTTTTAATCATACCAGATGAAGAATTTAGCACAAATGCCCAAAAGGGAATGTCATATCAACGAATTTATCACCCTACGCTTGGAGGATGGGCAAACCGAGCTGTATCTTAACGGAGAGAAGTTCCGGCAGTGTAAATACCTTTTTATCGTAAATCCCGAAAAGAGTGTCGGCGCAGACGTGAACTCCATCGATGAAGCGGCGGAGATGTTCGAAAACACCTTGGAGCAAGTGGAAGGAAAAGAGAATATCACGCCCGAGCAATTGGGAATTACGCCCGAAGAGATGTTTTGGGGACATTGCAGCAACATCCAAGCGTGGGTAGAATACGGCTATGACACGAGGCTTCTTCATTCCAACTTGGCATTTCCACTTCTGAAAAAAATTGCGGAGCTGGGTGATAAGACCGCACGAAGGGTGTTTCGGGAGGAGGTGGTGAAGAGATTTATCGATGGGACGGATAATACCCGCAAGTTTCTCATCCAAGAATATTACATAGAGAACTTGAGCGAGGAGGAGTTGGGGGTAATCGTCCCGCCTTCCGAGGCTCGTGCTATAGCCAAAATAGAGCAAGTCAGTGGGAAACCAATGCGGATTACTTCCTTCGGGGCTAACCGAAAAATTCATTGCTATAATGTGAAGGATGGGCATATAAACGGAATATATATAAGTAACCATGAAACTAAGTATGTCCCAAAAGCCGTGCTCGAATTACCCTATCTCCGGTATTTCAGCTACTTTGGAAAAGGTTTGAAAGCTGTTCCCGAATGGTTGAGTGAGCTCAAAAGCTTACGAATGCTTGAGTTAAGCTCAAACGGGATTGAGCGGTTTACGACGCTGCGGCTCCCCACCCTTGAGAAATTAGATTTATCTTATAATAATTTGACTACGATTGATTTTTCCGGGTGTGTCTTGCCGAATCTAAAGTTTCTGAAATTATATAGTAATCAACTCATAGAAATAAAGGGATTAAATACCTTAAAAAATCTTGGAGCTCTTCTAATCTTCAATAATAATAAACTAAAACACTTACCTGGTGGTCTATTCGAGCTGGAAAATCTCGGATATATACGAGTAGATGATCTTATTGAAGAAAGTGAGGAAGTTAAAAAATTAAAGAAAGCAATAAAAAAGAATTTTAAAAAGGAATATTATAAGTTTTAGTCTATGTAAAAACCAATATCTTATTATAGATATTCGTTGTTATCGAAAAGAGAGTTACTCTCAGTAAGGTCTTCAAATAGAATATCTAATCCTTCTCCTTCTCCATCAATCCTAATCTCTCCAAGAAATTCTATAAATTTCTTCGTGTAGTACTGGAACATCTTAAGCTTTCCCTCTTTATCTAAAGCTTTATACTCCAAAAAGCTTCCGGGACTCGCGGGATCGGGCGGACTAAAGAAATAAGACAGCGGAAAAACCATCGGATTGTCCTCATGCCCGAATAAAGTAGGTTTAATAGCCTCAATTGCGGCTCTCAAATCTGAGCTCCATTGTTCATCAAACCATTTCGAAGCTACGGGATTTAATACAGTATAGTCTTGGAGACTCGCACCCGCAATTTCCTCGGCGAAGTGTAATCTATTCTGACTCATCGCAAAAAGCAGCCCGTGGTTAGAATTACTTCTATGATCATATACAAACGCAAACACTCCGGGTAAATTGGTGTAAAGAAGGATGCTCTGAACCGCTCTATGTAGGAGATGAGTTTTCCCGCCTTCAAATTCCAATGCAAAATCACTGATCTGAAGATACTTCTCTGTGTAGGTACCTTTGAAACTAATTTTATTCCTCGTTGTAAATCCCTTGCCGTTTTCCACAAAGAATTTTACTTGACATTCTTCTCCATCGGGGATTTCAGAAAGCCCCGTATATAATTTTTCATAGATCGGTTCGAGCTTGGCTGTATATTCGCCCCAAATCACATCCAAATCTATATTAAAATCGATGGATTTGTACCCGAGATACATATTACCTCTTAATCTATCTGTTGCAGCGGTATAAAGTGAGGTAATAAGCGCGTTTGAATCCGAAAAGATCTCTTGTAATGTGGAATAGGGGATGATGTATTTAAGCTCTTTATTCTCTTGGGCTTGAGCTTGTAGGATAGGGTTGCCCTCGTATGACTGCAATCTAAAGCCAGTTCCTCCCGTATGCATCCGTAAAACCGCATCTTGTCCCGCAATAAAGGCATCCCGTAAAATTCTTACGATATCGCTCCACTCAACCTGTGAATCTTTTTGTGATTTCTTGTCCGCATCGGTAGGACGGAGCAGGTAGTGAATGAAAAATTCGAGCATCTGATCTTTCGAGCGAGCTTGCCACATCGCAATATTTTCTACTTGTTCGGGTTGCACACCAAAGAGGTCCTTCATTCTGGACTTCGTGAGATAATCATTCATGATAGTTGATTAAGTTAAGAATAGTAGAAATGGGTTATCACGAGAAAGAGAAATATAATATTATTGACAAGATCAAGTATTCTGCTGAGTTAACGGACTTT
>WJIN01000037.1 GCA_014730295.1 Promethearchaeota archaeon | reverse complement strand
TATCTTAAATGTCCAAAATGCCATCGAACGTATTTTTTTGAAGAATATCATTCCTGTTCAAGAAGAAATTGCCCTCAATTACTCTCCCAAAATGTCGAAAATAATAATTTTTATTTGAATTTGTATCGAAAATTACCAGAGAAAGAATCAGAAGTAAATGCTAAAGAACATAGCGCTCAAGTAGAGGGTTCAGCTCGAGAAGATTTTGAGAGATCATTCCAGAGTAACGATATTAATTCAATAAATGTGTTAGTCTGTACTCCCACGATGGAACTGGGTATTGATATTGGTGAATTATCAGCAATTTTAATGAGAAATGTTCCGCCCGATCCTAGCAGATATGCACAACGTGCGGGTCGAGCAGGGAGGAAAAATCAGCCCTCTATTGTTTCAGTATTCTGTGGTACGGGTTATGCCAAGGGACCTCATGATCAATATTTTTACCAGCAACCCGAAAGAATTGTTTCAGGGAAGATAAGTCCTCCAAATTTCCTATTAGATAATAAAAAATTAATAAAAAAACATATTTATGCGGCAATAATTGAATCCTTATCCTTAAAATTCCCACAAAAAATAGGAGAACTCTTAGATCTCGATAAAAAAGAAGAAGGACTACCATTTTATGAAAGTGTTGAGCAATCCCTAAAATCGGAGATAGATACAAATAGAGAGTTATTAGAAAAAATAATAAAAACCATTTTTAGTCAAGAGATTAGAGAATTTGAGTGGTTCACTGAAGAATATATAAAATCAAAAATTTCATCTTTTTATACAGAGCTAGATCGAGTATTGGATAATTTTCGAGACCGCTATTTAGAAATCTTAAGTGAACTCAGATATTTATATGAGAAAAGCATCAGTAGTAAAGGAATGGATCAGAAAGACCGAAGAGAACAACAAGCTCTCCAACGGAAATTACAGGATATGCAAAATGGAAAACAACCCTTCGACACTTTTGGATTTCTCAGAAATTACGGATTTTTACCGAATTATGGATTTCCTAGCGATAATACACTTTTGACTATGTATGATCAAAATAGGTCAGTGTATCATGATAACTGGCGCTCAACAGTAATAGCTATCAGAGAGTTTGCACCGTATAACCAAATTTATTTCTTAGGATCAAAATATAATGTTAATAAAGCTATAGTAAAAGCAGATCGGGGACAGATCGATGTAGATAAAATCTATATTTGCGAAAATTGTAATGAGATTCTCATTGATACTCCGAACTTACATGCTACCACTTTAACTAAATGTCCTAATTGTGAAGAGGAGATTACACTAAGTAGCTTCAAGTCAAGCATCCATTTTCCGCATATGTATTCCATTAGTCGTTCGAGAATCACTTGCGATGAAGAAAATAGACAAGTGAAAGGATATGAGATTACAATGAATTATAAGCATGGTGGTACTAATTTAGACAATTTTAAGATCGAATGTGGAGAAATAGTATTGGGAACGATATCTTATGAGCATAATGGAAAAATCTTTATGGTCAACAAGGGAACGAATGTTAAGTCTCAAGATGGAAACAAAATAGAACTGAAAGCATTTTCCTTCTGTAGTGCTTGTGGAAAATGGTTATCAGAGCGAAAACTTGAAGATCATCTTGAAAAATGTCCGAAGAATGCGGCGGAAAGAAATATTTATCGAAATTTATGGTTGTTTGTTGAGGGGAACCATGATGTAGTGGTGTTTAATTTACCAATTGTAGGAGAGGTTGATATAGAATCATATTACACTACCTTAAAGGAAACAATCTTCCAAAGTCTCATATTGACTTACAACTTGGATGAATCTGAGATAGAGACATTTATTAATCCTGTACTCGGGAAAGAAGAACAATCCATTGTAGTATTTGAGACTGAAGAAGGCGGGACTGGAATCCTAAAATCGCTTTTAAATCCATCTACGGTCGATTTTGAGAAATTTACTGGAAATATGCTTCGCATTCTACATCATAAAACTCATGAACCTTACGATGAGACTATTGAAGCCTGCGTAAAAGCTTGTTATAACTGTCTCTTAAGATTCCGTAATCAGTTCCAGCATGAATATCTTGATCGTAAGCTAGTTGTACCTCTTGTAAAAAAGATGGTTAAATGCAATATATCAAAAGTAACCATAGGCTCAGAAAGCGGGAGCAACGGTTCTGAAGCGATTGGTTTAGATGATGATGCGAGATTAGAGATGTTGAAAGAGAGATGTGATTCAGGACTCGAAAAAATGGTATTGGATAGCATAATCGAGTTAAAACTGCCTTTGCCCAAAGAAGCTCAAAAAACCTATTTTGAAGATGATAATCCGATCACGAAGGCAGATTTTTATTACGTAAGGGATAAAAACGAGATCTATGTATTTATCGATGGTCCACCACATACCCCAGATCACATTCAGCAAGAGGATATAGAAAAACGTGCTAAGATCGAATCAAAAGGATATTCAGTTGTGGAATTAGATTTCAAAGATGGAAAATATCAAGAAGATTCGTCTTTAATTGAAAAAGAATTAAAATCAAAATTAATACCATATTTAATTGATTAATTTGGAGAGCCAGGAAAAAGAGAAATATGACTTTTTAATCGTATTTCCGTTACAAGAGGAATTTAACTACTTTATAGATATTATTCAAGAAAAAGAAAGCAAAAGAATAAATTCAAATTATTATTATATCTTCGATTTTCCGGATACAGATTTTAGAGCAGTTGCATTAATAGCTTTTGAGCCTGGTATCAATAGAACCATCCATTTAATAGATGTGGCTTTATCATACTTTAATGTAGATATGATAGTTATGATTGGGATCGCTGGAGGGATTGGTGATGATCTTAAACTAGGAGATTTAATAATTCCCGAGACTGTAATCGAATACGAAGCAGATTCAAAAGCCGTGGAAGACGAGAATATGAAAAAACCATACTTAGTTGAGCGATCTCCAAAACATTGGTCAATCAACGATAATATACTAAATTTTATTCGAAATTTCTCTAATATTGAAAAGGAGTTATACAAAAATTATCAAGATCAAGTAAAGAAATTCGTTAGCAGTTTAACCCTGGAAGAGAATCTAATGGTACATGTTACAACTGATCCTAAGTATTTAACAAATAAATTACTTTCAGGAAATATTGTTGGAACCGCTACTGAATTCATAAATGAAATAAAGAGCATTGATCGAAAAATAATTGGAATTGAAATGGAAGCTGCGGGTGCTCTTCGAGCAGCTTCAGAATTAAGTACTAATGTTCCTACCCTTATTATTAGGGGAATATCAGATTTCGCCGACGATAGAAAAAAAGAATTTGATAATATACAAAAGGGTATTTTCAGAGAATTAGCAGCTAGAAATGCTTCACTATTCTTTTTAACTATAATTCAATCAAAAACTTTTAAGGATATACAAGAGGAATTTTTTAGATTTCATGAGTATTTCAGGTTGGATGAAAGACAAAAAAATATAGTAAATTTACTTTCTCAAGAACCATATGATGCGAGAGAACTAAATAATTTATATTTAGGAGCTTTAAGGGTTCTTAATGATGAAAATAATCCTGATAGGTTTTATCAATGCGCTTACTCATTACATCATTTAATTTTGAAATTAATAAATCCAGATAATCAAGTTAAACTAGAAGAAAAAGATGTTATATATGAAAAAGTAGAATCATTTCTTGATCAAAATGATTCTAGTTTTAGAAATTCAGTTAATTTTTTGTTTGATATTTTTAGCTATTTTCAGGAAATTTCTACCCACTCAAATAAAATATTGATTATTGAAAAAATTTTTAATCAAAAACTTGAGAGTTTAGAATTAATTATTTGGTCTCGCCTATCACGATTTTATGATATCTTATCCGATCTCCAAGAATTGATGAACATCCCAGAACCTACACAAGACATTATGGAGGAAGTTGAAATAATTATTAATGCAAGAAATGATTTATTTCGAGAATTTTTTCTTAACCTAAGGAATCCCGAATGGTTGCATTTATTAGATCAGAATGGTTATTTTGATATTCCAGAGGATAAAAACGCTTATATGATTCAAACTGTATATCTTGAAAAGGTAGCAACGGAAAAGTCTGAAAAAGTTGTTGAAATTATAAAAAGATTGTCAAATATAAAGAATTGGGCAGTAAGAGTAAATTTTTTGAAAACAATCTTGAATTTATCAATACAACATATTGAAAAACTTGTCGATGAAATAAAGTCTTGGATAGAAACACCAATATCGAAAAATTATAGTTTATATGAATTAGTCAAAAATCTAATAGAGAAGTTATTTTCCGAAAACGCTCTTTTATTAGCACGGGAAATAAGTGAAGAAATATTTGATGTAGAAAAGTACTACAATAAAGAAAGTTCTTAGGTGATAAATATGTCAAAAAATTTAAATTTTGATACAGATTCCGAAGTTTTTATTTATGAAAAGCATCTAAAAAGGATTTTACCATTATTGTTAAATGATGATCCCCTTAAAACTTTAAAATATTTATGTATAAACCTCAAAACCTCAATTTTAAATGAATATAATGTAGAAAGTGAAAAAATAAAGAATTCAAATGAAATTGATAATGATTTATCACTTATTTGGAGGAAAATAATAAATGAACACCCGCGTTATGTATATAATCGAAGTTTTCCAAATATATTGGTTAATGGAGTACGTAAAAGTATTGATTTCTTGGGGAAGAATAATAAAGGATCGATCTCTCAAATTATAAATTTATTACAGAAATATGAACTGTTTATTTTTCGGAGATTTGAATTGTATTTTTTTGATAAGTTTCCTGAATTATCAAAACATTATCTCAATTTCTATCCCCAAAAAAAGAATTACTTTAAAAATGTTGATTCCATACTGGAATAT
>WJIN01000311.1 GCA_014730295.1 Promethearchaeota archaeon | reverse complement strand
TTAATGAAGGCTTATGATGTTGAAAGATATTTTCGGGATGCTAAGATGGCGGAGATCTATGAGGGAACCTCAGAAATACAGAGAATGGTAATTGCAAATAATTTTTTAAGAAGAGGCTTCTAAGGTGAAAATAAAATGAAGATAATAGTTTGTATAAAACAAGTACCGGGAGTATCAGAAGTACGAATCGATCCTATTGCTTTTCGGTGAAAAGGAATATTTGGGTCGTTAGATAGATTAAAGAACTCATTTTATCTTTTTATTTCTTAATTTATTCAACCTCAGAAAGTTCTCCTGTATCAAATTTATAGATTTTTTCGTTAAAAAATAAGAAGTTTTGTCGATTTACAAGATCCTTATGTTTTAAATAGAGATATTGTCCACTTCCATTAGATGTTCTAAATTCTTTTTGTCTCGTAGCTATAATTCCATCTTTCATCAATTCTTGAAATTCTTTATCATCTTTTCCAAATCCAATCTCATTCAATAAATAGAATTCATAGCAACCATAATCTTGATTTTTTCTTTTGTAAAAACTTTTAATAATTCTTTTCTGAGTATTTGTTAGCCTCTTTTGTAGATGTTCTTCCATCCTTCTAATTTTTATGTTTATAGTAACCCTTTGATGATGTGTATTAAGTCTTTTCTTTTTAGATTGAAGATATTTATCCAAATTTTTCTGAGTTTTAGGTAAATAAATCTTTTTAGTGATATATTCTTTGAATTTGGTTGAAATAATGTTTGGTGCATCATGATAATTTGAAGCAAAAATGATATAATAAACAATTTCACCTCTTTTTTTCCAATCCCTATGATTTGTTTGTATTCTTGCATAAACTGGATGTATACAGATATATCTAAAAAACTCAAATAATTTTTTAGCATAGTGAAAAACTAATCCTTCCATTAATCGTCTGATATCACTTGGGTTCTTATCTTCTTTAGAGAAAATGTTGTCTGGATATTTATCTGCAATATTTTTCCAATTATCTCCACCAAAAAAAGAATCTAAATTATCTACCTCTGTATAATGATTGATTGTTGATTCACGTTTACTTTTATAATATTTTCCTAGCAATCTTCGTAAAGTATGCCAAGCCCAGTTAATCAAAATTTCGGTTCCACTCTCTTTATACCCATACTTACTTTTTGCTTCTTCTGCGATTTTTTTAACTTTTACCCAAGGTAAAGATTTTGCACCATAAGGATCAAGTAGAAATAACCGTATACTATCTCTTGTTTCATCTATAACCGTATCTATTATCTTTGACCAATCCTTTTGATATATGGTTACTCTACTGATTACATTGGGTTCTATTCTTGAATTTCGAATATACTCTGTAATATTCTCCCTCAAAATATCAGTTTCTTGAGGATCTTTATTTATAAATATGAGATTTAAATTATCAAGATCATCATATCTAAATAAGTCGACTGCTAATAAGGCAGAACCAGGTTTTCTTTTAGTAGATTTACCTCTAATCTCATTATAACCTGTTCCAGCATAGGCATCAATTATATTGGTTTGTTGGCGTTTTACAATTCCAAACCATGTTTTATAATAATAATTAATTGTTTCTAACTTTTCTTCGGTATGTTCATCAAATTTTAAATCATTCAATTCAAATCATTAAATATTTGGATTATATCTAAAGGATTATAATTTAAGGTATCTTTTGTTAATATTACTAATAATCAGTATCCTAAATATGAATACGCATATTATCCTAATATTTTTTCCTTTAAAAATAGTAAGCATATTATGAATTATTAAATAATTATTCGTGAATATGTATGACTGAATTTTCCAATAAAACTCAAGTAATTAATGATTGCTCTGAAGAATTAAAAACTGATCATTCAAACGCCAAAAAAGAGCAATTAATAGAAAATTTAAAAATGGGTACCAAAGAGTGGGCAAGTAGGAATGTGAATTGTATAAAAGGTTGTAAAGTTGGGTGTATCTATTGTTATGCCAAAGCAATCGCTAAACATTACCGAGGATATACTGATGATAGTTGGAGGATCTTGCGAATTAATCCGAAAACCGTTGAAAAAGGATATTCTAAATCCAGAAAAAAAACTTCTGCTCCTTGGGATATTATGTTTCCTACAACACATAACATTTTTATTGAGGAACCTTATTTTTCTGCATGTATTAAAGTTTTGAAAAAATGTTTGAAAGCACAAAATACCGTTCTTATTACAATAAAACCCAAATTGGACGTTGTAAAGAAACTATGTAAAATCTTTATAAATTATAAAGATAAAATCGGATTTAGATTCACAATAGGGTCAACAGATTCGAAGATTTTGGAACTTTTTGAACCGTATGGGAGTAGTTTTGAAGAACGATTAGAAAGTCTAAAATATGCTACAAAAATGAGATTTTCTACTTCTGTTAGTGCTGAACCTTTATTAGATAAGACTCCTTTTGATTTAGTAGATAAAATTATACCTCACCTATCGGTTTTGGATCGAAAGAAGGACATAGGAACAATATGGATAGGTCTTCTCAAAAAAAAATATATTCCTCGCGAATTGAGAAGAGGTGAGATTAAAACATATCTGGAAAACCTAGAAAAGAGTTTTAGGTTTAAACATATATTTTTATACTATAAGCCGCTTTATTCCAATAAACGTATTAAGTGGAAGGAATCCATTCTAAAATTAATGATATCAAACAATATTAAGGTTAAGTTAGAATAGATAATTGAAAATGGTGTATCATAATCTTATAGATCTTTTTAAATATAAATTACACATTTTGCGTTTTAAAAGTAGTAGTAAATCGTCAGTATTTTCTATTTCTAATATTTCTTCAAGATTTATTATAATTACACGGATTTCTTCACTTAAGACTAAAGGAATTTCAAAATGAGCTCTTGTAGAGAATTCCTGAGATACTGTTATCCCATTGGAAGCAATGAAAATACCAACATGAATATGTGGAAGCATTGAGGATAAGTATTAGATCCAATAGAGATTTAATCAAGGAGTGAAAAATAATTGCGAAAACTGGAATTGTTATCTCTCATTACTACTATATATATTTCATACTAAAGAAACAATAAAAACAAAAAAAGACCAAATCACTATTATATACCATAAATCAATTCGTGAATTATATTTCTACTCTCTTATATGCATTCTTTAAATTTTTATCAAAATCAAGAAATCCGAGATATTCAGGGAACTCTCTCTCGGGATAACATCTGGTCCATAAATCTTGGGAGACTTCCATACAAATTTTCCCGCATCCTAATGCCTTCTTATACCATTCTGCGGGAGATTGAAACATTCCTTGTCTAACTGGTCCCGGATGAACTAGCAAAATCCTTAATTGCCGCGTAAATTCAAAAAAACTCGTATAGGGTTCACTCATCGGATAATCTCTATTCCATCTTAATTTTAAAGACTCATCTGAGCATACAATATCCAAGACTTTAACAATTTTTCTCTTTAAAGATAAATAATTTCGGTGAGGTCTTTTGCCTTTTAATAGGATACTTTCTTGCTCCGATGTCAACGAATCCTTATTTCTAGAAAAATAATCATACCCAATAGAGTTTAAGAAGCATTCAACGAAATTATTAAATATTTGGATTGCAGCACGAGAATTACTACAGATATTATTTTTAATATTTTGGGTGTCTTGGTTTTTCCATTTTACCTCGCTATCACCGAATTTGTTGCTATAAAACTCTACTAACTTTTCTGCAGAACCTAAAAAATAAAACGCATCATCAAGTACAAAATTCTCTTCTATAAAAAACGCGCTTGCATTATCTTTTATCCCAATTAATGCATGATCTGGTAAACCTTGAGGAAGGAAGTTTTTAGAGTTAAAAAAGTCTTTTATGTGTTTAAATTCAATTGCGCCATTAAATTTACCTTCCTCAGAAAAAAAGATCTCTTCATTATCGTAATAAAATTTGCCTATTTCTTCAATGGGTTTTTTAGGAATGCAAAATTTTTGGTAATCCTTAATTTGAGCTTCCATAGGTCCGCTAATAATTGGGAAATACTGATCATAATTTTCCTCAGATAATTTCTCAATTAAACCAAAGCTCAATTTCATATTTCCAATATAATCATCAAGTGGACCCTCGTATATTGTTGGATTGAATAAATCTACGAACATAATATAAAATAACCTGTATTTTAAATTTGTTTTCAAGGTTTCAAAATCTACATTCTTTTTATTCATCTTTATCATCAGGTTTATCTTTAAGTATCTTAATTTTCTAATTTCGCAAATTCCTTTTTTATAAATTCAATTTAATAATTAGGTTTTATAGTTCTTAAATTTTGCAATAATAGTTTTATGTTAAACTTTCAAATTTAAATCTCAAAATTAGGTGGTATCAATGCAAAGTAATGAATCCTTTTGTGTGAAATGTAAATCGAGAGAACGGATTAAATTTTTCCCCTTTGTCGTTCTTGCACCCCCTAATTCTATGAAAAGGGAAAATTTCCTCATCAAATAATAAGAAAAAGTATCGAATGGAGCCTTAACCGATTAGAACGTTTGAATGCAGTTGAATCGAAATGTGAATGATGTGATAATAAACCTGACAAAGGATTAACGATCCCTTATTATACAAAAATATATCCATTAATTTATAAAAAAAATTTGGAAACAGATTGTAGAGGAAAAAGCAGAACACCTAAAAAACTCGGAAAACTAGTGGAAAGAACAATGGATTCTATTATTACAAAAAGATAACATTGGAATAATTAAAAAGAAGTTAAAAGAGAATAACAATAAAAAAGCTCATTCTCTAATTTTATTTTGACTCATTACTTCATTACATACTTTTTTTCCTTGAATACAATTTTATATGATGTTTGGATTCTATAAGCATTTTTAAAGAAAAAACATCTAAAAAAAAGGAAAGGGTTGAGATTTCCTATTATTCGGTTATAGAAAAAACGGAGTAAAGGGAATTCCCATAATTAAAAAAATAATTCCGCAGATTGTGCTGAACCCTCCCAAAATACCTATGGCGAGGGAAGTCGTATCTATATTTTTATTCATTTCTATTTTCACATTAGAAGTGGTGTTACATGAAAATATGATGTTTCTATTTAAAGAAAAAAAGTGATGAGTATGGGACAATAAAAATTACCTGATCAGAACGATTATTCTTGTCTTATTTTCAAATTCTACTCTCTCTCTAATTAATGAACTCCATTATATTTAAATAAATTAAAAATTAAAGAACTAAAAATTCTTTCTTGTCTACTAAGTAGTATCTCTTATTTTTCTCAATCAAAAGAAAGTCTCCCCAATTTTTAAAATTGTGTATTCTAGAATCTTTTATTATGATTCTCTGTTTAGCATCTCTACTATTAAAATGATAGAGAAATAATTGGCTAGGTTGGAGCTCATCAGATACTAACATATTTCCCTCGTGAAGATATATTATGTATCCGTATTCAGAATGAAAGATAGTATGAATCCTTTCCGCATTCTTGATATCCCAAATTTGATCATTATCAATTAAATACCCACCATCCGTAAGATAAGGATCAGTATAATCATCAAAAATCGTAGGGATTATCGATACAAGTTTAAAATTAGAAAGATTCCAAGTAATGTATGAAAGTTCAGGAATCTTCTTTGCATTATGATCTTTACTTGATCCTGTGTATGTAAATCGTCCTGTTATAACTTTATTATTTGTTGAAACAGAATCAAGAAGAAAATTGTTATCTTTAAAAATAGTTGAAATGTTAAATTCACCAACTTTAACCTCTTTATCCAAATCTATTTGTAAGATTCCAATTTCCCCATTAATAAACACAGTATCTTTAAATGAACTAGCACCATATCCACTATTTTCAAAGGGAATTTGACTCTTGAATGTTAAATCTGGTAAACGATAAAGGACAAAATCAGCCCCAAACCCTGCTAAACACAAGTAATTTTCAGTCGTAGTTAAAGCTTCGACACAGATAGATTCCCTTAAAAATTCTCGTAAATCTAATACTTGCCACAGATCCTTTTGATAGTTATATATTCCTAATTCTTTATTTTCCCAAGAAAAAAACAAGTTATGATGTCGTTTTGATACCCAAATCCACGCTATTTTGTCTTTCCGAATTTTTTCTATTGGAATAGGATTGAGTATTTGTAAATCATCAATTGTGTGTGTATTCATCAAAATAATCTATATACGATTAATAATTAATCTTTTCGGATTACAAAAAAAACACAGTATTGTTTTTTTAAGAATAACTCTAAACGATTATTTTTCCCATAATGTTTTCGTGGTTTTTTTGAGCTCTTTTTTCAAGTTAGGGGTCTGTTCTAAGTTTTCTCCCCCAATCAATTCTGTATTTTTTAAAAATGAATATACCCGGACATACTCATCGTATTCGCAAATAATAAGGTACCGAGTTTGTTGCTTACTCATTATCGAGACTCGGTTTACTTTACTTTTTAATTATATGTGTATTTAAAGTATCGTAAATTAATTCCCTAATTCATCCTATGCGGCGATAATCATTGTTAGATCGTATTTTACCTCCACTTAAAAAGCGATAAGAGGTTCTGCATCGCATTTTCCTATTATTTCTTTATGACTAAAATTGGGGTCTAAACGATAAGAATTATATTTCTAAAAATAATAAAAAAATATATAATAAGACAAAATTGAGAAAAATTAGAATTATAATATAAATCTTAGAATTGTTGATTTCATGATAGAAGATAAATTACCTCAAGAGATTTATGGAATAATAGATCTTTTGAAAAAGACTTCAAAAATTACGGGATACCATTTCAATTTTAATCAATTCCTTAAGAGAAAGGAAAAAATCATCCCTATAGCTAATTGCTTGAAGCATTTCTTAAAATTTATATATAATATTTTAAAAATGGGAGAAGGTATAGAACTTGAAATGGAACCTTCAAAATTAGAACATATAACTATAAAAGACTTTTTTTTGCTTTCTCTACCACTATATTTAAGTGAATTATTAAATAATCCCGAGAAATTTGATGCTTTTAAGGGTGTTATTGAATTTTTTGTTCAAACAGTATTCATACCTTCCTTTCAAATCTCCTATGAAACAATTTCAATACCTCGTGGAGATCCTTTTGAAGAGCAGATCAGAGCTAGGTTTAAAAAAGCATTTGATAGGGCTCTTATAAAAAATGGAAGGGCTATTGTGAAGTTATTTTTTGAACTCCAGAAATCTATCGCATACGAAGAAAAATTATTGGATTTATTGAGGTTTTCTTCCTATAATAAGTTAGGGATTGAATCTCATGATAATGAAAAAATAACAATCATAGAATTTCTGGAATTTATTTACAACAAAATAGAGAAATTATTAAATCTTCAGGATAATGAAATTAAAGACATTATTTCAGAATTTATAAGAAGATTCAACACCTTAATCGAATCTTACTTTAAATTAATATTAGCTGCAATTATGAATTTAGAAAAAATTATTGATAACGAAAAATTTATTTCCTTTCATAATAGTTTAGGCTTTTTTGCTAGATCTTTAAAATTAGATAGAATTTATTTGGGAAACTATTTAGATTTAAGGAATTCTATATCTCATAGGGATTTTATTGTAGATAAGATTGATAGAATCCAGAATCAGATAGAAATAAAATTTACTTTCCGAAGGTTTAATAAGGAAGGTCAAGAAACTTCAAGTAAAACACAAATTTATACATTTTCTGAAATTATTGACAAATTCAAGATTTTAAAAGCCTTTTCAAATGTATTTTTAGGATTTCTTAAAGCATATATTGTTAATTATTTTCTTATAAAAGAAGGAAAAGATTACTCTGAATTAGTGACTGAATTAAGAACTCTATTAGATAATGAATTTAAGGATAAAAATCGAATAAGACAAGAAATAAATAACTTTCTTGATAAATTAAAGGGATAGAGGAGATATTGATTAATGAATTGGTCCTAACTCGAAAATAAATTCAAAGTAATCTATTTTCCCTTAAAAATAATTAAGAAAGCGATAACAGATTTTCTATCACACCTCCCTAGTTCATTGAATCGATGCAATACTTTCTGTCGTTTTCAAAATGAAATAAACATTCTATTATTCCTATAAAAATAAAGTAAAAAGTGATTCTTTAATATTATATTATAAAATAATCTAAATAGTGATAAAACCTTGGTATAATATCAAAAGTTATAGAAAAGTAAAAGAAAATCAGGAGAAGAAAAGAAAAGTTTTGGACTTATTATCAACTTACATTAATCAACTTAGAAACGAAAATAAAACAATTGAGAGAATTATTCAATGGAGTGAATATGCAAAAAAGGAAACTATAGATGTATTTAAAAGATTCATCTTTAGATGGATCTCGTTTAATGGTCTTTATTCTGCAATATACGCATTTAGTCAAGGACCTAACGGACAAGAAAAAGCGGATAGTACTGGAGATCTTGACAAAATTAATTTCTTTTGTAATACATTTATCTTAAGTAATGGAAATATTGCTTCAAGGGTGTATTCTAAAGACTTAAAAGATGTTTTTTTAAATTATATTAAGAAGAGAGAAGATAAACATATTGAAGAAAATCTTAAAGTTTTAAATAGTTCTGCCCCGGTTGGACATAAAACCAAGAGTATTATTATTGTAGCATATAAAATAAGATGTCGGCTATTTCACGGTGAGAAAAATCCCAATCTATATGTAAATAGGAAGTTAGTTAAAGCAGCAGATAAAGTTATTGACTCATTAATGGAATATATCAATATTTTCTCGACTTAATTTAATAAAATTTTCAATCTAATTATGCGAAATTACCAATTGTATCGTGTTATCAACTGACGCTTTCTCAAATTGCGGTGATCTGGGTAGAAAACTAATCTTCGTTGCATGAAATGAAATAAAAAAGTGATATTAGATTTCCCTAAATTATCTTATCGAAAATTTTATAATTTATCGATTCGCACGATTATTTACTACTTCTTCAAGAGCTTCACTAATATTGAGAACAGATATTTTATGTTCCTCATATACTGTTTTTTTTTGTGATAAATGCTTTTCCTCACAAGTAACAAAGATTTTATCATTTGTATTTGCAGAGGTTTGATAGAATTTTTCATCTTTTCTATGTATATTTGTTTTTAAAGGCGTGTATGGTTGAATCATATCTATCTTTCCATGATCGTGCATTTGATTCCACCAATTTAAAAATCTACGACCTATATCAGTCGATTCTAATCTCTTAAAAACTCTATCATATTCCTCTTTAATATCTTCGTTCCAGCAAATATGATTTTCGCAAAAGCTTAATAGGTTATGTAATAAGGATACGCAATCATTCTCGTATTCTATATAGTTAGAATTGCAGCAGTATGTGTAAAACACATTAGTATCTAGGACCCATTGATGGAATGGCATTTTTAATCTCACTTTCTCGTATTTCATTTTCTACCTATATGATAATTTCTATCTTTCTATCAAAATAATTCTTCACTCTAAGTCCGAAATCAAGTATTTCTATATTTATGTTGATCTTGTTTTTCTTTTAAGTTCCATCGATATTAATTTCTCCATCATTCTCTAAATATCTCAAGGCAACGTAAAAATAGATTTTTTCCAAAATATAATATCCCAAGCTGAGCATTTCAGTACCACCGTCTGGGCTTCTATGCTTAATTTGCTTAATTTCAATTCAGTCTCCCCTTTTATTGCTGGTTACTGTACTTTTTTTTGCTACTACCCAAAATTCACCTCCAAAACAATTTTCAAATATATAATTTATAAAAAAATAAAGAAATCTAAAATAATCTATAAGAAATAAAGAGAGAGAGAAATCTTCGAAAAATCTAAAATACTAATAAAGTTGTCAATGTCCTTATCACTATATTTCTTCATAATTATCAAAATTTTTTACATTCTAAATATTTTTTTCATTTGAGAAGTTTACTATATTAAATAATAGTTCAGAATTTTAGAGGAAAATGCTATGAAAATCGATCCATGGAGTTCTAGTAATATTTTAGAGGAAGATTATCTGCGGTTAATAGAAGAGTTTGGGATTGAAACAATCAAAGATCTAACCAGAGAACGCTTTAAAGATAATAAGTTCATACGAAGAAAAGTAATATTTGGTCATCGAGATCTGGGAGTCATCTATAAAGCTATCGAGGAAGATAAACCATGGGCAGTAATGAGCGGAATTAAACCATCGGGTCCATTCCATTTGGGAACAATGACCACTGCCTTAGAGATTGTGGAGTTTCAGAAAATGGGAGCAAAAGCATATTATGGTATTGCTGATATCGAAAGTTGGGAGGATAATGGAATTCCTTTTGATAGGGCAGAAGAATTTGCCGTTGATAATATGGCTGATATTCTAGCGTTAGGATTAAATCCAGAAAATGCATATATATGGAGACAATCGGAGGAACCGTTGGTAAAAGATGTGTGTTTTAAGGTAAGTAGATTAGTTACCCAGAATATGCTTAATGCTATCTATGGAGAGAAAAAC
>WJIN01000036.1 GCA_014730295.1 Promethearchaeota archaeon | reverse complement strand
TCGTCGTACAATATTGCGTGCTGCGTTTAAATCGGCATCAACGGTAATTCCGTATTTAGCACAGTGCTTATTGGTGCAGCGAAATCCCTTTGACGTGCGGGAACCTTTCTCTCCGCATACTTCGCAGTTTTTGGAGGTATTGCGGGGATCTACGGCAAGCACTTTAATGCCCGCCCTACTTGAAAGTCCTTCAGTGATGGATTGAATTCGGGAGTAAAACCAATGAACCTGCCAATAGGCGAGATAATTCCCTGCATTTTGTGTTCGGGAATTTTTTGCCCATCTCAAGTCTTCGAACTTGATATGTGACACTCTGTAGTGTTTGGCAATTTCCACCAGATTATGAGCTACTAAATTGGCGATTTCGGTATTGATTTGCTGGACTCGCTCCCAGAGGCGGCTGAGAAATATTTTCCGCTGGCAGTACCGCTCAAAATACTTGGTTTGAAAATTTGATAGGTTGGAAATTCGATCGAATAGAACTCCTTGGCGCTGCTTGACCTCGATGAGCGGGGTATTGAACAGAATCTTTTCCCATTGGGGGTATTTTCGAATGAAATACGATTCGTAGCGTTTAATTTTTCGGGAGGTTTCGCGAATAGTTCGGCGGATGCGAATCAACCGATATTTAATATTGGTTAATTGTGTCTGGTTGGGGTTTTTCCATACAAAGCTGCCCTTCTCAAAATTATAGTCAAAAATCTTTTCATTGAGAAAGTGGCGCGCAATTTCTTGCCCTTGAGCTTTGATGGATAGAGTGGCAAAGTCTTTTAAGCCAAGGTCTACTCCCATCCTCACCTCTTTAGTCTGGTTTTGGGATGGTTTCGAGCAACTCTTTTTTGTGACAATAAAAGGTTGACTTAACAAGAGTTTGCCGTCCTTAAAGCTCACGACGGGCATTTGAGGGATGGCTCCCTCGCCTTTAATTAAGGCTTCTAATCGTCCATGATAGACGATATTGTTTATTTTGACTTGTTTGGAATCGTGAATTTTACATTTGATCCAGAGCTTTTTTCTCCCCTCAATTTCAAAGGCGATGTTGGCAAAAGATCCTTCGGGGGTGCAGTATTCTCCTTGAAATACATTCTTATTGATTAAATTTGCACTCTGCTGTTTGAATTGGGGGATGGATAAAGCTTGATATAATTGATCTTTTAATTGAAAAATTTCTTGCTTGATAATGGAAATTAAATTAGTTTGAACTGGGTTGCTTTTCAATGGAGTGAAAAATAATGATTTAAAATGAATTCGGGTTTTGAGTAAAAATTGATGCTGCAAAAATTCTTCAAATTCGCTCTCTGAGGGGGTGTCAAACTCAAACCCGTATAATACAGGCGTGTAAAGGCGCTTAAGCACGTAGAAATCTTCCTTGGGTTGGACAGAGGCATAGTCTAAATACGAAGTTATTTCGGTCCCTAAAGCGTTAATCAGTAATGAATCCAGATCATAGGGATTCTGCTCCAGATTAGTGACTATTTGTTGCTTCAAGGAATTAATTGTGCCGTTAGGATCATCGCGCAGTTGTTTAAATTCCTTTAGGGTGTTATATGGCTGAGAGACCCCCGATAATCGCTCAATCTTGGTTTCGAGAGAAGTCAGTACTTGGGCAGTGTGGGGATCTGAATTTTCTTTGGACTTTTCTTTAGAAAGTTTCTTTCTTAATTTGAGGGCATATCTGACCAAATTAGCGGTTTTATACTTAAGCCTTCGGATGTAAGAATCTTTGAGATAATCTAATAGTTCAGCTCGGGGGATGGTCTCGTAATTTCCTTTACGTTTCCGCTTAAAATCTTCAAAAACGTAGTCCTCAAACTCGGAAAAGTTAGCAAGCTGATTCAAATTATGGGAATCATCCGATTGCCTCATAGCCTCAATCTGACCGCGAATGAATTCCTGTAGGGTCGATTGAGATTGGGATAACGTACTCAATTTAAAATCGGCCCGTTTAAAGTACAGATTTCTGACTTGACTGAGTAAATTATTGATATAAGCGGTAGAATACAGCGAAGAGTTTCCAAAGATTGTATATTGAAGGACCTTTCGGAGATTGGAGAGGCGTTCATTGCGGAAATACTGCTCCTGCAAAAATGTTTCGCTGTTAGGCATATTGGGTTGCCTCCAGTTGGGATCAATCGGCTCGTCTATGAAATCGGGAAACATTTTACAGAGTTGATAGAGATGTTCGGTGCGGACGATCCAATTGCAAAACGGATCATAGACCTGGCGTACGGCACAGCGCTGAATTCGCTCATGGAACTCTGTGTCGGGATATGTTTTGGGGATGAGATTTTTAAGTTCCAAGCTTTCGTCTCCCTTATCGTAAATATAGGACTTTGGATATTTCCCCGAGAAATAACGGTATAAATCGAATGAATTTATTAGTGATCTATATTCATTTTTTTTGATCTTCCCGCTGAATAACTCCGATTGATGGGCGCGGCATTGTTTTAGCTCTGAAAATAGTTCCTCGCTCATCAAGCGGGCGTAAAAGGTTTTACAGATCTGATTTTGATAATCCCGATATTTTTTGAAATAGATGTCCAATGAGGGCTGCCCTTCGGGGAGTAAGGAAAACGTGCGGGCGATCTTGAAATAGACGTTATTACCCGAATTATCCTTGGAATATACACTATCGAATAATTGAATGGGTTGACCAGAAAGTTCCACCAAGGCGGTTGCGATTTTTCTGACTTGGTTAAAGGAAAGGTTGAATTCGGTAAACAAAACGGCTTGGTTGAGCTGAACTATATTGATGGGTTCCTGCCGTTGGATGTGATGCAGTACTTCGTGGGAAATTGCTCCTAATCTTTCTAGGTAGCGGGTTGTGAGATCCTTTTCCTCCCCTAAAGTTCGCACTAATCTTAAAATACCGTTGCGAAAGGAGGTGATATTCTTTTTAGTACGCAAATTAAATAATTCTCCCAACACTCCAGGAGTGTGCTCTAAGGCAAATAAATCATCAAGGTATGGTTTGGACATTTCTTCAATTTGACTGAGATTGAGATCGCTTAGTTGGGCATTTTCTTGATTCTGTTCATTGTAATAATTTAGGGCATTTTCAAGCACCTTGGAAAGCTGTGCGATCAGCTCTCGGACTATCTCGCTGGTAGCTTTAGGTCGCGCGGATTCTTCTTGAAAGATATATTTGCAGAGGGCAATTCGTAAATCATTGGGAAATTCGATGAAATATTGATTTGAGGCGCTGGTGCGGATCTTTTGGATGGAAAGGACCTGTGCGGCTTGATCATGGTCAATCTCCGACTCAAGAGGGTTATGGTTCTCATTATTTGTGCCTATGGGGATTACATCCTCCGCTCCTTGTCGGTTTGAAAGTACTATTTCTTCATTTTTTAACGATTTGTCATCAGCTGGTGCTCCATAAATATAATCCGGAGTGGAAAATTTGGTATTTAGGTACCTTTCCGAAATTTTAATCAAGAAATAGAGGAGTCCTATGCTAACGATAATAATTAAAATGAGAATGCCCCATCCATCGAACGGTGGAAAAATCGTGGTAGCTATTCCCACTTTTATTTCCCTTTGTGTCATCCAAAGTGAGCCGTAAGAAATCCCTAGTAAGATATTAAAGTAGGTATTTTTTAGAAACAAATATTCCAATTCGTATGAATAGAGTGAAAGAAGGATTACGGTCCACGAGAGCAAAAAACAAGATACAGAGATTATTATCCAAATTAGATGACGTTCTAAGAAAAGAACCGTTAAATCTGCGTCATATTCCCAACTGAGGAAGATCTTATAAGAGAGAGCTCCTATAAAGCAAGTAAACAAGATGGGGAGGATTAATGATGCAGTAAAGATTAATTTTTCTCGCAATTCCATCCACCCGATTGATTTTCACCTCTAGTAAGGATAAATTGTTCCTTTAAAAGTCCAAATACTCAATGATCTAAAATTGATTACTTATATTGGAGATAGGAAAAAACATATTCCCCATTCTTAATAAATCTTACGAGGGTTCTTAATTTCTATAATACCTTATGAAGTTAAAGTTTTTGGAAAGCACCGGCAAACCATCTGTGATGCAAAACCTTGCGGCGCTCAATGATGGCCTCGGTCCTTCCGAACTTAAGTTTTCATGCACCAGGTCTTGCGCACGCACCAGATCCCGCCCACCGCCCATGCATTGCTAAATCTCTTGCAACTGCCCATAGCTTATGCGGCCAGTTTTGTAAAAGTTCTAAAAGGATACGGAAATAACTATGAAAAGCAATATGATCTGTTGTCAAGTACATGGACTTTGTTCAATTTGATGTAGCAATAAAAGCTTTATGTGGGGAGAATCTTCTATATCTGGTCACTTCAATATCGTTCTCGGCTTTAAAAGCTTAATTGAAGGATTCTGCTTTGCCTTCTTTTAGCAATATAGGATTTAATTCGGAGAGAGGAAATCTACGATGCCCGCCCAAAGTTCTGTCGTACTTAAGTATTCCTTGAGCCTCCCATCGATGCAAAGTTTTTCTGCAAACCCCCAATCGATCGGCGGCGGCTCCAATTGCATACATAATTAAGAGATATGGACTCAGATCTTAAGAAATGCTATATGATCCGATGAATACTCTATCAAATTATTCAAAATGTCTAGAATTGTCTAGATTTTTTGCGACTATGATCAACCCTATTCACCCGAAATTTCTCAAATGCTTTATCATATGAATAGCGTCTGGAAGGACATATTAAACAAGGAGGCTGAATTGGACCAAAATGATCTTGAGAGTATTAAAAATATTAAAGCTCTTCAAAGAGATATGAATATAATTAAAAATGACAATGCAAAGTTAAGAAAAATTGAACAATTTGAATTATTTGAAATAGCAGCAACTTTAGCTTATCTTACTGGACAATTGGGAAATGATAAAAATAGAGTTCAAGAAAAATTCAGAACATT
>WJIN01000310.1 GCA_014730295.1 Promethearchaeota archaeon | reverse complement strand
TCTGATGATAATTCGAAAAGTTTCTCTTTCTCAATTTTTACCAAATCCTTACTCTCATATCTATTCACTAAGTTATCTCCAAATTCTTCTTTAAGACTCAATAATTTTGTAATATCAAGCCCATTTTCATCAAAAATAGCTCCTTTGATGGTGGAGACTCCGGTTAATTTAAATCCAAGTTCATCCAGACTCATACCTATTGCTGTTCCAACTTTCCCAAAACCTTCCAAGATTACTGTGGGTTTTTTACTTGTATCTCGTTGTTTAGCAGATAATTTACCCAAATTATTATATATCACTTCTAAACAATATACAACTCCATAACCGGTAAATAATTCTTCAACGGGTACATTATGTTTAAACATATTTAACTTCTTAGGAGCTAAATTTGGTGCCCCTATCACATTAAATATCTTTAGTAGATCATCATCATCGGTTCCCATGTCTGGTCCGGGATAATAAACATCATTCTTAATGAAAGGTTCTATTTGTTTAGCAAATCCTGTTAACAAGATATTCTTTTGATCCTGATTAGTAGGATCTCCCCAAATTCCCGCTTTAGATCCTCCCACTTTCATCTTGTAAGAACAAAATTTTAGCGACATAGCTCGAGATAATCGAATCATCTCATCTAATTCTATATCCGGTAATAATCTAATTCCTCCGGCTGGTATACCGTAGACAGAATTATCAATAACTAAAACCGCATTTAATCCAATAGAGGGATCATTTATATTAATGATTTTTTCTGGTCCATAATCATTCAGTAATGAGTTATCTTTAATATTAAAATTCATTTTTTTTTACCAAACTTGAAATATTTATTTTATTAATTAGTTAAAAGTTATATAGTATTATATAAGAAAACTAACTAAAAAAGAATTTAAAAAAGAAGTTTGAAAGTGTATATGAAATTAGAAAAACCCTATTTATTTGAATATTACCCCGAGTTAGAAGGAAAGATCCCTTGGACACCCTTACTAACCGGAATACCAACAGATGTGGATAGGCTCCAAAAATTAGAGAAGCATTTTGAATTAGATGAGGGTAAAATCTACATAAAACGTGATGATAAGGATCATCATATATATGGAGGCAATAAATTAAGAAAATTTGAATTTATATTTGGAGATGCTCTTGAAAAAGAAAAAATTGGGATTGCAACGATGGGTGGAATTGGGACAAATCATGGGTTAGCGGCTGCGATTATTGCAAAAGAGTTACAGATAAAATGTGATTTATTGTTATTTCCCCAGCCCATAACTTGGCATGTTCAGCGTTCATTACTTCTTTACGATTACTTTGGAGCTAATCTTCATCTTTGTGGGGGTGATGTGAGCACATTATTTAAATTACTCTGGTTCCAAATTACTCACCCGAAATATTATATGATGATGCCTGGAGGAACCCCACTCTTCGGAATCGGAACTTCATTGGGTACAATTGGATTTATAAACGCTATTTGTGAATTAAATAATCAAATTAACGATGGAATGATTTCAAAACCAGATGATATTTTTATTGCTGGTGGTTCTACGGGTACGGCTGCTGGACTTGTTGCTGGTGTAAAATTATTGGATTTAGATATCCTTGTGAATGTAGTTCCCGTCTATGGAAGTCTTGTAGCAAATCCGAAAGCTGTTATTAGAAATTCAAAAAAAGCTATCAAATATTTAAGAAATCGAGATAAATCAATCCCAAAATTAAAAATAACTAAAGATGATTTCAATTTTCATGAAGGTTATTTGGGATCTACATATGGTAAAAAAACAGAACGCGGTCAATATGCTGTTGACATCGTGGAAAAATTAGAAGGAAAAGAAAAGGGATTTAAACTTGAAACTACTTACACGGGTAAAGCTATGGCTGCCATGTTCGATTATATAAAAAATCCAGAGAATAAGGATCGAACCGTGCTTTTTTGGAATACGTATAATTCCAACGATTTGGATGAATATCTAAGAAAGACTGAATTTGATTTTGAACGCTTACCTGAGGAATTTCATCAGTTTTATAAAGATGATCTCTTTCAATGTTGGCAATTACATGATTGCAAAACAACATTAGAAGAATGTCCCACTTATCTAAATCATGAATATCGATGTTGGAAGGTCAAAAACTGTACCGAAGAATCTCGTGAAAAATGTAAAGCCTATAAGAAGTTAAAAGATAAAATTATATTGGAAGAAGCTTAGTATTTTCTTTAAAAACTTTTTTCTAAACATTTACTTCATTTATATTCCTAACTATGTTTTTCAAGACTTTGTATAATATGCCAACATCCTTTATTTTTAGTCTTTCATTTGGCGAATGATTGTCTTCGACAGTAGGACCTAATGATACCATTGAAACTTCTGGTAATATGTTGCTGATCATCCCAGTTTCTAACCCTCCATGAACCAAATGTAATTTAATTTCTTGATTAACAACTTGTTCATATTGCTTTTTGACAAATTGAATGAATTGAGAGTTAGGTTTTGGGCTCCATTCTGGTAATATTGGGCGTAAGGCAATCTCCCATCCGTTAGAATTAGCTAATTGTTCAAATCTATTTACAAGGACATTCAACTCAGTCCTCCATATACTTCTTGGATAGGATTGGAATTCAATTTCATTATAATTAGTTCTTATTACTCCAAAATTGCAGGATGTATGTATAAAATCCTCATATAAAGGAGAAACATTAATCACACC
>WJIN01000309.1 GCA_014730295.1 Promethearchaeota archaeon | reverse complement strand
AGTCTTCTCCTCTTTCATTTATTCTTTTGTGAAAATTGTCCCTTCTTTTAGTTAGAAATTCTATTATTTCATTATCGCCCCGTTTTTCAAAAAAGTCTATTAAAATATTGTACTCTTTTAAAAAACTTCCGAGAATCTTATAATCTAAATAATATTCTAATAACTCATCATTCATATTAGTCACCTATCTATACTGATTTTTGATTTTTATTCAAATTCATAATTAATTTAAGGAATTAAGTTTCTATTTATTTTGTATAAATTTCAAATTAGAAATTTTCCAAAAATTTCCCCTATTTCAGTTAAATTGAGAGCTACTTCACGACCTTCTCTGCTTTTTTTGACTAAACCATAATTTGTTAAATCACGTAAAGCATAGGATAATTTTGATCTGAATGATCTCTCCTTTATCTTATCCGATTTTAATGTATTAATTAGATCTTGAAGTTTTAATCTAATTGGTTCTTTTATTAATTCACTAAAAATATTCTTCTGGAATTTAGTTAAACGCTTAAAAGGAAGTGCTGGGATCAAAGTAATTTTATATTCACCTTGAGTCCAACCATTTTTCTCGAAGTTTTCCTTTATTCTGTTTAATTCATCTAGGCATTTAATGGTATTATTTTTTAATTCTTCATTATTTAGGACTTCCATTATATCTTGAATTAAATAATTTGAAGTCTGTACGTAGAATGGAATTACTATATCAGGATATAATCCAGCAATATATATTGCAGATATAGCAAATATTTTCGATGAAGTGCTGATATTTATATAGATTAGCTTTGCCTTCTTTTCCATTTCTTGCTTGATTATTTTTTTCAATACTTCCAAGCAAGACTTAAGATCCGTGATATTAGCTTCTTCAATTACGATGTTATCCATAATTTTTTCTAAATAATTTCCAAGGTCACTTGCAAAGTTGCGAACGATATTGGCCAATCTTTCTTCAGATCCATCTTTTTTCTCACTTTGAATTAGATACACATTAGTAGCACCGAATTTCTTAAATCCTGCTAATACTCTATCCTTTTCTAAGCCCACAGGAGATATCATAATAATCCTTTTTAAAACAGCCAAATAATTACACCCTTCTTAGTTTCTTTATATGTATTAATATGTTAATAACTAAATTAATATTTTTCATTTTAAATTAAGTGATTGATGTTCTGTAAAAATTATTTATCAAATTGTATATACACAATAAAATTTATTAATGTGAATTAAGTTACGAATCACAGACTGAAAAAATAACAATTTAGATGAATTATAAACTATCATGATAGAAACCAGTAAGAGAGAAGAAAGATGTGATATAGATGGTAGAACTCCTAGATTTTCCGCTATCAAGACAAAAGTTAAGACCTAAAGCAACAGTTGGACCTAACAAATGTAGCGTTGATGATTTGTGTCGGTATTGTAATCCTTATTATATGTTAAACTGTTGTTTGTTTAAAAAAATTTTACTTTCAAAAAATAGAGCAAAAAAACTTAATTTTAAGAAATGTTATTCAAATAAATGCATTAATTCATCCGATTGCCTTTCAATAGTTAATGAAAAGCTTTTTGGGCAAGAAAAAAAAATATATTTAGAATTTATCCCTAAAAAAGCAGATATTTTTAGCAAAGGCTATAAAGTAAATAAATCTTTTCCCGGATTCAAACAAAATTTCATACCTCGTATTGATATTTCACCTCCAGAAAATATAGAGGCTCAAATTAAGATTATTGAAGATGCAAGGTTACAGTATTTAGCAATAAGCTTACAAGATATTTTGTCTAAAGATAAAGATCAAATTATAAAAAGGAATTATCTAAAACAGGGAATTCATGATAAATTAAATTATAGGGGTAAAATTTTGCTTTTAACAAATATTTGGGATATTTTCTGTGAAAAATTGTTGCAAGAAGATAATCTTACAAGGTTAATTGAGGAACTTAAAATATTAAAACCAGATGTAATGACAACTTTAGACGCTAATTTCTACCTAAGTCAACCGCTCTTTATTACGTTATTTCAATTGGAACGTGTAATTCGAGCTAATAAAATATTAAATAATTCTGATATCTATCAAATTGGATTGATTCCACCAATACCTTTCATATTTAAAGATTTACTTAAATTTATGTTGAAAATTGGATATAAGTCTGTATGTGTGCCTCTTTTAGAAATCAATAAATATAGGAATTTTAAATTAAGAGACAAAACAGTAGGGTATCTAAATGACTTTAAGCGAAAGTATTCATTCGAATATCTTTTAATTTCAACAAATCCTTACATAAAAACATATGTAGATTGTTTTTCAAGTCAGACTTGGATAAAAAAGAATATAACATCTTTAGAATTTGATGCTAAAGTAAAGATTTGGGAACAAAATCTAAAAAATTCGATTAAAAATGCGAGAATTGCAAAAAACCAAAAATTATTATATCAATATTCAAAAAATGGGGGTGTAATAAATGGGAACTGAGTTCAAAATACCTAATATACCTGCTTCTACCAATCCAAAGAGAGATATAGCTAAAATATCAAAAGAAAGAGAGAAAGAAGGCCTTGAAAAATTAAAGAATGAAGAAAAAAAAGTTAGGGAAATGCTGAAAGAGAAAATGGAAAAGAATTCAAATAACATTCCTTGGGATCACAATGACCATTCGACAACTCATAATGAAAGAATCTTGAAAAAATTTCCATCACTTGTAAATAATTTGGATAATATTTCATTCTCTAAGGAATTCTTAGATGGAAGAGAATTATCTGAATTAGATAAAGAAATTCTAAAATACAGTATTATTTTACACGATATTGGTAGGAGTGTCCCTAATACAAAAAACCATGCTCTTTCAAGTAGAAAGCTAATAGAAAAAATGGAGGGTGATATTAATCCAAAATTGAAAAAAAATATTGCTCTTTTAGCTCAATTACATACACCTTCTGGAATTAAAGAACTCGGGGGAAAATCTTTAGCTGATTTAGTTGATAAAAAAACAATAACTAAGAAACAAGCATATTTAGCTAGTATTTTGACAATAGGAGATGCTCTTGATGCAGGAAAAGCAAGGGTTCAAAAAAATACCCAAGGTGAATTCGCACGTAAGGTAATCAACAAGATTAAGAAAACATATTCAAGAGGGATAGCAAAAAGCAAACTTGAACATT
>WJIN01000308.1 GCA_014730295.1 Promethearchaeota archaeon | reverse complement strand
TATTTAAATACTTTGTTAAGCAAATACTTAACAACCCCAATGCGACTACTAAATCAGAGATCGGGAGACTTAGGTTAATAAGAAAGTTCTAAATATTTTTTATGAAAACAAAAGAAAGGATGTGAGAAATTCTTTAAACAATTGTAGATATATATTACTTACTGAATTCATGCGTTAACTGAGGTTACCTTCTAAGACCGCAAAACCAGAAAATAAGTATCTTTATATTGCCGAAATTCGAAATTTAGGTTTCAAATTTGGCTTAGTTTTGAAATTCGATCCTCTCTTGTATTTTTAATAAGAGTTTTAGAAGATTGCTATACCGGTTAGAAATCATACTCAATTTGTTCCCTTGATTCTATTGTTTTCTTGAGCAATCCAAGCCCCACTTCAATTCCATGTGATTTCGAACCGAACCGCTTTCATTCCACCTCGGATTCTAGCCACTCTGCTAATTCCTCTTCAATTGTAATACTTAATTTTACTTTTCTCATGGGTTGATCAGTTACGTTCTTAGTTCTAGTATGCGTTATTATACTACAGAATATCTAGAATCCTATAAAATTTTATAGAGGAATATGTCATCTTATATTGTATAGTAGTATGTTATCAAGGATTAAGCGACATAATATAATATAGCACGATAACAATAACCATTACAATTTCACGAATTTTTTTTTTCTTTATAAATAACTGGTGAATATGTTGAATAACATCGTAACGGTGGATGAAATTGGAAAATAAAAAAAAAAGGTTGAGAAAATTTGATTATAAAATGTATATTCAGCTATTAGCTTGCTTTTTTAGATTCTCTCTTCAAAATAAGGCTCTCACTCACAGAAAACTTCAAGAGTATTTTGATAAGTCGAAGGAGCGAATTTCTCAGATGTTGAAGCCTTTAAAACAATATGGACTAATAGATGTTATTAATATTCATGCTTGGGAGCCAGAACAGCCTAAGGAGAAATATATATTGAATGAGAACGGGAGGAATGTGGCTCTTAATCTCATGAAAGAATGGTTTTCTAAACATCTCCATCCGATTATTGAAAATATCCTTAATGAGGAAAATATAAGGAGATATAATTTTAAAGAAAGAGGGGTGATTGCTGATGAATAAAGACTCAAAATTCGCAATGATAGATGATTTTATGCAATGGGAGATTCCAAAAGAAGGGGAGATAATTAAGGGTGAATCTGGAATCAATACAATTAAAATTGTTAAAAAAGATTTCGTTCGAAGTTGTGTTATAGTTCGCCTCTATTGTGAATGCGATCATGCTAGAGATTACAGAATTGATTTTATTGAACATTTTGATAATGCTATCAATGTCAATTCTATAAATCAAAAATTTAGATTTAAGGTATACTGTAATTCGTGCGGCAGAACATTTTCTATTCATCGAAAATTGATAAATCTAAAGACTAAAAAACGTATTGGTAAGGTTGAGGATCATTTTGAAGATATTGATCATTATATTCAAATAGACCAAAAAGAGATCATTCCTGAAAAAAAGGAAAGTGCAACTAATATCAACTATATTCAAGATTTTATGATACTTACAAAATTTTACTCACAATTTAAAGGGAAATTCATCGCAAAAGATGTTCAAGGAATTGAGAGAGAATTTACTCAGATAGCAGAAAGGGTCTCAAGCAATATCGCTAAAGACTTTATAAATGATCTATTAATCTATTCCAAGCAAGGAATAGAATTTGTAGAAAGGGCATCAAAAATTCTAGGAGATCTTTTGAACAGAGCTAATTTAGAAACTATCCCAGAATTATCAACACCAAAAGATCCTAAAAGAGCTAAATATATAAAAGAAAGGAAAAACCGGAAAGACTTTATAAGAAGGATGGTAAATTTAAAATCGCTGCTTACCAAGACTTATCATGTTTTGGCAAATGGACAATTTAAAACCTCCTATAAATTGATAAATAGGGGATTGAACGACCTTGAGCTATTCGAAGGGACTTTGCTCTACAAAAATACTAAAAATTGGTGTATTGAAGGGAAAAAGATTTTATCTGAATTTCTAAAGCATATCATAGTAATCCACATGTTAAACTGTTTTCTTATGATGAGCAAACTTTATTCAGAAAAGAGATATCAATTAGCTCAGCAAGAATATGAAAGGTGTATGCAAACCATTAAATCGTCTCGTTTTAAATCAGAAAAAATTATAAAGAACTTATATCCAATCCTAACGGACTTATTTGACGAGATTGTTGATAATCATTACAATTATATCGTGTTTTTGGGAGATGCTTATTATACAAACAAAAAATATGAAAAAGCAATTGATTATTACCAAGTAGCAAAAAAAATAATTCATAAAAAAGGTTTTAACGATAAGGGACCTCGTATCCTAGCCTTTTTGCGTTTGATTGAGGAATGTCAAGAGAAAAGTAAAGGAAAGAGTTGAGATCTAAGAAGGAGAAGGAGGAGTTTGCCAAATACTTATCACTAAATATTAATTCCCTAATAATTAATTTATAATTTTATAATACCTTTTAGAAGAGGGAACATTTCATCTATTACATGTCTTAGAGTTAATATAATACCGATATGAAATGACTGATAGTGAAAAATTTTTAAAAGATATATTTTTAAGGGAGATTTCGAATATAGATCAAAATATTGGGAGATATGATACCCACTCTCTCATAATTAAGGGTTGGGCAATTACTCTTTGGTCAGCTCTCACTTTCTTTGCCATCCAATATTCTATATATCTCTTATTTTTAATACAAATACCCTTATTATTTATTTTTTGGTCTTTTGATGCCCTATACAAATTCTATCAACGACGTTTTGTTATAAGATCAGAGAAAATTCTGAATTTTTTAAGAGATTATGGGATCACCAAAAAAGATAATGAATTAGTAATTGGTAATAAAAAACAAGATGGACGATTTGAAAAAGATACCCTGAATTTGGTTATCCAAAGAGAAGAGCATCTAATCGAAATCTCGAAAGAGGATGATAAGAAACTTAAATCAATTGGTAGATGTTTTATTATTCGGGTAGTTAGTGTCTTTTATCTTTTTCTAATAATTACGAGTTTTTTTATTCCTCCGTTTATTCTGATTGAATTTTGTCTTTCGATTAGAATTACGGTGATCATACTAAATATTATCGCCCTTATAATAACAATTTTCCACTATATTTACGGTTATGATAATGCCATTTCTGGATATTTCGGAAGTACGAGTAATGATGTTGAGAAAACGGATTTGAAAAAAAAAAATGTAGACGAATCATATATTCAGTTTTAAGGTTATTGATGTTTATAATAATTATTATTAATTTTATCAAGATAGGGATTCTCGTATATCTTCATATTCATACTTAATATTATTAGATTTAGCTCAAATTTTTCTGATAAGAATAGCTCATAAGAAAATTTTCCAATCAATTCTAAAATGGTGATCTTATTGGGAAGTGGTAATAAAAATATAATAATAGTATTAATAAAAAATTATAATTATGATTCTAAAGAGATAGATTTAGGAAGACAGAGACTAAAAAAATGGGGTATAAAAAAGATATATCAATTTACTAAAGAAAAATCCCCTTATTAGATGGGATTTATTGCTTATGAGTTTCCGAATATTAAATGGAATTACAAAATAGGTACTTGATTTTGAATAATTAATCCCCCCTTTTTTAGTTCTAATCATAAATCCAATTCTTTTTATCAAATGTAAATAATAATCTTTAAAAATAATAAAAACTGAGTTTAGAATGAAGGATGAGCATAGAGAAAGAATTAGCAAATATTGAGTATTTTTATACTACACAAAGATTTATACAGAGTGGAGGAAAGCTATGATGTGTCCATATAGGGAGCCGATTATTCCAAGACCTTTAAAGAATAGAATGGAGCAAGCAAGTTGGGACATTAATCATAAGCCCGAGGCTATAAAAAACCAACTTTTCAATATGGGTTTAACATGCTTTTTTTCTCTTTTTGAAGAGTTTAATATATCATATCAAATCATAAATGCTCTTCTTTTTGTATTTTTTTGGGGTTTAAGTAATCTCATAAGATACTCAAAACAGTCATAAGCTTGTTCATTATAATATTCAAGTACTTTTTCATTTCCTTCTCTTATATTATTAAAGTGGAAATATTCTAAAGCAAAATCAAATGAAAAAATCCATTGAATTGTTTCAAAAAAGAGAGTGAGAAACTCTTTAATGGATAATTCAATCATTTCACCGAAATTATAAAAAGAGACTAATCTTTCATCCCAATTAACGTCATATTCTAATGAAAAGTCTGAATGGAAAATGGCATTCCTGATAAATCTCATATCAGTATCCTCCTCTCTTCCCTCATCGCTTTTCTCAACATTATTGTTTTGGTATAAATCCTTGAAAATGCTTCCAATCATGGGGGTATTATTATTAAATAACTTTTTATTTGTTTTGTTATTAAGTAAGTTTTTAATCATTAATCGAATACATAATAATTCCTTGAAATAGCTCTCGATTAGATATCCAAACTTTAGATTCCAATCAAAAAAATAAATATCGAATTTGTCTTTATCTTGTTCAATAATCTTATAGAGAAATTTTTCAAGTATTTCCTTTTGAAATTCATAATGATTAATTTCTTGGGGTTTACTAGGAGATTCTTTTATAATTGCCATCATAATCAATAGGGAATTAAATATTTTAATAATTGGAAATTTAGTGCTTATTCGTTTGTGATAATGTAATGTTATTTCATTAAACTCTTCTAAATTGTGCTTTTTAGCCGCGATAAACTCCTCTTCATACTGTAAATATTTCGCTGGATTTAAAAAGGGGGGTTCTATTTCAAGCAATACAATTTTAGCAAGATGATAATATCTCCTTATATATTTTTTCTTTATTTT
>WJIN01000307.1 GCA_014730295.1 Promethearchaeota archaeon | reverse complement strand
GGCAAATCAATTAAATATCTTTTTTTTTAATCTCTTTACTCTTAATTTATATGAATTTATATTGAATTTTTCATAATTATTTATTTCATATTTAACGTTATTTTAGAAAATCTTATTGAACATGATATCTAAAAAGTTTCTGATTATAAATATTTTCATTACAAAAAAAGGGATTGAATTTGGAATACTTATTTTGAATTCTAAGTAGGAAAAAAAGAGGTATAAAAATAGAAAAATTAATTTACATTCAAATTCATGGTTCTTATCGGGAAATAAAGCGAACAAACCACAACAAAAGAGATTGAGGAATAGACTGTAACTTTTTGAAATGTAGCGCCAAGTTGGACAGGAAAGACTATTTCTATAATTATGATAATTGCTACAATAACCCCATAGATTCCAAGAATTGGGTTATAATCCTTATTTATGAAAAAATCTATTGAATACATGATAATTGCGGTAGCAAAGAGGATGAAGAATACATACATGGATAATAGATGTAGTATTTCAAATATAAAGAATAAATTGTAGAAGGGGGAACTGGGTGTCATATTTTTAAACTCTATAGGAAAAAGTGCAATTAAGGCTAGAAAAGGCAATGATGCGATACCCAGAATAGTTCCTATCTTGCTAATTTTATGTTCTATCATACTTTTCAAAAAGTTGTTTCTTAAAGTTAACCAAAAAGGTATTAAACAAATAGAGGTAATCGAGCATGTAATTATCCATATGATATAAGACCCAATGCTTGATTCTCCATTGATAAGCGATGTAAAAGTGCCTAAATGGCTGAAATAATTATTCCAAAAACTATACCCCCCGGGATATATAACCATCGCGATGATCGTTAAAAAAACAAATTGAGTAATCCCAATTATTCCGCATAAATATCCAATGTTTTTTTTTCTCATTAACCCATCTTTAAATTTCATATTATTCACATTTAGTTAAAAAGATTTTTTTATTTTCAATTTCAATTAATACGATAATCCCGAAAGTTTTTCAGTAGTTTTCGCTGAACACGGAGGACAAAATTTGGAAAAATCCGATTTAAAAACCTCACGAATTTAGCAGATCGCGGTAAGAGGATCAGAAATTTACCTTCTTCCGTCTTATTCATAATATATTTAGCTGCTTTTTCAACATCCCATTCTTTTGAATACCATTTGTTTTTCCGCATTTTGTTTATATATTTTAGAAAAGCATCTTTATCGGTTCTTAAAAATTCAGTATGATCTCCGATCCCTGTCTTAATGGATCCAGGACAGACTAGGCTTACTTGCACTCCAAAATGTTCTGCTTCAATTAATAGGGCTTTAGATAATCCCACAATAGCAAACTTACTTGTTGTATATGCGGGGGAATTAACATTTACTACGATTCCTGCGAGAGATGCGATGTTAACGATATGCCCAGAACCTTGTTTTATCATTAAAGGATAGATTTCTTGAATCCCATGAATAATACCCCACAGATTTACATTTAGAATTTTTTTCCAATAATCATACGTCATGTCGCGAATTTCTCCCGCACAAGCAACCCCAGCATTATTAAAATAATACTCAATATGACCATATTTTGAAAGAACTTGTTTAATAACATTGCGGACATCTTCAATTTTAGTTACATCCATAAAAAATGAGTTTGCTTCTCCTCCATTATTTGAGATTTCTGTAGCAACAGCATCTGCGCTTTTCTTATTGATATCTGTAACTATCGCAACATGTCCTCTACAAGCAATTTCTTCACATAATGCTCTTCCTATACCAGAACTACCACCTGTGACTATTGCAACAGCCTTTTTATGTATTTTCGCTTTATCATTCAATTTTAAATTCATTTCCATAATAATCTTATAATTTTATTTTATCTAGAATATTGCTCTAGAATATTGCTCGATAGAAATATATGATATTTAGTATTTAAATCTATCGAAACTGACTCTAGAACAATCCTCTATATTTTTATTCCCTAAAAAATAATAATTCTTATAGAAAGGAGATTAGAATTTTGCCATGAATAAGTTAATGGATTTATCTGCAAAAGATAGAATATTGTATACAGCGAGAAAAATGATTGAAAGTCAAGGTTATAATAATTTAAATATAAATACTTTAGCAGAGAACGCAAAGGTAGCAATTGGCACTCTTTATTGGCACTTTAAAAAAGGAAAACAGTCTATAGTGAAAGAATTATTGCGTCAATCCGCAGAAGAGATACAACCGCTTCTTAAGGATTTCAAATTTGAACCAAATAAACCAATTAAGGGCTTTAAACCATTTCTTTTAAAATATATCCAATCTCATAGGGAACATAGAATGCTAATAAGAGCTTTCGTAATAGAAGAGTTAGAAGATGAAGCGGATTTTAGAGAATTTTCACGTGAAGAAATTGAGAAAACCATCCACTTTCTGAAAAAAAACCTAAAGAAATATGAAACAGATATTGATAATTTTCCGAAAAAACTCAAGACCTTTGCCTTATTCCTGGATGATTTAGTTCATCAACATATAATTTTTAATGATAAATACGGTTCAGATGATTTTTTAGTCGACATCTTAGCTAACTTATTTGAATTCATTTTATTAGATGGGTAATTATCATAAAACCAATTTTTCTCCCATTGGTGCTCGGAGATTTACTTACAAATATAATTTAGAGAGATATTCAAAAATTTCTATTCTAAAGTGAAATGAGTGTTGATTTATAAGGGAGATCTCATCTATACATCCCTTATCTCCAATTATAAGAATAATCCCATCCTAAGGCTTGAATCGCGGATTCAGATAATTTTGGATATCTTTTTGCAATCTCTTCACAGACAAATTCGGTCGCTGATACGAGAGAATGTTCATTCCAATCAATTTCGATATTATAAAGTTCATGAAATATTTGATCCACATATTTTAATAGTTTTTTTCCTTTTTTGGGGCCAAATTCCTTAAAAACTCTTTTTTCCTCTACCATAGGAAAGCTTTTCTTCTCAATTCCAACGTAAAGCACAATAGCTCTGTTAATATCCTCGAAATCAACATCCATACTGATTTCTCCTCTCCTTGAAATTTATTTAAACATTCTCCCCAGAATGTATTGTAACATAATTCTATTTATGAAATTAAGGTGAGAGAAATATATAAGCTTATTGAGTTCTTTTTTATTCTGGCAAAGGTGATCCATTTTTCGACCTTAAAAATAAGCAAACAACCTTATATGTGAAATATGTAAAAAGACACAGGGGGATGGTAAATAGTATAATAAGCGCAAGCTATATGTTTATAATATAATTTTATTCTATCTTTAACACTAAATCCCATAGAAAGGAATACTTCGCTTAAATCTAAAAGAAAAATGGTTTTTTGATCAATAAGTCTTATAATCCATAGAATCTTCTTTTTCCCAAATTATTAAAAAAAATATGTCTAAGATCTCATATTATGAATCTAACGCTACAAGAAATCGAAAATGCTAATCTCATTGCGAGAAAAACATGTAAAATTTCCGAATTATTTCAAAAATATCCTCCAAATATCAGAGATAACAATAAGAAGATTTTATTTAATTATGCCATTCCAAAAGAATACAAATCTGATAGAACACTTTCTTTTTCTAGAAATCTAGAGTAAAAGATTTGTGAATTACACCCCCTCAAGGGGGGTGTTTCAACCATTCGGTCAGGTCTTTGCAACTCTCACGTCATTTGGGTGGATACCTCGTAGTAACTCAAACATAGGAAGCAAAGTATTTAAAAGGAAACAGTCCCTTCATTTAGTGACTTACAATGC
>WJIN01000306.1 GCA_014730295.1 Promethearchaeota archaeon | reverse complement strand
CCCTCACGTAAAACAAAAGGTTCTCAAATTTATCACCACCCCGCCCATCAAATTTTCTCCTTCAAACGGACACCCCACCAAAAAATTAAAATATAATAGTAATAATAGAAGAACTAAGATCAAACCGCAGCGATATCAGTTGAGTCCAAATAAATTTTTGAAAATGACTCACTCTAAATATGCTGCTGCATGTAGTACCACCTAATACCGATTCACGTACGTGTTGAGGTCCACAGAGACGTGCACTCTTAAAAATGCATCATCTAAGGAGATATACTTGACTCAAGCGGAACATGAAAAGGAGAGAAGTAAGAGAAGGACGATGGGTGTCCATCTTACATCATCAGATACATTCAAGACATATATCTTTCCTGAGATAGAGGATAAACTCTATGAGTTTTTATGGATTGATCTTTACGCTGGTGAGGGAAACTTAATTTTTCCCATATTAGAAAATATTCCCGAGGGAAAACGAGAGGATTTTTTTGAGAACCATATTTTTCTATCTGATATTCAGGAAAAAATGGTCCAAAAGTGTATTAAAACTGCTATGTCTTATGGAATCTCAGAAGAACTGGCAAAGATGAATATTAAAAACAGAAATAATCTTGAAAACTTTCCTGAATTTTTGAAAGAGAAAAAATTCCCTCTGTATCACATTACTAATCCTCCTTATCTCTATTTGGGATACATAAGGAAACATGAGGAAACAAAAAAGCATCTGAAATATTTTGAGCATCAGAATGAGGGATATCAAGACCTCTATCAAATTGCGATGATTAACGATCTAAGAAATAATGTAAAAAGCCTAGTGTATATTATTCCAACAAATTTTTTGTTCGGCTCAGCAGTTTCGAATAAATTTCGCTTAGATTTTCTGAAATACTATAACATTGAGAAGATGTATATTTTCGAGAAAAAAATATTCGAATTTACAGGAACAAATATCCTTATTGGTTTTTTCAAAAAAAAGAAAGAACCTTCACTTGAAGCCGCTAATTTTGAAGCTATTAAATTTAAAAAAAATGATAAGATTATTGAGAGAGATTATCATCTTAGGTCTGAATATAAATACCGAGCAGGGTCTGAATTTAATGTTTTTATCGATAAATTTAAAGCTAAAAAACCATTAAAAGTGTCCTACTATCTAACAATGGATGATGTGGTAGAAAATAGGGGTAAAAAAGAGATTGAGGTTATTGATACTAGTGAATATGAATCTAATCAATACAATCGAAAATTATTAGAAATAAACGAGAAATTAAAATCTAAGGTACTAAATAACATATTATATGTTAGAACAGTTGATACGGGGTCCTATGAGGGTAGAGTTGGTCTATATAACATTAGAGATGATTTCGAGGTCGATGGGATATTTGTCTCAGGTAATACTTATAGAACTTCTCCTATACAAATATTTCTTGAACCCCAAATATCCATTGAAAAACAAAACCTCCTTCGCAAATATTTTAACATAATTTTAGAACATTTTAGAGATAAATTAGATTCTGAATTTTTAACAACTTATAAGTATTCAAGCGCGGATTACACAAGAAAATACTTAGGATTAACTCAAACCAGAAGTATAATCAAGACATTCCCAATATTAATGATAGAAAATGGTAATATGAATAAGTTAAAAGATTGTATCGAGGAAAAAGAAGTAGACCAAATTATAACCCTTATAAAACAATATAGTAAAAAACCTAGTAAACAATCAAGCAAAATAACTAATTGGTTTTGAATTCTAACATAATATAGAATTTCTAGCTTATTATATGAGCTAGATATTCTCGTCTGTATTTATTTACAGATTAATTTAAAATATAATCTTTCGAAAAAACACTAAAAAATAGTCTTAAATAGTTTTGAAGAAAAATCATATTTAGAAAAAAACTAAATAATCCAAATCAATGTTATAAGATTGTTATTTTTATCGAAAAGTGAATAGACTTATTAATGAATTATGTAAGAAAGTTATCTATATCCACGAAGAGTCAATGAAGAGTTCTTAAAATTGAAATCTTTATTTATTAGAAAAAACCTAGTAATTTTCTTTTTTTCTAATTCCATTCTCTCTTTTCCTTTATATATAAATGGATAATATTCATAATAATGAATGGTGTATATTGTCTCAAAGACCAATCGATATTCTGTTCAGAATGTAGATCTGTAATTTTTTTCGGAGAGATTCAAAATGAAAAGAAAGTAAGTCTGACTTATGTTTTCTGCCCTAACTGCGGGAAAAAAATTGATTTTGAAGATTATCAACTCGAAATCACTGGGAGGCTTGAGGATACCTATAAATTTATCAAAATCAAGGAGTTGGATCATGCATTAGAAGTTGTTTATGGAGAAAAGGATTTTTCGCGTATCTTTAAAAAAACTCTCCATCATTTACTTGCACGTATGATCTATGTCGAATTTAAAAAATTAGAAGATGAATTAGGTGAATCTATCGCGCAGATGAAGTTAACAGCAAATCTTATGAAGCATTTAATGGAAAACTTAAAGCCAATCTTCTCTGAGAAGCCGAATTTAATCTTACTGAAGAATCTTGATAAAATAACATATAAAAAATTTCTCTCATATTTTATAAAATACCAAAAGCGACTCCATAAAGACGAAAGCTTTCAAAATGCATTTTTGATCTACCAAAAGTGGTTAATAGAGATGGTATTTAGAATTCTAAATCGGTTAGACTCAAGAGAGGGACTTATTCAACCAGAAATAACTATTCGAGAGGATTTTGACTCTATTTTTGAATTGGATGGAACACTTAACGAGTGGGGGGTAGAGGAATCCCTCAAGATTATCGATTTTTGCTATCGCACACATAAGGATGATATTTACAATTTAAAAGATATTTTAGATAATAAAAATAACGTTATTAGAGTGATTTTCAGCGCCCTTCAACTAAAGAATACAGAATTTATCCAAGAGAAATTTTATAATATTGTCAGAATCGTTTTCTATCTCATGGATTTTGAAAATGAAATTACTACAAAAAGAGATTTAATTAGAAAATCTGAGTCTTCTAAACGTACTGCCTACAGAGTGATTAGGCGACTTGAAAATGAATTTGATGTTGATTTCAGCACCAGATTTCATAAAAAAGGCTTAAATAATAAAAGAGAAGAGATAATGGAAAAAATTCGCGAACAAGCAAAGGATAATTCAATTAGAGTTATCTCATCAGATGAGGATTATATTAATTCTGACAGTGAATTAAGCTTTGAATGTTTGAATTGTGGTATTGAGTTCACTGATACGTGGAGGAATATCATGTCAAGAAAATCGGGATTAAAATGCTTCTATTGCGATCCAAATTTAAATCCGCAAGATAAGGAATATTATGCTGAGAGATTAAAAACCCATATAGAATCAAAAAATGGTAACTTACTCTCCGAATATTTGAACAATCATACTAAAGTACAGATCGAATGCAGTCAAGGACATATCTGGTGGGCTAAGCCTATGGATCTTATAAAGGGAACATGGTGTAATGAGTGTTATTATAATAATTTTAGAGAAAAAAGCCGAGAAGATATTGAAGCATTTATTCAAAAAAAAAATGGGAAACTATTAGATATCGATTTTTCTGAGAAAAAGACCAGAGTGTATGTCGAATGTGAAAATGGGCATAAATGGTGGACAAGACGAGATGCGATTATTCAAGGAAAATGGTGTAAAGAATGCTATTTAAATCAAAACTATGGTTTGAATCAAAAAAAAGAAATTTTGAAAAAAGAAAAACTTGATAAAGCATTATTAAAGTCTGAAAATGTAGATTCAGAGTTTAAAGTAGATAAGAAGGTTTATAATAAGGAAGAAGAAAATAAGGGAATTAACTTTTTAAAAAAAAGATACCAAATACTTAATGAATTAATAAATTCTAAGGGAGGTAAGTTATTATCTAAAGAATATATAAACTCCAGAACAAAAGTTCATGTTGAATGTGAAAAAGGACATAAATGGTGGGTAACTCCAGATAATCTTATGAATGGAGGAACATGGTGTCCAAAATGCCATTTTTCTGATTTATCTGAAAGATTTACAGAGTACAGTCTCTCTGATTTGAGAGAATTTGCTAAGAGTAAAGGAGGAGATTGTTTAGAGAATAATTATTTAGGATGGGGAGCAAAACATAAATGGATCTGCTCAAAAAGTCATATTTGGACAGCTACACCCAGAAATGTATTTGGGAGACCAGCTAAGAAAGGGACTTGGTGTCCATATTGTGCAGATGAAGAAATTTTTGAAAGAGTTTGTCGTGGGATTTTAGAAGAACTATTAGATATACCTTTTCCTAAAACCTCTCCTAATTGGTTAAATGAAGATAAGAGGGGAAAGCCTGGAGGTCGCAGACATCTTGATGGATATAATGAAGAAAATAGAATCGCCCTTGAGTGTCATGGAATCCAACATTATAAATATGAACCATTTTTTCATAACGGAGATAAAAACAATTTTTATTACCAACAAACCAGAGATAAATTTGTTAGAGAAAAATGTAGAGAAAATAATGTTTTTTTGATAGAAATAGGATATATAAAAGAGAAAAAAAAACTAAGAAGATTAAAATTTAGTGAAATTGAAGGTTATTTGGTTGAAAAATTAGAAAAGAATAAAATTAATATCATTAAAAAGAATAAAAAAATCAATTGGATAAAATTTATTTCGATTCATAGAAAGCAAGATTTAATTTTAAAATTATTAATCTTAAAAAATCAGTTATCAATTTCAGAAATTGCTTCTTATTTGAAATTTGGGGTTAAATCAACCAAAATTCATTTGAAAGCACTAAAATCACTTGATTTAGTTAGATTTAGGACGGGTAAGCAAAATAAAATAATATATTCAGTTAATGACAAATTAAGGGACGTAATTTTAGAAAGAACTCAACATATATCTAATAAGGTGATTGAGGAGCGTATTAATAAGATACGTCCTAAAGAAAAAAAAATTTTAGAATTATTAAAAAAAGAAAATTATTTAACCGCAAAACAAATCTCTGTAGTTTTAAAACTTAGTAAAAGAACAATTAATAATTATATAAAATCTTTAGAAATTAGTGGTTTAATTACTTATAAAAGGAAAAAAGGATCAGGTAAATCTCATCCTAAACTGTGGTATCTAATCAACTCTTAATTTTAAAATTAACGTTCTTAATTGTTTAAAATTTTATAAATTCTTAACGTCATATTTTAATGAGATTAAAAACTATATCTAACAAATTTTTCATAATCAACACAGATTTGATACTTTATGTCAGAAAGAAATATTTTTAAAATGGAGGAAATCCTCGCTCGCAAGGGAAAATGCAATGTGCTGTTCCTAAACTACGACAATGAAGCTTTTATGAATACTGGAAGCTGAAAAAAGCCTCTTTTTTCAGGCAGAGTTCAGGAGTCGGGGGGAACGCCGCCCTACGCGAGCACTACGACGGGACCGGCTGGAGAGAAAATTCCTGGAAAAGTAGGGGTAAAGCAAGATCTAGTTACTCCATTTGCATTTTATGGATCAAAAAAACTCTTCCTCGCGACCGTCAATCCTGCTTATCCAATCGACTTAATGGGAAAGATTATGGAAGCTCTGAAGTCTGATGGCTCGGCATTTGTGCAAGCATATTCTGATTGTATGCGTGGGTGGCGTCATGGCGCAGAAGATGCACTAAAGATTTCAAAACTTGCAACTGATTCAGGATATTGGCCATTATATACTATCCGAGTTGAAGAGGGAATGCCTACATTTTCCTATTATAAAGGATTAGACATTGATAAGGATAAATTCGTGGAATATTTACAATCGATGGGTCGGTTCCGCCATTTATTCAAACCTAAATTCAGAGAAAAGGAAATAAACGAGATCATCTTCAGTACGGAGCAGAGAAATAAAAAACTGAAAGGATTAATCGAACAATTCGGTGCTGAAAAGCCACGAGATTTGTATCGCATTGACCGAAAGGAATTAACACCTCAAGAGCACTTGTTGCCGGGTCATGGCTTATGTCCAGGCTGCGGAGCGGGAATGGTATTATTCCAAATGGCAACTGCGGCGTATCAAGTTGCGGGAAATAATATGATTTATGTCAATAATACTAGTTGTTCCGAAGTCTCGACTTCTAAGGATAACGTTACTTCGTGGAAAGTCCCGTGGGTTCATCATCTATTCGAATCCGGAGCCACAGTCGCGGATGCGCTCTCAACCTCTTATAAGATCCTCAAGAAAAAAGGATTATTCGGAGAGCCGATGGAGGAGGAGGTTCCATACGTGATTCACATTGGTGGAGACGGTTCGACCTATGATATTGGGTTCCAATTCCTTAAAGCAGCTTTATTGCGGACGAGTACGTTCTTAGAAATGAGTGATTTATTGAACGCAAAATAATTTATATTTTATTTTTAAATCTTTTTCTTACTTTCAAAATCTTTTTATTATATTTGACAACTTTTATCTTCATTAAGATCAATTAAAATAAAGAATCTTCGATATCCTGATCAAATCTTTATGAGAAATAATCGATTTATGCTAATATTTTATTAAAATAATGATTTTTTAACTTTTTTAAGTTATTTTTAGTTCTAAACTGAATAAATGTAATTAAATTTCCTTAAGAATTCATATATTCCATCTAATCCATTACGATTGAAGATCAATAATCATTAGAAACGCTAAAAGATAATAATCCGAATAGAATGGATTCTGGATATCAACAAAAAGAGTAACTTTATAACTAACTTAATTTAATTAACATCATTATAAATTTGTTAAAATTTTTTATCTAATATAAACGATAAAATAATGGGATATAAATGAGTGATCTCAAAGAAGTTAGTTCAAAACAATCAGATAATGAATCTGAATCAAGACATTCCAAAACGACGTATTTATCTTTTGGTATGTACCAATTGACGTGGACTATCATAGGTTCAGCTAATGGGTTGTTTTTATTTTATTATTATCATACCGTTGCTGGCTTAGATCCATTATTGATCTTTACTGCTACTGCTATTCTAACGTTCTGGTATGCTTTTAATGATCCAATTATTGGATATCTAACTGATAGAAATCTCAAATGGACACGAAAATGGGGTCGTAGATTTCCATTTATCTTATTGGGCGGAATTCCCTGGTGTTTTTCCTTAATTTTGATTTATTCCGCACCTGAAGTCACTGTAAGTCCATGGCCTACGTTTTTTTGGTTCTTGGGAGTTAATGCAATTTATGAGACTCTGATAACTCTTACCGATGTAAATGTTGGTAGTTTGAGAGTTGACAAATTTAGAACCGAAAAAGAAAGAAGAAAATATTCATCATACTTTGCGCCGTTAGACATGTTGGCATTAGTAATTGGAATGGTCGTTCCACCATTATTGCTTGGGCTTGCACCTGGTAGCGCATCTTATACCCTTATGGCTTTATTAGTTGGATTGATAGGATTGGTATTTTTTCTATTATTTATACCTGGTGCTCGGGAGGATGAAATCATCATAGATCGTTATTATTCTGGAGAATATGAGTCTATGAATTTTCGAAAGGGTATTATTAAAATACTCAAAGAGAAGAGTTTCGTCTCATTTTGGATACACTACGCCACATTTATGGTAGCTACAACAATTTTAACTGCGATGGTTGTTTACTTAACCACTTTTGTACTCCAAACCACTTCTGATATGATGACGGTATTACTTGCGATCTTCCTTACAGGTACATTAATTTCAGTTCCTATTTGGCTTAAGGTTCTTAAAAAAGTGAATAATAATAAAAAAGTATATCTTATTGGAAGTTCCTTACTATGCATAACTCTGATACCGCTTTCATTCTTTCAAGGAATTATAGATCTTGCGATATTTATGTTCATAGTTGGATTAGCTATGGGCTGTACTTGGACTCTTGGGATACCTGTAATGCTTTCAAGCGTTATGGATCAATTTGTTGTAAATACTGGAAAAAATCAAAAAGGATTCCTTATGGGCGCTTGGGGTTTATTATCTGTTTTCACTGCTTTTGTTGATGAGTTGATTATGTCAGTAGTATTTACAATCACTGGTTTTGAAGCTGGACTAGAAAACTATGCGGAATTAGCCGCTTCTGGAGCCAATGTAGATCTGGTGCTGTGGGGAATTCGCTTATTAGTTGGCGTTATACCTATGATCGTAGTTTTGGTAGGAACATTTATTTTTTGGAAGATTTATCCTCTAACTCAAGAAAAGATTCTCGAAAATAAAATGAAACTAAAAGAGCTCGGTTTTTAATAGTAGCTCCCTTTTTTTTTTTATGATTAAGTATGATGTTGTTCTAAATATGCTTATTAAAGTATTTAGTGTAAATCAAAAAATTAAAAACAAACTCACGAATAAAAATGAAAGACACATATAAATTATCCAATGAATATTGGAAGCTTTTAATACAAGAAGAAGAGGAAAATCAATATTGCTATAAATTATTAGATAAAACTAATGACATAATTTATTCTGATCTCGATTATCATTATAGTATAATAACATCAAGAAAGAGGGGTTCACGATTTGAATATATAAATTTTGCCGAAACTGAAAAAAATGCGAAGAAATTAGAATCAAGAACCATCAAAGATAATGACATATCTTCTATTACAATAAAAGGCAAATTTGAAAATTCTGCGGTTCAAGTAAAACATGTCTTTGAACTGAAGGAAGATGATAATTGGCTTAATGAATATATTACTCTAATCAATAAAGGCAATAAGCGAGTACGATTCGGTTTAATTAATCTTGGTTTTGAAAAAATGATATTTAAACAACACCGAGGCTGGCAAGATCATCTTGATGAGTATTATCTAGCACCGATTCCATCACGAAGGTTTTATGGATACGGAACCGACAGAAGGAAAGAATTTTTTACTGCTAATGATCTCTTACTCAACACGTGGGCTGCAGAAGAATACAAGATACCGGGATTTTGTGCTGAAGGCTGGATTTGGGCAAATGAGGAGAATGGACTTTTAGTATGTAAATATAATCAGTCGGAAATCGAATTTTCAAGATTTAATAAATATACCTATCCATTAAAGGGTAGAGGTATTAATGATGTTTCCATTATATTTGGTGGTTCCTATTTATACAATAAAGACCCTGAAAATGCAACTGAGTTGAAGCCAAACCAGACTTACAGCTTTGGAGTCTCTAAATATACCAATTTCATAGGAGATTACAAAAAAGCTTATTATCTTTATCGCGATCATCTCGATCAAAATGGACATCATTTTAAAATTGAGTATGATCCTCCAGTTAACTGGAATGAATTATATAATTTAGGATGGGAAATGGAAAAAATAGGTTTTTTTGTTGAAGGAGAGAGTTTTGAAAGATATACCTTAGATCAATTATATGACGAAGCAGAATATGCTAAAGATATCGGAGCTGAATGTCTATATATCGATCCTGGTTGGAATACATATTTGGGATCGGAAATTTGGGATAAAGAAAGATTTGGAAATCTTAAAGATTTTTCCAATCAAATCCACGAAAAATATGGTTTAAAATTAGGATTACATTTGATGATGAATTTTGGAAGTGAAAATGAGTTAGATTATTTCTATTTAATATCTAAAAAAGGAGTAAGAGTTGTATCTGATCCATATATAAACTTATATTGTGTATGTGCGAATGATAAATGGGTTAAAGAAAAGACTCGCCGTTTACTAGAATTAGCTAAAAATGGAGTGGACTTTTTTATGTTTGATTTTACCGATTTTTCTTCATTTTTAGTAGATAATTTTGGGTGTTTTTGTAAAGATCATGATCATGAAATACCAATGAAAAGACAAACTCATGCAGAAGGGATATTAAAGGTTATTCAAAATATTAAAAAACAATATCCAAATATTCTGATTGAAGCGCATCAGAGAGGTGTGAACCATCCTTACTACTATCAGCATGATCTTCCACATAGTTTTGATGAAAATTGGGGATTTGAATGTATGTGGAATCCTTTAGAAGATTTGCTTTCACATAAAGCTTTTCAACTATATGAATATAACATGGCTTATAATATTCCTTTGTATCTTCATATCAACGAAAATAGTGATAATGAAAATATGATCCAATTTTGGTGGTATGCTTCGGTTGTACGTCATTTAGGGATAGGAGGATTAAAAGACAAGAAAGATGAGAAATTTAAAACCTTAAAACAAGCGATGGTATTATATAAAAATATAAAGACTATCCTTACTAGAGGTGTATTTTATGGTATAGATCCAATGACTCACTTACATATTTCAGAAAAGAAAGATAAAGCAGTTATAATAACCTCGAATTTAAGCAGTAAAACAATTTCCAAATTTATCAAAATAAATTTTTCTCTTTATAATATGAAAATAAGTTCCGTTATTGCTTTTGATGGGAAAAATAACAAATTAGATAGCAAAGATTATAGTTTTTCTCCACAAAAAGACGGGACATTAGAAATATCAATAGAAATTCCTTCTCTATCACCAAGGATATTAATTTTTACAAATGAATAGAGATTTAATTTGAAAAAATGAAGTGTCCTCCATTAAATCGGTTTATTTTCTCTATTCTTTTTCCTGAATTGTCTTTTAAAATTTCGATAATCACCTTCTCCATAATTTCCTCCTAGAAAATCTGGTAAATAGTAAAATGCTTGAATATCAGTAAAATACACCAAGATCATAAAAAGACCTTTTGGATCAAACTTTCTATAGAGTCTAGTTACCTCATTCATAGCATCCAGAGGATTGTCAACAATAATATTTTTACCCGCTTCTTGAATTTTTTTGTATACCGGAAACCATTTTTCACTTTGAGCTGGTTTTTCGCCCGCTCCAGGAACCCATTGAATTCCAGTTATTGAGCTTTCTTTAAGTAAATCATCTAGATGTACAAGCTGCCCAGGTCCATCTAAATGATAGATTGCGTAATCCATTGATTTTGCTTGCTCTATGATATCTGGAAGAACAAATCTTTTAAAATATTTGGGAGACAACATGGCACTGAAATCACATTGAATGGGATACCATCTTTTTGGACACCATATGGGTAGCCAACTATTACAGCCATCTTGATATTTTTCAATAATTGTTTGAAGATCATCATATATTTTTAGCAATTTTTCTAAAATAATTGAACGACATGAATCAATGATAGAAGGATTTCTTTTCATCGTTAAAATGATGTTTGTAGGACCTAAAAAAGATGACAGAATATCCAAAACACCTCCTAAGTCCGTTACAGCAATGCTATAATTCCCCATAGCTCGACTTGCAGCGTATTCAGTTATATTTAATAACCTATTATACCATTGATTATTCCGATCAAGTTTAACATTTTCTAAGAATGATACTATCTCATCAACTGGTATTGGGTGATTAAACCATACCGTTTCGGATTTGTAGATTGGTTCTGCTCCAAAGACGGATGCTAATATTCCAGGTCCATAATTTGGAAATAACCAAGGAACATTTTCTGCTTTAAAATCTATAGATTCCGATTTATCTTCAAAATCATCAAGACATCCTTCAATATCGTCCCAATTTTTAGCTAAATACCAAAAATCATATACTCCTTTGAAGGGAACATCTGGTTTTGGTAAAAAATATGATATGGAAGGACGGTCAATGATTTCATGATCCCACCATGCAGCTAAGCGTTCTTTTGCTTCTATTATATCTTCTTTGTAGATACTCATAATTTCAATTCCCCATTCAAAATAAATACTTTTCCATAAATTGATTTTGTTTAAAATCTTAGGAATTAAAACTTTGCGAAAATATGAAAAATTTGAAAAATTACTAACATATTTATTATATTATTTGGGAAATTATTTTATAGAATATAATAAAAATTAAAAATGAGTTTATCTAAACGGGAAAGAGTGTTAAAAACTCTACAACTTAACGGGGAACCAGATAAAGTACCTATTCATTATTTTGGTTTTGAACAAACCGGAACTTCTTTTCAAGCATTCAGTGAATCCAAAGAAAAAGATCAATTCACTTCATTTGTGAAAAATAGTCGCAATAATAAAAAATATTATGTAACCGAACAGAGATTTTGGAATTTAGATATATACGAGATGGATCCTTTTGGTGTTAATAAGATTAAAATAAAAAATATTAACGCCCCACTTGAATATGAAGATGCCTATGTCAGTGTTATCGATGGTAGAATTTTCAAAACAGTTAAACAAGTTAAAACTGGGATGCCTTATGAATGGTATATAGGGGGATATTTTACATCCCAAGAAAAGGTTAATGAATTATGGGATAAATATGGAAAACCCTCAGAAAGAATTAACGATCGTATTAACTATTCTCCACAAATTTGGGAGGGTTTTGTAGAAGCAGTATCTCCATATTTTTATCCAATGGTGTATACTCCATTAAATCCTACTGAATGTCTGTTTGAAGGAGTAACTATGGCTCGAGTAGCCTATTTTATGCGTAAAAATCCTCAATTTATTCATAGATTGATGAATGAATATACTAAAGTGGATATTGAAATAATTAAAAGACTGAATGAAGCGGGGGTAGAAATTGTTTTTATGGGAGATGATTTAGGATATAAAGAAAATCCGATCTTTTCACTCAAACAATATCATGAGTTTATTCTACCATATCATAAAAAATTATTTCAAACATGCAAAAAATATGGAATGCTATCGGTTTTACATTCTTGCGGAAAAATCGATCAATATGTTCCTGATTTAATTGAAGCAGGATTAAATTGTTTACAAGCATTAGAAGCGACTTCGGGGGTGGATCTGGTGAAATTGAAACATGAATACGGTGATAAAATTTGCTTTATGGGAGGTTTAGATTCATCGGGTATTTTAACTTTTGGAACTCCAGAACAAGTTTTCGACCATGTTAAAAATACCATTAAGATTGCTGGAAAAGGAGGGGGATATTTTGTAGGTCCAAGTCATGATATTCTAAATATTCCATGGAAAAATATTTTAGCTATGAGATCTGCTATAGAAAAATATCGTAATTACCCTTTAAATTAAGTAATGTCGTTGGTAATAAATCAATGTAATTATAATAATCAAATCATAATAGATGAGCTTTTATCAACACATCTCATAATTCAATTTTTTGAAATTAATAATTCAATTAAACATATAGATCTATTTTTATTGATAATATGATTAGATAATCTGATGAGTGAAAAACAAATAAATGATCTTCTATGGCGTGAGAAGTTGAGAAAGAAAATACTTAAACTTAAGGAGAAATATCATCCAAGATTAGTGACAAATCTTTCAAAAGAAGCTCATGATCGATATATAATAAGGGATTCAATTTGTTCTCAAATTTTACCTCTTTTAGACAATACAGAGAAATCGATGGATGATATACACCAGCTCATCATTAAAAAGATCAAAGAAAGAGAAAATAAATTGACCTCTGTAAAGAATAAGGCGGATTTTGAATTAATAGAAATAGCGATTGAGGAATGGAAATCTTTTCTTTAAATTCTTATTATAAATTTCCAATTTCTTACTATTAAAATTACCAATTTCCTCAAAAATCTCGTCAAAGTTATCCATCATAGAATAATATTCCTCATTAGGAAATTTTTTTAAGGAGGAATTAGGAAGAGTTGGGTAAAATTTTTCTGTGAAGATAAAAGGCACGAATCTATCATCTATTCTATGACAGAGACAAATTGGAATTATTATATCCTCTAAATCAAATCCCAATCGCGATATTGGAGAAGTGCATCTCGAGCTGGACCTTTAGATCCTTGACTAAAAGACCTCTTAACATCTTTTGCAAGAATCTCAGCCACTTTATCATTATTTTGAATAAGCTCAAGATAAGACTCCTAGATGGAGCTTTTAAAATTCATCATCAATTTCCTTCCGGAGTGTATTTTTACCATAAGATCCATTATAACATAGGTAATTCTGAAGAGAAAGAGAAATTTAGCAAGTTTGCTGAATTTCCTGTCGATGGATGCGATAATGTGATAAAGCTTTCTATCTAAGTTGGGTACCCATAAACCTATACCTACGGTAAAATTTATTCGCTCTAGAATTTTGTATGCGCATGAAAACCTGGGAGGAGCCCCTCCAGAGATTCAAATTATGCCGATTTTTATTAAGTCGAGGGAATCTGTTAATCCAACTATATTATCTGGATAATCTAGCCATGTAAAGTTTTTTGAATAATCTGGTTTTCCCATACCAGATCTATCGAGTGCGAGAATCCGATATCCGTGGCTTAATGCCAATTCATGCAAATGCCCGTTTTCCAATCAAGAACCGGGAGATCTGTGAAAAAAGTGTTGGAATACCAATTGGATCTCTATATTTAGAATACACTATTTTCCTTCCTTCTTTAATCTAATAAAATTTAAGATTATTAATCATCTTTTAAGATTACTCTAAGTTAACATACGTTGGATATATATAATAAAAACTCTGAAAAGTAATTTTTACCGGTTCTTCGACACCCTTCTAATTTTTTTCCAGACTTGTCGAAAATATTATATTCTTTTTAGTCTAATATTTAATAACTTTTAGGAAATTAGAAAAGAAATTAAATTATAAAAAATGACAATCAAAGGAAAGTATAAGGTAGTGTTTATCGGACCCTTCTACACTGGATTCTTTATAGATTCATCCGCGTTAATCGAGAAAGGATATACAACAATCCAAAATTCCATTATTACCCATTTTAAAAAAACAAGGGAGAAGGGCTGGTTTATCGAGAATGATGATAAAGGTGAAGTTCTTTGGGATGTAGAGTTTACTTCTGTTTATGGGGGTACACCAATGGTTCCTCCTTCACTTATCGGTAAAAATTTCATTTGCGAAGATAACATCATTCAATTTGAAGGTATTGAATTTGATATTAGCAGAATTTTATTGTTCTTTCATGACTATGGGGCAGGCACATTCCGTATAAAAGCCGAAGTAAATCTCACTAGAGAATTTGAAGTTAAGGAATATAGAGAGTTAGTAGAACGATTTAGCGCCGAATTATCTAGCTTAATTAACCCTATTATTGAAAATGATACTAATGATTTAAAAGGAGTTTTGCAAACGAATTTGATCCCGATTGAATCATATGAAGAAATTAGCGAAGAGCTCAAGCTCAAAAGTCTTGATTATTTACCAATACGTTCAGCCCTCTGGTATCACAGGGTGTTTATCTTCGAGATAGAAAAAAATGCTCCGATCACTCAAGAGGATTATAATACATACAAGGATGTACTCTTTTCTTCTCAAATGGAAGGACCTCGTAATTGTTCTCTAAATGAATATGCTCAAGTCTACCCATCATTCAATTTTTCACTATATCTTTATGATAAAGATAACCGTCCTAAAGATATAAGACTGAATAGAGTGCTCGAAATTGCTGAATATTATTACGCAGCTACTAGTTTACTTGATACAATTTTGTTTAATGCATTTGCTAAATTCAAAGGAAAGAGAAAATCTGTTCCAAAAATTAAGGAGCTAGAATTAGAGCTTGAATCGTTAAAAAACCTCTCTGATCAGCTTGAATTATTTCTTTTAACCTTGAAAGATTCCATTATTAACTTGAGTCCTAGTTCTGTTATCATGTGGAGGAATATTGATAATGAATGGTATTATTCCCCAATGTTGGAAACCTTGAGAGAAAAAAGTGAGCTTCTAACCTCTGAAGTCAATGAAAAATTAGAAGAACTCACTCAAAAACGTTCGGAGACTCTGAATAAATTTGTAAAAATATTCACGCTCGTTGCCATTATTGGACCGATTCTAGAGATTTACAGTATCGCACAAGACTTGGGTTTATTTGAAGCTCTGGTGGAAAATTGGGTTTTGACTTTATGTATCAGTGTCCCTATAATGATTACTATTGTAATGCTATTTCTTTATTATATACGAAAATTTACAAAATATTAATTCTCATTTTGATTTAGAATCTGTAATTTTCTTTTTTTCTTAATTGAAATCTTTTAATTAAATTTGAAAATAAATAAATTAATTCTCGGTTTTCCTTATCTAGAGAATATATATAATTACATACAGATATCCTATCCCAATTATTACATGAAGTATTGAAAAAAGTGCTCCAATCTTAAACATATTCTTATAATTTACCTCGTCTACTTTATTATATTTAGCTAATTCTAAGGTCATCATATCTGCGGCACTACCTTGTGGTAGAAAGTTCCCTCCTAAGTTGATTCCTAAAATAAAGGCAATCAAAATCGGACCGCTATAAAAAACAGGTAAAGCGAGCAGGATTTTAATTATCGGGATAAAAATTACAGTTACAGGCGCATTATCTAACAAACCACTTAGAATCGAGGTAATAATTAAAATCACTATTGCCAAAATAAATTCATTCTCGTAAGAAATGCTTTCGATCCATTTTTCCACCATCAATATTGTTCCATTTAATTGGAGCAAACCTACAAAAATAAACAGACAAACAAAAAAATATATTAGTTTATAGTCGATACGATTTAGATAATGATAAAGAGAGAATGATCTGAGTTTTTTTTGTTTATTTATGGGATTTAAGAATACAAACATAATTGCCCCCCCAATCGCAACGATATAATAGGCTTCAATAAAAACTAATAGGATAATTAATACAATTAACGCAATCAAGTTTTTTATAAAACTTTTATCAAATCCCGATTTATTATCTTTAGTCTCATCAAGGTCTACTTCCACTACTTTTTTTGTATTCTCTTGTTTTGATTCTACGGGTTTCTTTTTCTTTTTTAAGTTGGGATTTAGGATATAAAATTGTAGCAAAATTAGTGTTATCGTGATCGTTATCATGAAATAGGGGATAATGTTGACTAAAAACCACAAAAAATCTAAATTAAATTCATTTGAAATCAATATATTTTGAGCGGAACCGAAGGGTGTAAGTGTTGCGGCAAGATTTACACAAACCGATAATCCAAATAAATAGGGTGCTGGATTAATTCCAATTTTCCTACTAGATTTAATAATAATGGGAACTAAAATGATGGTTATAGAAATTGCAGCTACAAATGATGCCAGTAATGTTGATAACAAACAAAATATATAAAATAGTTTAGTGGGTTTATTTTGGTACCGCTCAATAATATAGTCTGCAATCTCTTCAAAGAATTGTGCTTCATTTAGTACTTCTACAATAATAAACAATCCTATAATGAAAATAATTACGTCCCATTTTATTTGTAAAATGTAAAATTCCAAATTCCTAGCTTCTTCTAAAAATATACCGCTCACTAATGATGCAATGATGATAAAAAGGATTGAGTATAAAAGATAATCTAGTTTATCGAAGAATAGTACAATTATAAGGCTGAAGAAACATATCAGGACGAATATTTGTAGAAAAATTAGGCTCATATATATTTTTTACCCATATTGGATTTGAATTAATTATATTGAAAATGAGATTAGGGATATATCATAAAATAAGAGTTTGATATTCCATTTAAATCTTTCTTGAATCTGGTATTACCCATTGCAGAGAATTTAATTTTAAAAATTTATCATTCCTTGGGCTATTCAATGTTGGAGTTTACTAATGCTTTCAGTATTGTAGATCATGAGATTGAGAACACAATTGAAGCGATACAATTCTTCATTGCGAGATTTCAAGAACATTTTGAGGAAATGAAAGTTTAGATGGAAGAATATTTATTTCTCCTACTGTTGTAAATTTATCTGAATAATTACTTAACATACCAAATATCTATATTAATCAAAAAAATATTATATTATGAATCAGACAATTGATTTCAATTGAATATATTATACTCTGAGATGAATTTGAATGCTTCAACTGTAAATCCAAACGAAGTTAAAGATAAATTATTCATAAAAATAAATATATAGTGGATAAATTCCATTTACTAATTTTGATATAAAAATAATTTATAAGATTAAATTTAAGGTGATTAGAAAATACCATGTCAATAGAGATTGAGAAAAATTATCCTGTCTTCACTGTAATTATTAATAATCCAGATGTCAAAAATGCTGTGGACCGATTAACTGCTCAACAACTCGCAGATGCCTTTCGAAAATTTGAAAATGATGAGGATGCTTTAGTTGCGGTATTATGG
>WJIN01000305.1 GCA_014730295.1 Promethearchaeota archaeon | reverse complement strand
CTAATATGTTTATATAACGGTTCTTTCTCCAAAGACTTTTTGTTATCTAGAAATTTTTTTCGATAAGATTCTAGTTTAAAATTAATAGAATCATCTAATTTCATTTTAATTTTTGTTGGTCTTCTTAGATCTTGTTCTTTTTGAGTGATCTCTCGCTTGATAGCGAATAGTTTTCTGTTTAAAACTTTCAATTCTTCTTTTAGAGAATCAAGATTTTCTTTAGTATGTACTATGGTTTGTTTTTGTTTAATCCATATACTTTTCTCTTTATATGAGAAGTCTTTATTTTTAGAACAGATCTTTTTATTTTTACAAAATTCAGAATAAGTTTCAGTTGAATCTTCATAAAGTTTTCTCTTTTTAGCTTCTGTATAGCTATTTATTTCGGATTTTACTAAATCTTGTTGATGAATCATCTCAGTAATTTGTTTTTCTATCATATCGTAATTTTGTTTATATAATTCCCTGATCAATTTCTTAATTCTTCTAATTGTACTTTCGGCATCCATGATTTTAGTTTTAAGTTTATATGGTGCTTTATCGCTAAACATTCCAGTAGGTGTAAGATTACCAAGATCATCAATATTACTAATAACTTCTTCAATATCATTCAATCGAAGTCCAAGAAGCGTGTTAGTTACGTTTTTGTAAAAATTCTTTTTATCCCGAAATGTAAGATCGCTATCTCGAATTATGAATAATCTCCCAAATTCGCTATTTGTTATTTTTATAAAATCGCTGACTTTTTTATTATCCTTTAATTTTAGCTCTCTGGAATCCTCTTTTAAGATAATAAAACCTTCAGGTTCATAATCAATTCTATTAAGATTATTAAACTGTTTAGGCACATCTCCTACTAGCTTTTTAATAAGACCGTCAATAGTAAGTGTTTTTCCACTCTCATTTTTACCGAAGAATAAATTAAAATCATCTAAATTAAATATACCTCTATCTGGTAAAGGACCATAATCTGATATCTGAAATCTTAGAATTTTCATATTAGAATCTTCATTAATGCTTTTATTACAATATCTGTTATTTTTTTCATTTCATCTTCATCTATTTCTTTTATTTTAAGTTTCTCTGAAAACTTAATGAACAGATCATCTTGAAGAATTGATTTAATATCTTGAAATTTTATATTAATCTCCTCACAAACGGATTCGAATAATTCATTGATCTCGTTAGTTAATTCTTCTTCAGTAAATCCAATTTTCCCGCTATTTATGAATCCATCAACATTCAGAAGGACTCTAGCATAATCTGGATACTTCTCTAATGAATCTTTAATTATACTTATCGGATCTAGTTTTTTCAAGGGATCTAGAGTAATCCTGAGGTTTTCATAATACAGAGTGGAAAGATTATATTCACTAGGGCGTGAACCGCATTCAAATAAATTAACCTTTCTATTACCTGTTTCTTTTCTCGTTATACTAATAGGCGAGCCAGAGTATACGAAATATTTCTCAGTATCAATTTCCCAGACTCCAAAATTGGAATGTATGTGGCCTCCCAGAACATATTGAATATCTAGATCTCTAAAAAATGACAACTTGACTGGCATATATTGACGATCTCCTTCCTCTCCAGCAGACTGACTGCCTAAATACATAGCATCAATTAAATCTCCATGAAAAAGTAAAATATTTGTCTGAAATTTTATAAATTCTTCCTTTTTCGAATATAACATGCTAAAAACTTCTTGGGATGTAATAAATTCAAAAGGAAGACCCCAAACAGCTATATCTTCATATACTAAAGGATTTCCGAATTCACGAATCACTTTTACATCATTACCAAATACATATCCATCAGCAAAGCAATCTTTATCATGATTACCCGGTATTAAAATTATTTCAAAATTGTTATCAGAGAAAATGTCCCGACATTCTGGTCTCAAACATTCAGCATTATAGTTTTGGTCAAAAAGATCACCGCTTATAACAAAAAGATCAATATTTTCTCTCTCCCCAATTTCAAGCAAATTAATTAGAGTATACCATCGTTCATCATAATTATTTTTTAAATGTAGATCAGAGGTATGGAGAATCTTCATAATTTTATTTGTCTTTTGTACAGTAAATTCAAATTCTTATACAATATAAAGAACTCATCTAATGATATTTAAATTTTATCATTAGGGATAGATGAATAGACAGGTAAAATTATATCTATAAGTTAAAAACGTTATTACAGATCCTTTAAAAATTAATTCAAACTCAAAATTTAAGAAAATTGTTAATTGAAAATTAAACATCTGCAGGAAGTTAATTGATATTAAGGATATAATAATTTTCTACTATTATGATAGATATAATAAGTTATCTAATCAATTTTTTTAATTAAGTCTCTGAATTTTTAGCGAATAGAAGTTTTATGTATAGAAAAATCTAAGTCTGTAATGACTAGATTAATGAAAGAAAGAAGAGAAGGTTTGAAGAAAGAGTATTAAGGGGAAGTTAATTGGAATCTAAACAGAAGGGTAAAGTATAATCAAAAAACAACAAAGAGACGATATCAAATATAAATTTTGATGAAGAAATTAAAAGAATTATTGAAAAAAAAGAAAATCGAAAAAAGACTACATTCTCTGATCTCGGATTTAAGCGAAAAATCGATTCAGATGATTAAGAAACATAATATATATTATCTTTCTTCAAATCTTATAAATAAAAATATAAATTCCAAATAATTAGAGTAGATTCTACTTATTCTTACTGAATTTCAAGAATTTTTCAAATTTGGCTTCTTACCGCGGTAATATGAAGCATTCTCCATAGTTAGCCTTATTTATTTCGAGGTATAACATAGACAGAATAGTGAGAGGTTGTTTTGTAAAAATCGCTTTCGTATGAATTCCGATATCAAGATGGATGTTTATTGAAAATCCCCAATTTTTTCGATATAAAATGATATGATAAGATAACTTCTGAGTGAGATAAATGCGATATTTAATTACATATTTTTTGAACGATACGATATTAGCATCGAGATCTTCAAGTAAATCATTAACTATATTGAAATCTTGCTGACTTGGGAACCTTCCGAGCCACCAAATAATGTAATGCTTTTCAATTTCATCCAAATCAAGATTCTTATTCGAAATCTTCTCTTTTTTGTTTGAAAATTGTCTAATTTGAATAGAATTACCTCACGGTGATAATTATTATTTTATTCCTAAAATTTTCTAATAGATTTTTATACCCGACATAATTCAACGAGTAATTCTACTATTAAAATTTCACTGACTTAACAAAATTAATAGAGGTAATATTTTAAATGGAATTTAATCAAATGAAATCTAAATATGGAATAAAGCTTATCAAATTCTAATTATATTTGTGAAATTTAAGTTTCATTGATTTCTATATTGATAGGATTAAGAATTTAGGAAACTTCTAAATATTTATAATGAATATAACTAATTATCAAATCAATAAAATTATAATTTAAATCCAAATCTATGCCATTTTGTCAAAATTGTGGACAAAAAATTACTGATTATCAATATAATAATTATGAGACATTCTGTCCAGCTTGTGTTAAAATTAGACAGTTATCAAAATTAGAAAATAAAGATATAGTTAGAAAACAGATATGTTTCGATCTTGATTATTTTTTTGAGG
>WJIN01000304.1 GCA_014730295.1 Promethearchaeota archaeon | reverse complement strand
GCATAAAGTGGTGGTTAGAAAATGCTGAAAATTGGGTCAATAAAGTAAAATATAATCCTAGATATGAAGATCCTTCTGACCCGGGTAAGAATTGTTTTGATCAAAAATACAATGATGATGGTAAGAAAAGAGAAAATTTAACGAGATTAATTGATAAAACCCTTGAAGATCTCAATGAAGACATTACTTCAATTAAAGAATATTTTCCCAAAATATAGGTGGAAGTTATGTATAAAAAGTTTTTCGAAAATAGAACGGAATCTATGAGATATGCAAAACCATTTTTTGATAACTCAAAAAGAAGTTTGAAATATAGTTCATCTTTCCAATGGGGAGCATTTTTACTTACAATTACTAACATCATAACATCCTTCTTTGTTGGAGGGTATCCGTTTAATGTCGCATTTCAATTTCTTATTTTCTTTTTTATGGTTGCGTATAAAATACTAAGATATCATTCTCGAACTCTTCACAATAAAGGAGAACGAATTAGGAGGAATAGTTTTTGGATAAAATTTTCTCCTAATGACTGCATCATTGAGGATATTGATATTATTTTGGAAGAAAAAGAGAATTCTAAGAGGTTAGATGATTACTACTCTTCTAATGAAGATTCTCAGCTATCAATCTCTTTTTATGAAGATTTTTTAGAATCTGCCTTTTTTCAATCCGAATTAATGATGTTAAATAGGAAAATGCTTAAAAAACAATTTGTAGCGCTAATAATAACATTCATAGGTTCAATTTTTGTTTTGTGGTTAATTTTTTCTCACAATTTGACAATTGGGGTTATCCTTGCTTTATGTTCTATTGCTACCGTTAGTGTAATAATAGATGAAATGGAGAAAATTTGGCTAACTTTTCGACACACGAAGAGAGTTAGAGAAATAAAAACAAAACTTCTTACATTGCCCGAGAGATGCAATTTTAATGATGATTTTATTTATGAATGTATGAGATTACAGATGGAATATTCGATTGTAGTGAATAGGATCACCCCGATACCCGAAAAAATCTTTTCTAATAACCGAGATGAACTAAACGAAAAATATAATCAATTAAAAAAAGATATTGAACCTCAACTCAATAACTACCGTTAGCTTAGTTTAAATGATTATACAAAGGTATAAATTCAAATAGCCGTATCAAAACAATACGACTAGAGAAAAGGGAAGGGAGCCGTCAAAAAATACGACCAAGCATTTTTCGGGACAAGCCGAGATCATCAGTCAAATGATGAATTTTATAAGAGGGAAGCAATGCTCAGATTATCTAAGCATTGTTTTCAGGGAAGGCTTTAACGATATTCTAAAAGTGAAGAAAAATAAAATATTTCTAAAACAAGGTTTGGACATCTACGATTAATGAATCAGCATCTCTTTATCGTGATTTATCTCTCGTCCACTTGATAAAAAGGCTTAAAGGAATTTTGTCGGAACGATATTTGGGGCTTTATTTTATTAGCCATTTGACAATAAAGCTTTATAATTAATTAGAACATATATATATGAATTTTTATCTATAAATTATCAAGGAAGTTTTAATGTGAAGGAAAAGGGAATCTAATATGAATATTTCTGAAGAAGAAGTGAGTTATGTCGCAAGAATTTATCAACACGGCGTGACCCACCTGGTAGATGATTCAATTCCCAATAGGATATTGTGCATTCATAATTTACATTGGTGTGTTGAAAACTTATTAGGAAAAGCGACTAAAGATTATAATATTGACTACAGGGCGGGATTTGAAAAGCGATTTAAAAAATTTATCGGCAAGGGAAATCAACCCCCACCAAATATTGAAAAATCAATTTGGAAATTGAATGAGATGCGAAATGGTGTGGAACACAGAGAAAATTATCCCGATCCTTCCGTCGTTAAGAAAATTATCCCAAATATCGAAAAGTTCATTAAATGGATTCTAGATAAGGTTTTTAATGCTTCTGTTGATTTACTCTCCATTTCTTCCGCTGATGAAGAGAGCATCATCCGTGATTTTAATGACTGGATTGGAAAAAAACTAACCTCCAACCATACACTAACTCGTGAGAAATTTAATAAAATAATTGATTACATTTTTTTCTGTCTAATTCCCGCAACTTGTTCTCCTGGTCTTGTCGATCTTTCATTTGATGGGATAAATCAAATGGTAAGTGGCACAACAACCACGGGTATAAAGGTTTCTATGCCCAATCCAAGGCATAAATCCAAATTAGAACATTATTTACGGTGGGTGTCAGAGATTATTTGGTAATTCCCAAGTCTATTCCGTTCCTTCTCACATTAAATACAAAAATGAGACCTATGGAAATGAAATAAAGATTTTCTCGGACGGAAGAATTTATGGTTGCTATAATTATTGGGAACTTGATCCAGAGAATCCGACATTTAATATTGAATCTATCTATGAGAGTTATGAGACAATTACCATAGAAAAGCATAGTGAGAAATATGGAATACCAATAATAGAATATCATCCCCATTTATTAGAAGATATATTAAAAATCGTTTGTTTTGCTTTTAATCCAAACTGTAAAAAAAAATTAGTCAGGAATCCCACGAAATACTTTAGGGGATTTCTTATACTGCCTGAAATGAGATATAAGGGAATGGATCGTAAATTAAATCGTCCAAATAACTTTTTCGATCAACATCGGGAGTATGCGGGTGATGAAGATCGTATAGAATGGTTAAGGACATTTAGTTTTGACCAGATTTCAGATCTCGTGAAGGAGTTCAAGAATTATTCGTATAGATTTTATACTAATAAACGAAGCACGGGATTTGTTTAAGATTTAGTTAAAATTGAGATTAATATAATAAATGATGTAATGTATTTTTACATCTCTACCTGCTTTTTTTTATATGGGCAAGACTACGGTATTTCAAAAATGAATGTTTTTGAAAGGAAAGAAATAAACAAGGTTTTGAAATGAATTATCACGATATATTAAGGATATTGAATTGGATTTTGGATGGTCCCAGATCGGGCCGCATTTTACTAAATAGGGGTGAGAACAAGTGACCGAAAAGTTAAGATTGTATGCGTATTGCCGTGTCTCTACTCGGGCTCAAGTGGAAGGAGGTAATCTGGAAAACCAACGGCGAAGCATACATAAGTTCATAGAGTCTCACGATGATAAGTATGAGGTCATACGGTGGTTCGATGACGAAGATATATCTGCTTTTAAAAATCGCCCCGCCTATGAAAGGATGATGGAAAGGTTATTAGAGGGTGATTTAGATGGAATAATCGTGGTTCGATTGGATCGAATTGGAAGGAGCGTGAAACAACTCTCGAATTTAATAGATATCCTGGAAACCAACAATAAAAAATTCATAGCAACCGAACAAAGTATCGACACGACGACAATAGAGGGGCGATTATTGACCCATATTCTAATGGCAGTAGCTCAGTTCGAAGTAGAATTGTTCAAAGAGCGTTCTCGTGAAGGGAGAGAACGTTATGTGGACGAAGGCGGTGTTTGGGGTAGAAAGAAGATTGAGATAAGTTCTAATCTGAAGAGGCAAGTGATTCGGAGATACAATGCGGGAGTGGGG
>WJIN01000035.1 GCA_014730295.1 Promethearchaeota archaeon | reverse complement strand
ATTATTATAGGGTTATTAATCGCTATACCAGCAATGAGATTGAAGGGACCTTATTTTGCATTAGGTACTCTAATGTTTGGCTTTATTATGTTCAGATTGTTTTTTATGGGCGAGATTGGTTTAGAAGAAATAGGAGGTGTTCCTTTCATATCTGAAGACCTAAATCTTACTACAGTATACTTCATTATTTTAGTGATTATGGTTGCTTCACTTGTTTTTCTATTCATATTAGTGAAATCTAATTTTGGAACAAGACTGAAGTCAATTCGGGATGACCATAAAGGAGCAAAAGCTTCAGGTATAAATATTGCCAAATATCAGATAATTGCGTTCGCTATAAGTGCATTCTTTGCTGGTGTCTCTGGAGGACTATTTGTATTTTTCAATAGATACGCGGGATATTATGCTTTTAATGTCAGCTATTCATTTTATCCCATTATTTTCACCGCAATAGGAGGAATTGCCACGATTTCTGGACCTGCTTTAGGAACTTTTGTATTTTTATGGGCACAAGAAATCTTGATTAAACTAACGTCAGGACTACCTTTTATCGAGGAGGCGGGTCTTCCTTTTGCTTTAGTCAGCTTATCTATAGTTTTAATACTCATGGTCCGTTTTGTTTCAAATGGGATGCTTAAACCCTTAGTAGACAATTTGAAAGAATTAAAGGATATTTTATTGGCAAAATGAAAATTAGGAAGTGAAAAAATAATATGGGAATAATGTTAGAAGTTAAAAATTTGACGAAGAAATTTGGGGGATTAACAGCTGTGAACGATTTTAGTTTTGAAATAGAGCGAGGAGAATTTATCGGACTCATTGGGCCCAATGGAGCGGGCAAAACAACTGTCTTTGATTTAATCTCTGGATTTGAAAATCCAAGTAGCGGAACAATAATATTCGATGGAGTTAATATCACAGGAATGAGACCCCACAAAATAGTAAATTTAGGGTTAGCACGAACTTTTCAAATAGTACGTTCATTCAAACTTCTCTCTGTCTTAGACAACATTAAAGTCTCATGCTTATCTCCCAGAGGAAAAAAAGCATGGAGTAATATGAGTATGGATAAATATGCTACAACAATATTGAACTCTATAGGATTAATTGATAAAGCGCGTATACCTCCTATTATTTTACCCCATGGAAATCTACGGAAATTGCAGATAGGAAAAGCAATAGCGACTAATCCTAAACTATTACTATTAGATGAACCATTTAGTGGATTAAGTCACGAAGAACAGAAAGAACTCACAAAATTGATAAAAAAATTAAATAACGACGGTGTAACTATTTTCATGACCGGGCATGTCCTAAGAGAATTAATGAATTTAGTACCACGAGTAATTGCAATGCATCAAGGAAAGTTTATAGCTGATGGACCTCCAAAAGAAGTTGCAAATAATAGAATTGTGTTAGAAGCATATTTAGGAAAAGGTGAGGAATTTGCTTGAAATAAAAAAAATATATCATTATTATGGAAAGGCAAAAGCACTTGAAGAAATAAATATGAGTATGGAGAGAGGTAAATTAACCGCTGTTATCGGTCCAAATGGAGCAGGAAAGACAACTCTTTTAAGAGTTATAACTAAATTAGAAGAACCAGATAGAGGGAAGATCTTTCTACAAAACGAGCGAATAGACGAGCTTAAACCACATCAAATTGTTAAACGAGGGATAATCCATTGTCCAGAAAGACGAAGGTTATTTTATGATATGACTGTTTTAGAAAACTTAGAAGTTGGTTCATATTTACTTAAAGATAAACAAAGGTTTGATGAACTACTAAAATTTGTTTTTGAGCTCTTTCCTCGTCTTAAAGAAAGACAAAAGCAACGATCTGGAACTTTAAGTGGAGGAGAACAACAAATTTTGGCAATAGGAAGAGCGTTAATGGGAGATCCAAAACTACTTCTAATGGATGAGCCTTCATTAGGATTAGCTCCCAAAATAAAAGATTCCATATTTGAAGCTATTGAAGAGATTAAGAGAGATGGTAAAACGATCTTATTAGTAGAGCAGGATGCGGTGTTAGCATTTGAAGTTGCTGATGAAATTTACCTTTTGGAAGATGGTAAGATAGAAATGAGAGGAACAAGTGAAGAACTAAAAAGAGAACCTCGAATTAAAGAGGCCTATTTAGGAATATAAGGAGGAAAAAAAATGTCAAGTTTAATTGAAAAACTATTGAGAGATGCACGAGTGAATCTAATCCTAAATAAAATTAATGATAACCCTGAGATTGTAAATGATGTGATACAGTTCTTAGATAGTGAAAGTAGATCGGTTAAATTTAATGCAATTTATGTATTGGGTAATGTCGCTAGGCAAGCTAAGGAGGCGATTCCAAAGCTAAAAGAATGTTTAGACCACGAGGATTGGAGCATATGTCGTGAAACAGTCAGAACTTTCGGAGAAATTGGACCCGCTGCGGAAAAGATAATTCCCCATTTGACAGAACGTCTATATGATAATAATTTAGAAATTAGAAAGGTTGTTGCTGAAGCATTAGGAAAAATAGGGAGCGCTAAATATGACTCAATTGCGAACTTAATTAAATCTCTTGAAGATGAGTCTGAAAAAGTTAGAGAAGCAGCAGCAATTTCTCTAGGGAAAATAGGATCTGAAGCTTATGCTGCCCTACCTGCTCTGATGAGATTGCTGAAAGATCCTTACTGGGAAGTAAGAACTGCAGCGGCAGAATCAATAAGTAATATTGGGAAGGGTACAAATAAGGCAATTCCGGATTTAATTAATGCCTTAGAGGATGAAGATTGGAGGGTTAGGCATAAGGTTATGGACACTTTAGCTGAATTGGGTGAAAAAACTGTCTTTCCATTATTAAATGCTTTAGAAAGTAAAAAGACACGTGTAAGAAAAACAGCTGCTGAGACATTAGGAGATCTAGGCACGGAAAGTCCAGAAGCTTTAAGAAAATTAGCAGAACAATTAGAAGATAAAAAAGAAGTAGTTCGAGGGAAGGCAGCATATGCTTTAAGAAGCATTGGAAAACCAGCTATTTCTTTTTTATTAGAGAAATTGAAAAAATCTAAAACTAAGAATAAAATAATTATACTTTCAGCTCTAGGAGGTATTGGAAGAGACGCTGAAGATGCTGTAGAATCCGTTATATATTATACTGAATCGTTAGCCAATGTTGAATCTAAGGACAAAATTGAAAATAAGATTTCTCGTTTTATTAAAGTTCTTATTTTATATTTGCATGACGCATTAACAGGAAAAAAAGAATTAAGAGTCGAAGCTGTAAGAACCTTGGGTAAAATTGGTCAAAAATCGGAAAAGGCTGTATTTGCGCTAGAAAATTCATTAAAAGATCCCAGATTTGAAGTTAGACGTGAAGCTGCTTTAGCTCTTGGAAAGATAAAAGTAAATAAACAGTTGGTGATTGAATTACTGCTTAATGCTTTGGAAGATAATAAACCAGAAGTAAGATGGCGAGCATCTGAATCTCTTGGAAAAATAGGCATAAAGGATCCTAAAATAATATCAGGATTAAAGAAACTAATACATGATAAATGTGATTATGTCTGTGAAACAGCTATTAACTCAATCGATCTAATAGAAAGTAATTAATAAAATAATGTTATTTCTTTAAATATTTTAGATTTTTATTTTTTAAATAAACATATCTATAAGGGTATTATCCTTTCAATGGCAAAGAGAAAGAAAACGGCTTAAAACTTGTAAATCTTTACTCAATAATTGTGATTGATCTTTTATCTTTAACGGAAAAAAAACTTTTTAAGAAAACTAAAATTTTGTGAAATTAATTAAATATTTTTATTATCGTAAATATAGTTTTACTACAATAAAAAAATAAAAAGTTGTTAAAATAATGAGTCAGAATCCATATGCGGAAAAACCATGGTTAGAGCACTATGATAAACATGTTCCAATTCATATAGATTATCCAGAAATAAATATATATAATTTCCTTGATGAAGCAGCTTCAGATTTTGGGAGAAATACGGCTATTTGGTTTATGGGTAAAAAAGTTTCTTATAAAGATTTCAAAAATATAGCTGATAGATTGGGAACAGCATTATACGAATTAGGTGTAAGAAAGGGTGATGCCATTGCTATTTTAATGCCCAATATGCCCCAGTTTCTATTTTCTTTTTATGGAATAATGAAAGCAGGTGGAATCGTCACCGCTCTCAGTGTTCTCCATACAGAGCATGAATTAGCCTATCAATTGAATGATTGCGGAGCAGAAACAATTATAGCATGGGACAATCAATTACAGAAAATAAACAAGATTAAAGAAAGAACACGTTTGCGAAATATAATAATAACTAACATTTTAGACTATTCGCCAAATCCACCAACTAGTCCCCCAGAAATAGCTGGGACTACACAATTCTTGACGTTAATAAGAAACACGAAACCTAAACTGCCTTCATTTAATACAAATGCAAAAGAGGACATTGCGATATTACAATATACCGGAGGAACTACGGGATTACCTAAAGGAGCTATGTTAACACATTATAATATTGTATCAAATTGCGTAGCAGTGAACAAGTGGGTAGAATCAGAAACAGAAAGAGGAAAAGATACTACTCTTACTAATCTACCTCTATTCCATATATATGGTATGACAGTTTGTATGAATGCCCCGATCTACAATGCATCGACGATAGCATTAAATCCAGATCCACGAGATCATAAATCTCTATTTGAAGCAATAAAAGCAACTCAACCCGCCTTATTTCCGGGAGTCCCTACTATGTATATGCGGCTTTTAGAGAGAGATGATTTAGAAGACTATGCAAAATATCTGAAATCAATAAGGGTTTGTAATACTGGAGCTGCTCCGATGCCTCCTGAAGTTTTGAAAGAATTTGAAGAAAGAACTGGAGGGAAAATTCTTGAGGGTTTTGGAATGACTGAAACTTCCCCAGTGACACATAGTAACCCTATAAATGGGAAAAGAAAAATTGGTTCAGTTGGATTAGCATTCCCAGATACAGAAATAAAGCTAGTAGATATCGATGATTATACTAAAATTGTTCCTATTGGAGAAAGGGGGGAACTTATGATTAAGGGTCCCCAAGTGATGAAAGGATATTGGAATAAACCTGAAGAAACTGAAAATCAATTAAAAGATGGATGGATATTGACAGGAGATATCGCCAAATTAGATGAAGATGGATATTTATTTATCGTAGATAGAAAAAAGGATATGGTTAATGTAAGTGGATTTAAAGTTTATCCACGAGAAATTGAAGATTTACTATTTGAGCACGAGGCTGTTGAAAGTGCTGCGATTATCGGCCTACCTAATCCAGAATTACAAGGTAGTGAAATAGTAAAAGCTTATGTTGTCCTTAAGGGAGAGTATCGAGAAAGCGAAGAGATAAAAGCAGATATAAAAAAATTTGCATCGGATAATTTAGCACCTTATAAGGTGCCAAAAATCATTGAATTTCGAAAAGAACTTCCTGAGACATTAGTTGGTAAAGTTCAGAGAAAGGATCTTAGGGATAGAGAGGCGATGAAAAGGGGAGATGAAGTCTATTAAGAAATTGAAAGTAGCTTGAATAATTTTAAATATATTTTCCTTTTTTTTTAAGATATCAGCTTTAGGTGTTATACCAAGAATGTCATGAGAATTATTGTCATGATAAAATCATCAGCTTTATTATGAAATTAAGCTTAAATAGGTTAAAAATATATTTGGTGGTTTAACAACTATAGTGTAGAAATAAATTAATATCGTATTAGTACTTCCCCATAAGATCGTGGGGTTTCTGTTCCATCATGCCGACCGCGCTTACCAATCCTATTTTTGCGTTTTTCATCCCCTCAATATTCTTAGCTCCCGCATAGATCATCCCATTTGACAAGCCCTCAGTAAGCGATTCGATGACTCCCGATAATTCGCCCACATAGGGTACATAATCCGATACTCCTTCCGGCAGGGTTTTTGCGCCCTCTACATACCTATCAAGTACATAATTCGTGGTACGCGCTTCTTTTGACCCCATACCTCTGTAGACTTTCACTTTCCGCCCTTGAATTGTATCAATATATCCAGGACTTTCAGTACATCCCGCGAAGAAATGTCCCGACATAATCATATCTGCTCCAACAGAAAAAGCCTTAGGCAAGTCTCCAGGATTCTTAAAACCACCATCGGCGATTAGTCCTATATTAGTATTATAATCTTTTATTGCATCCGCCACTTGCGCGGTTGCGTATATGGTCGGAGCACCCACCCCTGTTTGAATTGATGTCGAGCAGATAGAGCCAGAACCCATTCCTACTTTTATGGCGATAAATTTTTCTTCATTAAAATCGGCTTTTGTT
>WJIN01000303.1 GCA_014730295.1 Promethearchaeota archaeon | reverse complement strand
CGGCGATAAAATGGGAAATAGGGTCCCTTATCGTAAGTGTTGTCGCACTCCTCACAATAAAATGTCCTACCGAGATCGACCACCTCCAAGGAGAAACACACGGGACACATCATCCTATCGGGACCCATTCCTTGTCGAGTTCTTCTACGATAATCATCCATAACTTTTACCATTAAATTCTTATTTGTCCACGATAATTCTGGTTCTGTTACGTTTTCACATTCACATATGGTTCTCGGTTTGTCAAGAGAGGTGTAAGAATCCATACAGTTTTCACACAAGGAAAGGATATCGCTATAGTATGTACCCCATTTATATTTCATATCAAATGCGGTTTTCTCATCTACTTTAAGTTCTTGTTCGAACACTTTTTGAGTTATTTTTTGCTCCCCTCCTGGTAATGATTTTTGTGCCGTTTGACACTTCGCTTCATAATCAAGTTTTTCACAGATAAGATCTGCTGTTTTTTCTGCCATTAGACGATATGTGGTCAGTTTTCCGCCAAATATGGTTAACAAACCTTCATATCCTTCAGTACTATAATCAATAATATCAAATTTTCTTGAAGCCTCTCGCAATGGACCACCGCTTGCTACGAGAGGTCGTGCACCAGAATAGAAACGAATAAGTCGATGGTCCTTGATTGATGGGATTAAGTACTCTCCAAGGTTTAAAAGGTATTCTATCTCTTCTTTATTGGGGAGTAGGTTGTCTAACTCTTCTAAAGCCACTAATTTAGATGTGGTACCTAAAATAATTGACTGATGACTCGGAACGATTATATCTCCGTCTCCTGGTTCTCGTAAGCGATTAATAAGGTGTGAAACTAAGCGATCCTTAATTACTAAAAGAGTACCCATCGTAGGAGCAATTTTTAAATTTTGTTCCAATTCTAAGTCTTTTTCTAAATATGCTGCCCAAGGTCCAGTCGCATTAACCGTGAATTTTCCAAAAAGTTCGTAAGTTGCATTATGAAGTTTATCCAAGACTTTTATTCCAATTATTCTGCCATGTTCGATAATTAAGTCAGTTGCCTTTGAATATGTACGGATTTCCGCGCCATGCTTTTTTGCATCATAAGCATTATAAATCGTAAGTAAGAAAGGATCTATATATCCATCTTTGACTTTAAATACTCGTTCTACATTGTCATTACATTTCGGTTCATCTTGCAAAAACTCCTGGGGAGAGATTTCCTCGCACCAAACTTTCGCCTTTTTACAGCTTTCTCGAAAGACATCCCCATATTCTACGTCTTCGTCATCGACCGCAATAAAATACCCTCCGCAAAGTTCCGTAATATGGGGCGCAATTTTCAATAGAATTTCACTCTCTTCGGCGCATTCAGTTGCGGCAATCCTATCCTTATATACATATCGTCCTCCAGAATGAAGCATCGCATGACAACGTCCAGTAGTCCCTTCACTAAGATCGTTCTTCTCCACTAAACACACCTTCAAGCCTCTCAAGCTAAGATCCCTTGCTATACCTGCTCCTGGAGCACCGCCCCCAATTATGATACAATCAAATTGTGATTTAGTCATTTTCTCTTAGAAAAAATTTAGCTTTTTTACCTTTTTAGGTAAGGAATGAAAATATATAAACCTAAATTGAATATTATAAAAGATCAGAATACAGAAAAAATTAAGATTAGGAAGATTCAGCTCCTCGGCAGAGAAAAGTAGAACGTTGATCCTTTATTTCTACCAGGAGATTCCATCCATAATTCTCCGCCATGTAATTCAATTAATTTCTTAGAATTATATAAGCCTAATCCATGACCGTTAATTTCTATATCAAATCCGGCACCATAACGCTCAATTTTGCCAAATTTCTTAAATATATGCTTCTTTTCGTTTTCGGTAAAACCAATACCTGTATCATGGATATGTATAACAATTTTTTCTTCGAGTTTTTGTGATTTAATCGTGATTTTACCCCCTTTTGGGGTATATTTTATCGCATTTGATAAAAGATTGGTGAAAACCTCATAGATCTTTTCTTTTTCACATTTTACTCTTAAATCTTCGTGAAGATTAACCTCTAATTGATGCTGGCGAGTGCGGATGTATCCTTTTAACTCATCAATAACAAATCGTATCAAAAATGTGAGGTCCTCATATTCTGGGTGGAATGTATGTGTTTTTAATTCAAGTTTAGATGCTTTTAAAATCTCATTAATGAGATCTTGTAATCTATCTGCGCCGGAACGGATTTGAGTCAAGACTTCAATTACATCATCGTGCGTAAACTGGCTATAATTATCCAATAGGAAATTCGTATTTCCCTTGATTGCGACTAAAGGGGTTTTTAGTTCATGGGATGCCCGTCTGAGGAGATCTGACTTCAGTTTATTCAGTTCTTTTAGTTGGTGCTCAATTTCCTTTCTTTTGGTTATATCTCGAGATATGACTATAACTTTTCTTTCCCCCTCCTCATTGGTATATCTTCTTGCCTTTGACTCAAACCACAAAAAGTTACCCTTTTTATGCTTTACTCGATATTCGAGTTTAGCACTCCCATTTTCAAAAGCTTGCTTAACCGTGTCTAATGCTTTTTGATATTCCTCTGGATGCAATATATTTGATACTGGCTTATCGACTAGCTCCTCTTCTTTATAACCTAATATTTCTTTATGGATTTGATGGTTGAAATAGTCTATATTAAGATTTGAATCAACACTCATAATCAAATCGCTTACATTTTCCGTGAGTATTTGATATTTTTCTTGCGATTCTTTTAGTCTCCTCGTGCGTTTTTCAACCATTTCTTCAAGTTTTTTATTCCACTGCGTTAACTGCTTTTCTAACTTCTTTCTCTGAGTGATATCTCTTCCTATAACGATTATTTTTGTTTTTCCTCCTTTTTTAACCAAATGTCCCTTACCGTGTAACCATATGTATTTCCCCTCTTTAGTTTTCATGCGATATTCTGCCTCTCCATATCCTTTCTTATACGCATTTTTGAGCACGGAAAGCACTTTAAATCTGTCATCGGGATGGATATATTTAGCAGTGTTTTTTCCAACAATTTCTTCAGTAGTAAATCCAGAATAGCGCTCTTGAGCATTATTTATATATTCTAATTTTAAATTGTTGTCAAAAATTGAGACAATATCGTCCATATTGTCTATTATCCATTGAAAATAGTCGTTTCCGGATAATTCTGGAATTATTGAGTCGCTATTTATTCCTTTTTTGATGTTTTGTAT
>WJIN01000302.1 GCA_014730295.1 Promethearchaeota archaeon | reverse complement strand
TGATTATATTATCGTGAATGATCTCGAACTTCAAATTCCGGAAAAAAAAAAATCGAGACTGGCAGAAAAACTCTGTGAATGGCATTTTTCTGTCGGTGCTGACGGGTTAATATATGTATGCGAATCTGAAATGGCGGATATTAAAATGAGAATTTTTAATAACGATGGAACAGAGGCTGAGATGTGCGGTAACGGAATTCGGTGCTTCGCTAAATACATCTATGAACATAATATCATAAAATCCCAGGAAATTGAAATTGAAACTTTAAAAGGAATTATCCACGCGAGATTAAAGGTGACGGGAAATGATGAGGTGACGAGCGTAGAAATAAATATGGGAGAACCTATATTACAGTGTGAAGAAATTCCAATTATTCCTGATAAGAATGATTCTTTCGAATGTATCAACGAACCTCTTCCTGTCTTAGATAAGATTTTCAATATTTCAGCGGTTTCAATGGGAAATCCACATGCGGTGATTTTTGTAGACGATCAATTAGATGATAATGACTTAAATAAATACGGTTCTGCGATAGAAACTCATAAACGCTTTCCCAATAAGATTAATGTTGAATTTGTGAAGGTTATCTCGCGTAATGAATGTAGAATGAGAGTTTTTGAGCGAGGGGTTGGTATTACCAATTCTTGCGGAACGGGAAGTTGCGCTTCCGTAGTGGCGGGAGTCATCCTTGGAAAATTTGCGAGAGGTGAACCGATTGTTGTACATAATGATGGAGGGGATCTCATTATAACATTTGATGGAGAAAGCGTTCTTATGGAAGGACCCGTTGAAAGGGTTTTTATAGGTATAATAAAACAACTTAATTTCTAGTTAATTAATCCTTAAGATTGGATCAATCAAAAATATGTATACTTAAAAATTTAAAATGAATAAAGAAGATTGGTTAAAAAAAAAAGATCTTGAATACAAAAGCAATGAGCTTTTTTATGGAGACATCCGATGTAGTGATTTAGCTGAGCAGTATGGAACTCCAGTATATATTATAAATGAAGATTTAATCAGAGAGAGATATCGCATTCTGAAAGAGCTCTTGGATTCCGTGTATGAGAATAATGAAATTCATTATGCGGTTAAAGCAAACTCAAACCTCTCTGTGCTTAAGATTCTTAATTCTGAAGGTTCCAGTGTAGATTGCAGTTCAGCTGGGGAGGTTTTTCTCTCTTTAAAAGCGGGATTTCCGTCGGATAAGATACTGTATACTGGAAATATGTTTACTAATGAAGATTTTCGATATGCTATTGAGAATGATGTCAATATTAACTTAGATAGCATTAGCCAATTAGACAGATTGACGAGAATTTATGAAGATTTGGGGAAAAAGAAAGGTACGATTTCATTTAGGATCAACCCCGAATTTGGGGCGGGGCATCACGCACATACAATCACTGCGGGAAGAGAAATTAAGTTCGGAATATTAAATAATCAAGTTATTAAAGCATATAAAAAGGCGAAAGATTATGGATTTACTCGATTTGGAACGCATATTCATATAGGGTCTGGGATTATCGATGCAACCGATTATGAAAAAGCCATTGGGAAATATACTGATATTGTTATGAATTTAGCAGACACACTTGATATTAAATTCGAGTTCATAGATTTTGGAGGTGGATTAGGAATCCCGTATAATCCCGAACAGGAACCATTGGATTTAATAAAATATAAAGAAATCGTGATTAAGCCAATGGTAGATTTGCTTGAGCAGCATAAGATAGGAAAACCTGTGATAAAAATTGAACCGGGTCGATTTATCGTTGCTGAAGCGGGAATTATTCTCACTCAAATCAATACAAAAAAAGATAATGGATACAAAAAATTCCTTGGGATTGATGCGGGATTTAATACCTTGATCCGACCGACTATGTATGGTTCCTATCATCATATTATCCCTTGTAAGTTGCGAACAAATGCGAAGGTAAATAATTATGATGTTGCGGGACCTATATGCGAATCGGGAGACATCTTAGGAAGGAATAGAGCAATACTAGAGCCCAATGAAGAAGATTATTTGGCTATCCTTGATGTGGGAGCCTATGGTTTTGTAATGTCAAGCGTATATAATTCCAGACCAAGAGCTCCTGAGGTATTAATAAAAGATAAAAAGTCTTATCTTATTCGAAAAGCTGAAGAATTTAAAGACCTTATCGAAAAACAAAAAGTGCCAAAACATCTTAAATAAGGATTTAAAACGTTTTTTTTATTAATCCCATTCCGCGAGCGGTATTAAAATTACAAAATTACTCCCTTTTTCGTAGTCTCCCTCAACACGAGATTCTACCCAAATGTCCCCATTATATAGATCAATTGCTTTCTTTACGAGAGAGAGGCCCAAACCCAATCCTTTTGTTTTTGAAGTTTTTTGAAAATCAGTTTCGAAAATCTTCTCCCTCCGGGATGGATGGATGCCAATTCCATTATCAATAAATTGGATTTTTGCATATTTTTGGTTTTTTTGTTTTATTACCGATATTTTTAATTTAATTTTAATAGTATTATCCTGGTTATATTTAACCGCATTTATCAAGATATTCTCAAAAATATCGTTAATAAGTTCATTTGCTTGGATCTCTATTCGTTCTTCTGGAAGATTGAAATCGATTTCAATATTTTTATTAGAGTAGCTTTCTTTCAGAAACGATATTGCGTTTGTAAGAGTTTTGCCTAGGTTTATTTTTTTTAGTTCTTCCTTATAATCATCCAGCTCGGTAAGCTTTATTACATTTTTAACCAATTTTTTTCCTCGTACTATCTGGTTATTTATATTATCATGATATTTCTGAATATTATTTTCCTCCAAATCGTAAAGCTCTAATGAGGAGATAATATTTTGGAAGATATTATTGATATCATGAGCGAACAAATTTTTATAAAAATTAGTGCGGTTATAAGCTTGATTTAATGAAGCCTCTCTTTCTTTTAACTGTTTAAATAAAACGCGCATTGGGTCTTTTAATCCCAATTGTATTACTCCAACATAGATGAAAAAGAAAGATAAAATCTTAAAAATGTGTCCTATGAAGTTAGAAATCCCATACACATTAATATACAATGTAAATGCGAATTCCGAAATTATAGTTGAAATTAAAGATAAAATGACCAATATAGAGATTTCTTTTGAGAATTCCTTCTTATATGTATATAATATTATAATAGCTATTACGAGAAGTAAAATAATAATATATTCACTGATAATTTTAAAGGGAGTCAGTCCTACTCCCACAATATAACAATCGGGGAAATAACCCGTGAAAATAAAAGTCAAAAAAATACTGGTGGTAATTATATAGATAAGAATCAAAAAATAGGTGCTTTTTTCAAATGTGAAAGGGATTATTGCGATGAGAAATGAGGTTGCTTGTATATAACGTGCTAAAATCCATAATTGTGTGGGGAGGTTAGCATCATAATTTGTAAAAATTCCCATACCCTCGTAGGATAAGGTATGCAATAAATCTATTATCGCAACAAATATTGCTCCTATGCCGAACCGAACAAAAAACTGAGAGTTTGCATATTTTCGTGTGTGCCAACCAATAATAAAAATGCTTATCGCAATTACAATACTAAAAAGCTCTGTTATTGTATGAAATAATAGGAAATTAACCAAATTTGTAAGTGACACTAATAACAATATGATCGTTATTAATATAATGCTATAATATGATTCTATGAACTCCTTAATCCTACTATTTTTCATGAAAAAATTCATATCACCAAAAAGGAAGAAAAGTCACTATTTATACTAATGAAGATTTCCAAAAAAACACTACGATTATAACCCAAAGTATTAATCTAAGACACCAGATATTTTCCTAAATATAACTTAAAAAAAAGTTTGATAAAAATTGTTTACTTATCTTAAAGACAAAACCTCTCTCATTTCAAAGATTTTCGGTTCCGTTTGTTTTGCAATAAATTTTATCGCCTTAATAGCTCCCGTGGCAAAACAATCTCTACTATGGGCTTGATGTTTGAACTCGATTCTTTCTCCCGAGCCCGCATAGAGTACGATATGATCTCCCACAATATCTCCTGCTCTTATAGAATGGACCCCAATCTCATTTTTCGCGCCTAATTCCCTCTTATTGGGACCTTTATCCCTGCCAAATTTTGCAATTTCCTCAAAATCAGAATTAATTGCCTCAGATATGATTTTTCCTATAGTAAGAGCAGTACCTGAAGGTGAGTCTCGTTTTCTATGATGATGAGCTTCAATTATCTCTATATCCCAATCTTGCAAATATTTTGAAATTATAGAAATCATTTTAAAATAGACATTAACTCCTGTTGCCATATTAGACGATATTACCGCGGGAATATTGTATTCCTCGATTTTTTTTTGAAATTTTATCTTGAATTCCTCGGATAACCCTGTTGTACCAATGACACACGAGACTCCGTTCTCAACACAAATTATTGAGTTTGTTTCGGTTGCTTCTGCTACTGTAAAATCAACCGCAACCTCAGGTTGAGTTTCTTTAATAACATTTTTAAGATCATCTATGTTTGCGATAATTATATTATTGGGATCTGCTTGGCCAATGACATCAGCTAATTTTTCTCCAATATTGTTTACATCACACGCCGCGACAACATCAATTTCCTTATCTTGCAGAGCTAATCGAGAAATGAGCGTTCCCATAGACCCAGAGGGTCCGAATACTAATACTTTTAACATTAAAAACACCTATAAAAAAATGAATTTAGATTAAATTTAATTGATCCAAAACCGCTTTAATCTTTTTTTTGTTCTCATCTAAAGGAGGGGTAAGTGGTAATCTCAAACTACCATCCATGATACCCATTAATTCAGCTGCATATTTAACCGGACCAGGATTAGTTTCTATAAATAGAATTTTAAATAGGTCATATAATTCCAGTTGCTCTCGTCTTGCTTTAACCCAATTATCTTTTCCCATTAAGTTTATAAAGTCCGATATCCGTTTCGGAATAATGTTTGATGCGACACTAACAACGCCTCTACCACCTAATGCCATCAAATGATAAGTCAATGGATCATCACCACTTAAGACTAAAAAGTTATCGGGAGTAGATTTTATTATGGTAGTAATTTGATGGATATCTCCACTCGCACATTTAATCCCCACGATATTATCTTTCGCATATGCCAATCTAGATACTGTTTCCGGTTCTAAATTGCGACCTGTCCTACTTGGAACATTGTAAAGAATAATTGGGGTTGATATCGCATCTGCAATTGTAGCATAATGGTCATAAAGTGAGTGTTGTACTGGTTTGTTATAATAGGGAACCACTATTAATAATCCGTCTGCCCCTGCTTTTTCAGCATATTGACTTAAAGAAATTGCTTCTTTGGTTGAGTTGCTTCCGGTTCCCGCCAAAACGAAGGGATCTTTGCCGCTTTTTCTCGCCTCGTCAATTGTTATATCAATAGCTTTATGATGTTCATCATGTGAGAGAGTTGCGCTCTCTCCCGTAGTGCCCATTGTTAACGGGTGGCATCCATTATCAATCTGGAAGCGAATGAATTCCCGATACTTCCCCTCGTCTATTTCCATATCTTCTTTAAATGGAGTAATCATTGCGGTGAAAGTTATACTCCCTGACTCTGATAATTTTTTAAGGTTCATAACTATATTTCCTCACATATTATAGTTTCCTTTTCTTTGTTCTTATATTAATATTTGAGATAATTTAAATTGTTATTCATTTTTTTGAATAAAAATTAATAAATCTATTTGAGTGGAACTATATATCTAAGATAAAAAGAGAATATAATAATGAAAAATAAGTTACTTCTTTTTTTCTTGTTCTAGCTTTCGTTTGGTGATGAATCCCATCCGGCTTTGTAAACCCCATAAAGGTATAAACCCATAGCTTAATTTCTGGTTGAATGAACTATCAGTGTCATATGTAGCTAGGTTTAGATCATAAATACCGTAAGGTGACTCTCGTGCTACCACATTTGCTGATCCCTTAAATAATTTAACCTTGACACTACCTGTCACTTTAATATTAATCTCATTAATAAAAGCCTCGAGTGCTTCTCGTAAGGGGTCAACCCATAACCCTTCATAGGCTAATTCAGTCCATCTGTGATCTACCAATTGTTTAAAGGAGTTTTCATGTTTGGTGCACACATATTTCTCTAAATCCCTATGAGCTTTTATTAAGATTTGCGCTGCTGGAACTTCATATGTTTCACGGGATTTTAATCCAATGGCTCTATCTTCCATATGTTCAATCCTTCCGATACCATGCTTACATCCTATTTCATGCAGTTGTCTTATCAATTCAACTCCATTCATCATTTCGCCATTTAAACCTACTGGAATACCCTCTTCAAAATTAATAGTAATGTATTCGGCAGTATCGGGTGCCTTTTCTGGAGCAACAGTCCATGCTTTCGAATCTTCAGGAGGTTCTATTTCTGGATGTTCTAAAATATCACACTCAGCACTCCTACCAAATAAATTTTCATCTGTGCTATACTTTTTATTTTGATTTTGAATTTGGATTCCGTGTTGCTCAGCATATTTTATCTCCTCGTCGCGACCCATATTCCATTCAATAAGTGGTTGCAACACTTCAATTTCAGGCGCATAAGCATTAGCCGTCGTATTAATTCTGATTTGGTCGTTCCCCTTTCCCGTACAGCCGTGAGCTAATGCTTCAATATTTTCCTTCTTCGCGATTTTTACCGCTTCAATTGCGATTAATGGTCTGCCAACGGCCGTACTTAAGGGATATATTCCTTGGTATAAGCCATTCGCCTTAATTGTGGGCACAATATATTCTTCGAAAAAGATATCTTTTAAATCTACAGTAAAATGTTTTTTTGCTCCTAACTTTTTCGCCTTTTCTTCAATTTCTTTAAATCTCGTAGGATCGGCAAATTCTTGTCCCAAATCTGCGGTAAAGGTATAAACTTCAGCATTATAATTTTCCTGGAGCCATTTAAGAATGGTGCTTGTATCTAATCCTCCAGAATACATTAGCAGAATGTTTTTATATGTCTTTTTCTTTGGACCTAAATCACTCATCGTTTCTCACTTGATTTTAATATTATAAAATTAATAATAAGAAATAATTTTTCTTGATTTCGATCATTAATTTGTAAGAATTAACTTTTAATATTTAGTATGTACATTTATTCATATTGGGCTGTGATGCGCGATAAAATTGTGATTTTTGGGTGAAACATATCAAAATAAATAACCTAAATAGTAACCAATCAGAAGAAAAGAAAATTTTTAATCTTAAAGATGATCAGATACTTCACAACCTTATTGAGCATACAGTTTTTCAGGATAAAGTCCATACAATATTATGGGCGAATCGTGTCGCCACCGATTCGATAAATGCCAATTTAAGCGATATTATAGGCAAAAAATGTTATGAAGTGTGGGCAAAGAGTAAGACTCCTTGTGAAAATTGCCCCATAGAAGCCGCGTTAAAATCCGGAAAGTCCGAAATAGGGCAACAAACGACCTATGATGGAAGAGGTTGGTTAATTAAAGGTTATCCCGTTAAAGATAGAGAAGGAGAGATAATTGGGGCGATAGAATATACAATAAATATCACTGAATGGGCAGATTTGGAAAAAGTGCTGCTAAATCGAACAAAATTAATGCATAAAATTACCGACACCAGTCCTATAGCTATTACAGTTTTAGATATTGAGGGCAATATTGTATTTTCTAACAAGCGTGCAGGAGAAATATTTGGTATTAATAAAAATGAAGTTTTGAAAAGACAATATAATTCTGAAGAATGGTTTATTACCGATTTTAATGGCAATCCATTTCCAGAAGAGAAATTACCTTACAACCAAGTTTTCACAACTAAAAAACCAGCTCTGAACGTTCAGCACTGCATTAAGAATTCCTCCGGAGAGATGAAATATCTCTCGATTAATTCCGTTCCTCTATTCGATGATAATGGGGGGTTGGTAAATATTGTTAGTACTATTGAGGACATTACAGAGGAGATTCAGACTAAGAGGAGGCTAGCAAAATCAGAGAGAAGTTATCGAGAAGCATATACCCAAATAGATTTGTATCGGGATATATTTTCTCATGATATCAATAATATCCTCCAAAATATTACCACATCAATGGAACTATTGGATTTCTATTCGAACGATACTCATAAATCTGAACATTTCACAGAGATTCTCAAGATTATTGAGAAACAGGTAGTCAGAGGGGCAAATTTAAGCACAAACGTAGAAATTCTATCAAAATTAGAAGAAAAATCAGATAGATTTATTCCAATAAACCTCTTTGCATATTTAAAAAAATCAATTACTAAACTCAAAAACAATATAAAGTATAATCAAAATATTGCAATAATAATGGACCAAGGGGAAAAAAATTACTATATAAGGGGTAATGATTTAATAGAATATTTATTTTATAATCTTCTCCTAAATTCTGTACTACATAATAACAGTGAACTAATAGAAATTCAAATTAAAATTTCGAAAGTAATCAATAGTAATGGTAAATTCATAAAAATCGAATTTATCGATAATGGCGTTGGAATTCCCCATAAATTAATAGACGATATTTCCAAAAAAAGCATCAATTACAATCGATATGAAGGGATTGGATTAGGTTTTATGTTAATTAAAGCGATTGTAGAAAGTTTTGGTGGCAAAATCACAATTACAAAGAGATCCGAGCAAGAGCCCAGCCAAGGAACTCGATTTGTACTTAGCTTCCCAGAAATGGAGACTTTCCTTTAATTCTAAACACCTTTCTTTTTTATCACCATTTTTGCAATATGATTAAAAATATATACCTCCTATTTTATATTTTTATAGTATCTAAAATTAATGACTATTGAAGATGAAAGTATTTATTTTTTTATTTACGAGGAGGGAATGATTTTAATGCATAATTCTTCTATGGAATTAGATTTAAAAGGAAATACTTTTATATTGTTTAATAGTATTTGGTTTAATGCTGAATATTTAGAGGATGTAAAGCTTGTATTTTTAAGGGGTTCTAAAGTAAATTAAAACATACAATTCATCTTAAAGAAGATATCAAACACATTTAATAAAATATGTCTCGGGTGGTGTAATTCTGGTTAGCGTATTTATCGTCGAGGACGACAAATCCATTCAAACGCTCTATAAGAAGTTCCTGGATTTGTACGGCTTCGAGGTTGCTGGTACAGCGAGTAATGGAGAAGAGGCAGTTCAAAAATTTAAAGCATTTGAACGTAAACCAGATATTATACTAATGGATCATAGAATGCCAGTAAAAGATGGATTAAAAGCCACTAAAGAGATTTTGTCAATAGAAAAAAACGCAAATATTATTTTTGCTAGCGCTGACAAAACCATAAAACAAGAAGCTTTAAAACTTGGTATTTTGGGATTTCTTGAGAAACCGTTTAGTTTAGAAGTGCTTATTGACTATATTAAAAATATGGCAACTCATAAACCTATTTAATTGTTTTGAAATATATTTAATGCTAATCTTTTTCAAAATGGAAAATAATTTTTTAGATAAGTTTAAAGGGAGTTTAATTGGGGTTGCGATAGGAGATACACTAGGACAGCCTTTTGAGGGGAAGCTGAGGGAAGAGATCCGTTCTGAATTCGAATACGTTGAAGATTTTCTATGGAAGAATAAAAAAAAGTTCTCATCCTATACAGATGATACACAGTTAACGCTTCATGTAGCCGAAGCATTAATAAAAGGAGGAGGATTTACTATGGAGTATCTAGTTAAAGAGTTTATTAAATGGCTTGAGGATCCCCCCATCGATCCGGGATATGGATGTTTGACATCGATTAAGAAACTTAAGTATGGAATATCATGGCAAAAAGCGGCATCAAATAGTGGAGGAAATGGGACCATAATGAGAGTATCTCCAATAGGTCTTTTCTATTGCAATGATTTAGAAAAGCTTTTGGAAACCGCAGAGGCACAAAGTGTGCTAACACATTCTCATCCCGCCGCGACAGCGGGAGCAAGAATTATGGCAAGAGCAGTCTCATACTTAACATACCAATCAATTGAGGGTGGTTTAGATATCGATGATTTTTTGGACAGTATAATATTGACTATCTTGGATTCTCAAAAGTCTGTATGGAGAGAATTTTCTGATGGAATGGATCTTTTGAGAAATAATCTGGACCTCACGATAGAGTCTGGACTTATAAAATTCTCTCAGTTAGGTGTTAATTCTCCTTATTTTATTGAACAATATTTGGGTAAGGCATTTGTGCATCCGTATGCCCTTAGCACCATGATTTGTTCTCTGTTTATATTTTTAAAAAAGTTTAAATCTCTGGAGGAGTGTATGTTTGAACTCGTGACTGCAGGAGGAGATACGGATACGGTGGGTGCCATTGGAGGGGCCCTTCTTGGTGCCTATTATGGATATAGTAATATTCCTGATGAGCTAATTTCTTTTATTAAAAATAGAAATTACATTATCGATGCGGCAGAAAGACTTTACGAACAGTTCCAGAAACGATATCTATAAGAATCAAATGCATGAAAACCAAATATGTAAGATCTATTTCGATAATGGATTAGATGAGATATCTTCGTCATTATTCCAATTTGAATTCTGAGAAATTCATCTCAAAATGAGTTGCAATCTTGTAGTATTTTATTGAGAATCTCCCATAATGAATAAAAAAATAGGACATTACAAAGAGAATAACGATACTAATTAGAAATGAGTCAAACATCATCGGTAGAAGAGAAAAGAGGGGAAAATAGATGAGAACACCTAAAATACCCAAGAAATTTATTATCGAATACATCGCTGTAAGCTTCGCAGAATCTATAAATCCTTTTTTGGGATTATCCATCAAAAGTATCTTTTGGCATCGATAACAAATCATTGCTTCCCCTTGGTTTGAAACTTGCTCCTTCATAAAGTGGTGAAGGATACTAAAAAGATTTCTAATTTTTCTCCCGCAGAACTGACATCTAAAGGGATTATGGAAAATATTTAATTCATCCAATAGCTTTATTAGTTCAGATTGCGGAAAGTAGCATTTGTCATTTATATAATTTTGACATGATTTACACGTTAAATTTTTGAAAGTTAAAAAATTTAGAAAAAAATCATGGGTATTTAGTTTAAGTTTTTCAAATTTTGAGTGTTCTTTGCAAAGTATAAACCCTTCTTGATTTATACCAAATGAGGGCATAACAGAATCTCGAAAACTCTTTTTTCGCTTTACCATCTCTGCTCGGATTAAAAATAATAAAGAGAAATATAAAAAATTTTAGTATAATTTTATATTTATAGATGTAAATCCTATTCTCTTTTTTGAGATTCTATGCGTATTGGAATAAGAATAAAAAAATTAAAAACATACTAAATATTTAATATTCTATATAGATTTAAGATTTATTGTCTAAGCACTCTTTCTATCATATGGGAGGGTAGTCTAGCTTGGTATGATTCCTGGTTTGGGACCAGGAGGCCGCGGGTTCGAATCCCGTCCCTCCCATACCCGTATTAGCTTATATTTTTAATTTTGAGAGTTATTATGGTCAAAAATTAAGAAATATCTTTAAGATCTTTTACAGGATTCTTGAGAGGGAAAAAACCGTCAATCTGGCATTCAATGAGATCTCCATCACGTAGTTGGACCGCTCTAGGAGTGCCAGTGGAAATGATATCGCCCGGTAATAATGTCATAATCTCAGAATGGAACGACACTAAGTGATCGGGGGGAAAGGTCATATTTGAGAGCGTATTTTTCGCGTGGACTTGCCCATTAATAACTGTCGCCACCGATAAATCCATAATATCTCCAAACTCATCTGGTGTTATTAAAAGTGGTCCAAAACTAAAGAATGTATCAAAGTTTTTTGATAATGTAAGATATCGTGGGTTTTTTCTAAGAATATCCTCTGCGGTCATATCAATAATGGTGGTAAAGCCCGCAACAACCTCTAACCAATCTTCACGCGGAATATTTTTACATTTTTTTTTTATAATTACGCCCAATTCAGCCTCTCCCGTAGTTTTACTGGATTGTGTTGGGATAAGTATAGTATCATTTGGGCCGATGATGGTGGAATCAGATTTCATAAAACTTGCGGGAATTAGGGAAGGGGTTTTTTCGGATAAATCTTCAGCATGGTCTCGATAATTCAGTCCAATGCCCCATATCTTATGTGGGTGTCGATAAAGCGGAGAAAAGATAATTTCTGATCGGGGTACTCCTAAAATATTAGTATTTTCTAGATCTTCTTTTCCTGAACTATTAAACCATGAAATCAATTTATCAAGCTGATTGTGCTCCAAAATCTCTCCTAATGTATTATACCATTCTGTAGATAAGGTTTTATTTATTTGTGGAATTGGAAAGAAACGGTTTCGTACCATCACGGCGGCGATTTCTTGATTATTTTTTTTTATTGTCGTTAATTTCATATTTATTCTACAAGGAGGGATTAATTGTAGTAAAACTCCATTGTAATTAAAAATTATGAGAGCTTTAGATTAGAGCGGGAGAGAAATAGTCGGTCATATTACACTAGCTTCATTAACGACAACAGCTTCTGGGATAAGTTCCAAGATGGTTGAGAGAAGGGAGATGATTATGGCGAGATTAGATGATTTTATCTTGTAATATTTATGCAAACGCCGGATTTTAGAAATCTCAATGCTCTCTTTAAAGAATTTAAAAAGATCCTTCAAGTCCTCCTCAATCTTAGAATCTCGTTCGATCAACATAATATGATGATTCGAGCACTCGTTAATTCTTTGAGCGAAACCACATTTTAATTTTAGAATCATAATAATGTACGTTTTTGAAATTATTGTAAGTTAAGTATTTATGCATATTGATTTACGTTCTTAAACTCAAAGTTTTTTTTCTGATTTCTATCATGTCAAAGATTTATGATAACTTGACTATATCTTTATTAAGGGAAAAATTTTCTCATCAATATTAATATCTAATAGAAGAGGAACCTATGCCACAATTAGTAAAAGGCGGAAAATATGTATTCGGTTGGTCAATAGTAAGAGAGAATAATATGGTTAAAATTCCAGCTGAGGCATTTCGTGAATATGGTTTTAAAAAAAGGAAAAGAGATAATAATGGGTGGGAGTAAACGATCATGGGGATTTGGGGTGAGCAGCTTTCAATTGGAGTGATTATATCTGGTATAATAGTTCTCTTCAAAAATTAGCAACTCATATCGAACAAAATATTGAGGATGCGAAAAGTTGGATAATGGTTCCCGAGGAATTGAGTCTCGCAATTGAAATTTTAATAATCGCAAACAAGCAGTGTTGTTATTAGCTGATAAAATACAGACCATCGAAGCATTGAAATAAATAAGGTTCTCCATAATTCTCCTCGCTCTGTTTAACGTTTTAAAAAAAGAAAAAAGTAATAAAAACTATTTTTTAATCAATCGCACTATCCCAGCGATTATTATATATCCCAACGCAGGAATAAAACAGAGATATTTAATGAGAGCAAATACCGAGTGGACAATTGCGATAATATTCGGGAATCCGAGCGGGTCAACGAGCATGATAAGAATAAATAAATTTTCTATTCCGTCACATATTGCGGCGAATACTCCGATCAATGCGATAATAAAACCCACTTGTCTTCCTTTCGATTCATTTTCAAATTTCCGTGCAATTATTAGTGAAACAGAAAAGAACAGTAGTCCATAACTTACCATAAATCCATAATCTAATAGTTGTCCGATTCTATACAAGTCTATATTAGTTATGCTATAATATACCTTCAAAATCTCTCCATTAAACGACAATTGGCTTTCAAAGAACCCGACTGGGAATTCAGATATCATAAAATACCAGCTCATAAAAGGATATACGATGACGAGAAGAATTATTGCACCGATCACGATTCGCTTTAAAATCTTAGCCGATGGCCATTCTGATAATTTAGTAAAGTACATAGTAATCTTGTATTTCAACTACTAATTAAATATTTTTATTGTGATAGAGTATTAAGGCTACATCACTTTATTCAAACCTTAACTCAAATACTTAGAGTTTTCCACAATACTACATCAATTTGTTATTTTCAAATTCTACCTTGTTAAATTCTAATGGATAAAAATTGGACTCAAAATCTCTTAAGTATATTCAATACTATTTTATCTATAGTATAAAAAACATAATAATGAATAAAAATGTCTCAAACGAAAAGTAAAAAAGAAAAATCTATGGCAGAAATGGCAATTGAGATTAATGATTTAACCAAAAAATATGGAGATTTGGTAGCTGTAAACAACCTTTCTTTAAAAATTAGGAGGGGGGAGATACTCGGTCTTTTAGGTCCAAATGGTGCGGGCAAGACAACTACTATCAATATGCTAAATGGTTTATTAAAACCAACTGAAGGTGAAATTTTTGTAAATGGCTACAATATAAAAAAAGATCTAAAAAAAATCAAGAATTTAATTGGAGTATGCCCCCAACATGAAGCTGTTTATAAATTTCTTACTGGTAGAGAGAATATCGAGCTATTTGGAATCTTATATGATCTAAAGAAACAAGAAATAAAAGAAAGAACTGATTTCCTTCTAAAATCAATTAATTTCGTAGAGGAAAGTAAAAGAAAGGCAAAAACATACAGTGGAGGAATGTTGAGGATATTAAATATGCTCATGGCTTTAATCGGGAATCCAGAGATTATTTTTCTTGACGAGCCTACTGTAGGAATGGATCCTCGCCAACGCCTAAGCAATCAAGTAAAGGAAAAAGTTACCAGATTTATCACCACCCCGCCCATCAAATTTTCTCCTTCAAACGGACACCCCACCAAAAAATTTAAATATAATAGTATTAATAGAAGAAGTAAGATCAAACCGCAGCGATATCAGTTGAGTCCAAATAAATTTTTGAAAATGACTCACTCTAAATATGCTGCTGCATGTAGTACCACCTAATACCGATTCACGAACGTGTTGAGGTCCACAGAGACGTG
>WJIN01000301.1 GCA_014730295.1 Promethearchaeota archaeon | reverse complement strand
GTAAATCAAGTCGAAAAAAGATCTTTTGCGTGGCGGCAGCACCGAATCCCCGTACCAATGCTGCGCGGGGATTAAGATCCTCAAATCGTTTATGAAAGTGGTAAATATTGGCTCTTATACTTGCGGGAACAAAATAATCGACCTCATATCCTCTTTGTTGTAATTCACGCTTTAAGAGTTGAACTTCGGGGTCTTCTGGCTTAGGTGTTATTATCATTGTTTTTTTCATAGCATCAACTGGTAAAATTATTCATAAATTACTTATTTTGTTACAAGTGTATTTTTATAAATAATTAAATTTTTAATTTAAATAAAGGATATTCACTGATAATGTTGCCTCAAGAAAAAAATAACGAGATGGAACACCTTACAAAAGTTCTTTCTGCTCTTCGGGAACTCTATTATAAAAAAAAAGAACAACTGGAAGAATTAAAAGATGAAATTGAAGAAATTCGGGAAATATTAAATGATCTCAATGCGGTCATCTCGGATAAGTCATTTAAGAGTGCAGATCAAATCTTATCAAAAACCGCGGATGAATATTTTACGGAGTCTATTCCAGAAGAAAAAATGAAAGGTACGAAGATAAAACGAAAAATATTTTGTAAAAAAGATCAAAAAGACCAACTTCTAGCAATTTTAAATCTAGTTGATATGAATAAAGTGGAGATCAAATTTTTGAGCCCAGAGGATCTTCACATTCAAGAAACGTCGGAAAAGTTTATTAAAACATTTTTAAAAGGAGCATTATTGGAAATTAAAGGAAATAACCCTGATTTATCTCTCGAATATCAGTACTTTAAAAATACCGACATCATTGAGCGAATAATTGTTAATAATCTCAAATCAATAAAAAATTACGACTTAATCACCGAAAAAGTGAAAGAATTGATAGAAACCTAATTTTTGCTGTTAATCTCTCTTTTCACTTGGAATAAAAAATCGCTTTCTAAATTTAACCTTTAATGAATGCTAAGGCTCCGATTTTTTAAGGTTTTAGGTAGTTATCAAATCATTACAGTTTCTTTATCATGATAATAAAAATTAAATAGAGTTGCTTTTATTCTTCTTATATAATATTATTATATTTAATCAAAATAATACAAGTTCTTTTAAAATCAATAAAGTATTATTAAATGTAAATATAAACTCTATTAACACTATAGGTCGTGTTTATCTTGGCGAAAAAAGATGATACATACTTAATTATGCCGAAAATACATAGTGAGTATAATGTTGACGATTTAGAGACCGCTTTAACTGAAAAAGCCAGCGAGATTCTCACTGACGAGGAAGGAGAATCTCCTTCATTTATCTTTCTGAGCGGCGGATTCTTCGATGTCCAGGGATTTGCTTATTCTGCTTTAAGAGCATGGAAAGGAGCAGCGAAGCCTTCAGCAAAGGACAGTGGACGGCGCCCACTTTTAGAGGCAACCTTTGCTTCTCTTTCTGTATATCTTAGTTCTTTATTGTCATTACAATCAGATTTTTATTATGCGTATCAAGAAGTAAAGGAAATTCTACTCGAAAAGAAGCGAGAAGATCTATGGGCGATAATTTCCGAAAAACTTCCTTTTATCTCATTGCCCCCTAAAGAAATGTATGGAAAGCAAGTCTCTCCAATCTCACCCTATTTCGTAATTCAGCAAGATGATGAGCTTATTTTGGGAGAATTATATCCCTCTGTATATCTTACAAATATTATAAAATCTATTAAGTCGAGGTTTTTTGTATTTTTCCAATTTGAAGGATATACGTCGTTTGGATTTTTTGATTCATTGCCTCCAAGAGAAAATTTTGGATTCGAAGAGGCCACAAGAGAATTTAATAAGGAAATCTCTCCGGAGAACCTTGTTAAATATGTAAAAAAAGCAAAAAACCTAAAGGAAGTTCTGATCGCTCTCATACATGCTCATAACAATGCGTTTCTCGAACAGTTTCTCATTGAAGATTATGAAACATTATTAAGAAAACTTCTTGGAGATGAGTTATAATGATAAGAAATAAACTCAAATTAACAAGGACAAAAGGAGGTATAATAGTATGGTAAACATTGGCTTATTAGGAGATGTGAGCGTTGGGAAAACCTCTATATTACGTATGTTTGTCCGATATCTTAATAAAGGAGATATTGAAAATGTGGAGGGAGGAAAGAAATGCACTGTAGTAAAAACGGACTTTTCAGGAGAAGCAACCCTTCCCGGTGGAAATAAAGAAAACAAATTGAATGAAAAAGAAACAAAAACAATTCATCCTAATCGTGTTGTATTTAGGGAAGATGATACTAATAAGGCGCACACGATCTTTGCTCCGGGCGGGGACGTATCGCGTGCAGTTATTAAAATGGGTGTAATAACCATTAGCAGAATAGCTACCCAAATTATAGCTGTTTTTGCTCTTGACAGGGATATTGAGAAACAATTTAAATTTTTTAACGATGTCAGATTTTTTCCGGAAAATATTTTTATTGCTATTAACAAGCTTGACTTATTGAAAGATGATCCTAATCGAAATGAAAAATTAGAGGAGCTCAAGGGAAAAATTACCGATTTCTTTTCAAAAAGGAAAATTAATGTAAAGGAATTCTTTATTACTTGTGCCGAGCAGATAGAAGGATTTGAAGATGTCCAGACTTATAATGATCATGTCGCTGAAATGATCCTACAAATCTCAGTCAAATAAGTTAAGACAATATTATTTCATAATTTTTGTTACTTTTCTTCTTTTAATTTGAGAGAGAGCTTGACAAATAATTTTTGAATATCTAATTGATATCCGATTAGTGGTGTTAATATAACTTCGTTCTCTTCATCGTCAAGTGAAATATATCCCTCCTCTTCTAATTGCTTTAAATCACGGAGCACTCCCTTTTTTTTCCGTAACTTTTTTATATTCTTTACTTTCGCAGAACCGGAATTTTTCAAGCAAGAAACTAAAACACAAAATAAAGTTGCGGCTAATTTCGGTTTATCTTGAAATGGATTCGCTGACAATAAGTTAGAGGTTTTAAAATCATGGGATATAAACCAATGATGATCCACGGGATTAAACCGAATATAAAGTCCTAAAGGTTGTACGTAATTCGATAATTGGGAAAGCAATTCTTGAAAATAAAATGTATCTTTATCATTTTTCAAATTAAGAGCATCCATAAGTTCTTGCTTGGTTGCACCAATTTGATTTTTACTAACCTTATTACTAAGAAGATTCATCAATATAGAAAACTCATTCATGTTATTCACCTCCTAAATAGAGTGTGTTAGTCTCCATTTGATATTGAATTTTTCCTATTTGAAGGAGATGCAAGAGATAGACAAACTGTTTGTATAATTCTAATTGGTTGGTTTCCTCCCCAAAAACCTCATAGAAAGAGCAAGGCAATGTATCTTTAATGGTCTCAAAAAAATTCATCATCTTTTCGGTAAATTTATGTTTAGGTAATTCTAAGATAAATTTTTCGTTAGATTTCTCTGCTTGCAAATGTTCTATTACTAATGGAGAGGTTCTTTCTCGTATTAATCTATCCTTGCTTTCTTCAAGAAAATTATACGATAATATCGGAGAATGAAAGGTTTTTATCCAACAATCCATAAATAATGCGGAAATTTCACTATCCGATGGTTCGGACTCCAAGTATTCTAAAAACTTTTTTTCCTCATCCAATGAGTTTAGCAATTCTTTTAGTTCTTCAAATTTTTTATCGAGAAGATTACACGCTTCCACATAGGTCTTGGAATAATTATCCAGATTTGAGGTATTCAAAGAATCTTTTAATTCCTGAAATATAGGGACTAATTCATAATCAAGTAAAGAAATCTCGCCTGCATGGACCTTATCAAAAACACTTCTAATCTTGTTCCGTATATCCTCTGAAAAGTCTGTATTTTCCATCATCAGCTTGTATGTTCAATTATTTTAGGCTTAAAAATTGTTGATACTTCCTCCTTTCCCACACGAGCGACTCCAATTAGTTGTTCTGCTAATTTATATAAAGCATTAGAAGATTTGGGAAGAAAAAGAATCATTTGAATAGGATTGTGTTCTAAGGTAGCTTTTATTAGTTCATACGTAATTTCTGCATTTTTATCATCCAAAAACATTGCAGCCTCGTCAAACATACATAAGGGTGATGGTCGCATTTCTTGAAGTGATAATATTAATGCGATGGATACCATTGAAACTTGCCCTCCGCTCAAAGCGGTACATGATATTAGAGGTTTATTTGAGGTCGCGGCTTTTATATCGACTCCCAACTCTTCAAAATTTCCGATAAGTTCTAAGGCACAATAGACATTAATCTCAGATGCTTCGAATTTTTTATTAATCTTTGATTCCAACTTCTTTAAGACTGACTCAAACTTCCTATAATAGGTACTTTCTAACTTATTTTCCGTATCTTTCGCAGCGTTGATATCATTTTCCAAATCTTTCTGATTCTTTGCAATTTTCTTAAGGGATGACACAATTTGATCCCGCTCCACTAAGATTGTATCATCAACATCATAATATTTCAATAATTCTTTGTCTATTTGAAAGATGTCGTCCTTAATTTCTTGAATAGGTCGAGTTTCGATTTCCTCCTCCTTCCTCTCTCCTGCAATTTCCCTATCTACACGCTCCAAGTCTTCATTCTTAGAATTGAGTTCTTGTTTAGTATGATTTAAGTTTATGGTTTCTTGTTCAATTTTTAACTCTAATTCAATTCTTTTCTTATCCAGAATTGATTTGTCCGCTAATTTCTCTTTTCTTTTTTCTTTTAAATCATAAATCTTCTCATTAAGTTCATTGATGTTTGTTTCAATATCATCTAATTTCCGATAGATCTCAAACGCTTCTTTATCCGCTTTTTGGAAGTTTTCTTGCTTGGTATCGTATTCTGACTTCAAGAGTTCTATTTTGCTATTGACCTTACTTATTTTCGCATCTACAATAGAAAATATTTCCCTACTTTCGGCAAGTTTCTTGCTCCATTCTTTCTTTTCCTTATTCAAATCTTTTAATTGGTTAGGAATTTTGTTTAAACGTTCGTTCCATTTGAAAAAATCGGGAGATTTTTCTTTTTCCAATTCTTTCAATTCAGTTTTAAGAGTATCAATCTTCTTAGAAAGTTGAGTGTTTAGTTCTTCTAAATTAGCCTTTTGCTCATATAATTGATTCTTCTTTGAAGTGATTCGCTGTTTTTGGTTAAAATTATAAAGGAGGTCATTGAATGCCCCCTTTTTATTATAAATGTCTTTTTGGATATCGTCTAATTTTGATGCTTGGACTTTTAAATCTGAAATTTCATCTGTAAGATGTTTTAAATGATGTTCTAACTTATCTGCTTGCTCCTTTTGAGTTCCTGCGCTCAACAAACCTTTTAATTGCTTACGATATGGAGTCTCATAGACATATTTATATGAAATAATCTGCTCTCCCTTAAGAGTGACGCATTTTCCTTTAAAATTATATTTCTTATACATCTCTTTGCCGCTTCTGTAGTCATTCACCACCAAGCAATTTTTTACTTTAGAGTAGATTACCTTTTTAATTTCAAGGTCATTAGTTTTTATAAGTTCTGCCAAATATCCCACTGCCCCTTCGGCTTCAAAAGTTCTTAAAGGGCGAATATTTTCTGATTTAGGAACATATATATTACAATATGCTTTATATTTTTCCTTTAATCTCTTCAAAAGGTTTAAGGTGTCCCAATCTGAGGCAACAAAACTATATAGGAGCTTTTCCCCTAATACAGATTCAATTGCATAACTTAGCTTATCTTCATATTTAATATATTCAATAATAGGACCCTTTACAGCCAAATCCCTTTTTCTAATTTCATCTTTTAGAATATTTATGTTCGTTGGCAAGACAATTCTTCTTTCATCCAATGATCCTCTCAAACGTTTGAATTCAGTAATTTTACGTGATTTATCATGTTCTAATCTCTTTATTTCTTCTTCAATAGAAAATAATCTCGATGAGGTCTTTTCTAATTTAACATCAAGCTCTTTTAATAAATTTTTAGTTGGATTTTCTAAAAACCACTTGTTTTTATCTAACTTATGTTTTATATCTTTGAAACTTTGAAACAGTTGATTAATTTGGCTATCAAGATCTCCTATTATGGTTTCATTCTTTTCAATTTTACCTTCTTTTTGCTTTATTTCAGAGGCTAATTGATTATATTTTTCTAAAAATATCTTATTCTCTTCTATTTTATCCGATAATTCCGCTTGTTCTTTAATTAATTCCTCAATTTTCTCTTCAATATCAGAGACTTGTTTATCAACCGCAGATAAATTGCTCTGAATGCTGACTTTCTGTTTTTGAAGATTTTCTAGCTTTTTTTCTTGAATTTTTCTTTTTTCAGAAATTCTGTCCAGTTCTTCTTTCATCTGAACCTTTGCTTTTTGCCATCTCTTGATTTTACCTACTAAATCTTGTTTTCGATACTCATTTTGACCAAGTTCTTTTGAAATTTTGTTAATTTCGTCTTCTAATTGCTCAATTTCTTTTGATAATGAATCAACTTCTTCGAGATTTTCTTGCTTTTGGGTCTTAATCGTATGGATTAAAGAATTTAGTTTTTTAACCTCGTCTGTTAGATCCACAATTTCCAATAATAATTTCTGACGGTTTGCCCATAATAACTCATCTTCAAATTTCCTTTTTCCCTTCTCTAATTTTTTTTTTTCCTCTAATCTTTCTAATTTTGGTCTCAATAGATCTAAATTGATATTTAAAGAATTCTTTTTCGTGTTTAGAGATAATAATTCTGAATTTAGATTCTCAATATCATCCTTTTTCTGTAAAATCTCCTTTCTTAATCCAATTAATCCGATTCCTTCTTCAAGAAAAGTACAAAGTTCAGTAGGCTTAAGATCCTTGATAGCATCAATTTTCCCTTGACTCACAAAGGCAAATTGATTATCAGGATTATAATGTAACTCTGAAACAATCTCTTGGATTTCACTCACTTTAATTTTTCTGAATTCTTTATCTTTGGGTGTTTTCAATTCAAAAAATGGAGAATGACCTTTTACAACGGTTCTTCTGATTTTTAATAAGTTAGAATTATCTAAAATATGAATCTCAACCATCGCATGGTCTTGTCCATGCCGTATAAAATCTGACCATTTTGGGTAGCGCTCTCCACGCTCGTTACTCCCGAGAGCAAATTTAATTCCTTGAAATATCGAAGTCTTACCGCTCCAATTTGGACCAATTATAATAATAAATTTATTATCTCCAAAATCTACTTCATCCTTTTTAAATGAGAGAAAATTTTCTAAAATAACTTTCTGGATATGAACGGGCCTCTCCAATGGACCTTTCGCGCCTATTTCCATAGTTTTTTTAATATTATCGCTCATTTAATATCTACTCTCATCTTATTTTCCAAACGATTTGGTAATCATATCAATTCTTTTTTTTGCCTTCTCGAGAAATATTTGGGCTCGAGAGGGAGAATTATTTAAGATAAATGGATATTTAGACAGTAATTTCCTATCGTTATCTTCCAATGGTTCTTTTTTGTCTAATTTATCGATAATCAAAACCAATTCATTATAATTTTCCGAAGCGGCGTTTTCATATAATTGATTGAGCATAAACTCAGAATAATTTTCGGATTTAATTTGATTAAGAATCTCTTCTTTTGACTCTATTGGGATATCTTCTTTCGAGGATTGTTCGATTACGTCTTTCTCTGTAGAAGGTCCTTCTGGGAGGCTTTTTTGTTCTTTTTTGTTCTTTTCAAGGCGTTTTTTGACATTTGGAACAAACTCTCCAGAATCCACCAAATCTATAATGATTTCCGTGATCTCATTGCTAGTTGTATTCAAATCGGCATTAATATGATGTTTTAAGATTCCTGTTTTGAGTAAATGATTGATCTCCTCAACTTCCCAATCTTTCGTCAATTCAACAAGCTTGTTGATATCAAATGAAATTTTGGGATTCTTTTCCATGAATTCCCTAAAAACCTGTTGCCGCTCCATCTTATTTAATATCGGAACTCTAATTATAAAATCAAACACTTTATAAATTTGGTCTGAAATATCTAAAATGCATTCATAATTATAATTAATCCATATGATTACCAGATTATTATTCAAAATTTTAGTTAAATTATCCTCTTCTTGATAATAAAAGAGGAACTTCTGAAGCAAATTATTAATCCCTACAAGCTGTTCCAAACGCTGGTTCTGATTTACTATTAGTAATTTTTGATTATTAATTTCATTTGAATCATCTTCTTCTTTGGTTGTATCCTTACTCTGCTTACTCGATTCTTCTTTTAGGATCTCATCAAAATAGCTAAAAATACTAGTAAAATTCTCTAAAAATTCCTTAGGATTTTCAGCAATCACTGATTCTTTAAATTGTACGCAGTGAATATAAAAGTTTGAACATATTAATTTTAGGTAATCTAATAAATCAATTCCCGGGTGAGCGTTAATCAATAAAAATCCTTTTGGGTTTACATAATTATATATTTCCAAATCCTTGGATTCCGTTAAAATTAACTTCAAATAATTTATAATTTCCTTATATTTTTCTCGATAAAATATCTCTTCCTTTTTAATATTAATTTCCGAAGGATTGATTATATTCAGAAACTTTATTAAATTTTTTTTTCGGTTAAAATCGTTCATAGTGGTATCTCCCCGAATAAGATAAAAATTGATTCAACATTAATTTTATGGAAATCCATCATAATAAATGTATTCTTGTTCTACACTATAAAAAGGAAGGGAGTATCGATATTTTATGTATTTAAAACAAAATAGGATCACCTTCTAAGAGAAGCCAATTATTTACAAAAAAAGAATCAGATTATACCTTAAAAAATATAAAAGAAGGATTTACTTCGGAATAAAAAAGTTATTTACTTCTATGATGAGTCCTACCATGCTCCTTCTTTTTTCTCCTCGCTTCTTCTTCGGTATCTCCAGTAAAAGTCTTATCACACATAGGACATTCTAATTCAACCTTAGGCATAGTTTACACCTCATTTGGTTTTATTTTTGTGTACCTATCCAAATAAATATATCTTATCTCTTCATTCTATAAGGAATTTCCAAAAAACAGTAACTAAATTAAGTCAATATCTAGAAATAGTTTATATTCTATACACGGAAATCAAAATCCTCAAAATAGGCAATTCTCTATCCATGAATCAATTTCATTTTTTTTAATTAGATCATAAAGTGAAGTTTGAAAAAGTATAAATAGAGAATTTAAATATTACTACATAGAAATCAATTAGAGTTGAATAGCTAAAGTGGACCCATTCTGGATCTTTATAGGTGTATTAATTTTTATTATTGTTGTGATAATTATAATCCTAATTAAGTATGGTCTTACATAGTAAAAAAGAATGTCAAACAAAATCTCCTTTTATTTTAATTTAAATGTTTTTTTTAATTCTCTAATTTTCAATTTTTATTTGATATAATCATTTTTTATTATTTTTAGTTTTTCATCAATAGAGCTCTTTTATAGCGATTCATTCACTATTTAAAGTTGAAATATTATATATTCAAAATAAAATAGGCTAATTATGAATGGAAATCGAAAGACTATATTAATTACAGGAGCGAGTAGTGGTATTGGGCGCGCAACAGCAGAATATCTTTCGCACCACGGTTTTTCTGTATATGGTGGAGTCCGTGATGAAAAAGACTTTCAAGAGTTAGTGAATGTTCCAAACGTTTCCCCAATATATCTCGATGTGACCATTGAAAAGACAATTCAAGACGCATTTCATCATATAAAAGAACAAAATACAGAGCTCTATGGACTCGTAAACAATGCCGGTATCGCTCGTGCTGGCCCTCTCATGGATCTTCCAATCCAAGATCTTCGGGAACAATTTGAAGTAAATTTATTCGGAATTCATAGGGTGACTAAATCTTTTTTCCCCTTACTGAAAAAGTCTAAAGGGCGAATAATTATGATAAGTAGTGATAGTGGATTTTTTGCGACTCCGTTCTTCGGTCCTTACTGCGCGAGTAAATTTGCATTGGAAGGGTATAGCGATTCATTACGACGAGAGTTACTCCTCTGCGATATGAAATTGGTTCTTATTCAACCCGGACGAGTCGCCACTCCTATTTGGGATAAAGGAAAAGAATTACTAAAAAGGGAAATCCAATCAATTTTCACTCCATATGCTAAAAAACTGGGAGAATATGCCATTGAAAAAGGAAAGAGTGAAGGATTAAATCCAAAAGAAGTTTCAAGAGTTATTTATAAAGCATTAACTAAAAAAAACCCCAAACTACGTTATTTGATTGCTCCCAGCACCTTGAAGTACCGATTAATCAAAATCTTACCCGAAAGATGGGTAGATAAACTGGTTAGTAAAGAATTTAAAGAAATTGAAGAAAATTTGTGAGAGGTCCATCTCAGCTTTCTAAGCTTTGTCTCTCAAGCCAAATAATCCATTTTTTATAGGTTTTATCTCGTTCTGAATCGGTTTCACCGTTATAAATAAAGCCAAACCTCATACCCGTGATATGATTGAGAATAGCTGCAATGAGATCAATAACTTGTTGAGGACTGTAATGTCGATATGCCTCAAATGCGTTTTCACTTTTGTTGGCTAATTGAATATGCTGAAGCGGTAATTCCCGTCGATCATTCATATACTTAACCAGTGCGGGAACGTCTCTTGATTTGAATGATTCAACTTTTTTATACGTTTCTTCTGCCTTTTCCGGGTTTAGAACATTCGTGATGAATTTTATTATCTTTTCTTCATTGGGAACCCTCTCAGGATTTTCCAAAAAGTTTTTTAATAATCTTTCTTGAAGATCTAATTCCGATCTGATTTTTTGTACGACATTTTCATCAAAAATTATAAAAGAGGGGCCATTGTTATTTTCCGTGAAGTAAAAACATTTATTATATTTATCATGGCGATAATCTAATGCAAAAATGATTATATCATTACTCTTCATTTTTTGTAAGGGAAAGTGTGTGTCTTCGTAAAAATAATGTCTCATTGGGATGATCTCTGGGATATTTATACCTTTGTATATTTCATATATGGACATATCAAAATTAAGATATGAATTTGGTATAAGATCATTCTGATTAAGCTCTGAAGCAAACTTCGCTTTGGCAATTAAATCTGATTGACAAACAAGCAGCCAAAGTGGCAGATCTAATACATTTTCCATTCAGTTCCACCTATTCGTTTTTAACTATTATTTAGTAATTTTTGCCAACTTTTTTTCGAATTTGGGCAATACTTTTTGAATATGTTTTTCTAATTTCTTTTCAGTCCCAAACCAAGGCAATTCCATATTATCTTTATCATTATAAAATTCAGAATTATCCTTATTTGCTTCAATATATTTCAAATGCTCCTTCATACTATTAATTACATGAGGGAGTACCGTTTTTTGAAAACTTTTCCATCGTGTCTTAAACTCATTTTTTGTTTCAGCCCCTCGTTCATTATATTTCGGTCGAATATCCCAAGAAGAGATATATATGTGCTTATGATTTTTAAATACGTGAGTTTTATAAAGCTCTACCTTATTTATCCCCTCTTTAAATCGAGAATGGAGAGGCTGATAAAATATAATCTCTTCAGTTGTAATAATAATGGGGGAATGCCATCGATATAACCTACCTACTTTATTTGCAATTAGTGCATAACTACTAAATATAATATCTTTCTCTTGAGGTACCTCTTCCCCGAAGAACGCGATATCCTCTTTACTAATATTAATTTTAGACATTATTGTGTGAACTTATGTTATTTTATTCAAAATTATAATAATAACTAAAAGTAGTACGTCAAATTTTAATTAGAGGATTTTCCCTTCTCTTTAAAATGTGATGTCATTAAATTTAGATAATACTCCATTTTCTCATCAACAATGTCATAATGAGTGAATTTTCCTTTTTTCCAGCCCCGTATAATTCCAATTTTTTCCAATTCCCTTAGGTGATGAGAAATGGTTGGTTGAGATTTATCCAAAATAACTTCTAACTCACAAACACAATGATCCTGCCTTTTAAGACTCTCTATAATTTTTAATCGTTCTTCATTGCCCATAGTACTGTAGAACTCTAATATCTCTTGAAATTCTTTGTTTCGGCTAATAATCTTCCCAAGATCCCTCAGTTCTTTAAAATAATGAGCCATATTAACACCCTCCAGATCCACACAACTCTCTAAAGTATTCATCAGTTCTGTTTTTCTTTTTTTATCTATCTTTTATCACCAATAATCCATTCTCTATACTAATATAATAATTTAAGGTAATTATAGATTGCAGATTGATCATAGTGAATCCAAATCGATGAGTTTAAATCTGACCATAAATTCACCTAATATGAAACTCATAAACAGAAAATATAAATCTATAAATGAAAAAATATGTCTGAAAATAGAAAACCAGTGATTATCAAGGAGGAGCTCAAAGAAAGAGAAAAAAAACTTGGATATTTTGAAAAATTTCTTCCCGCCTGGGTTGCTCTATGCATTATCATCGGGATTTTGCTTTCTCAAGTCGTTTCAGGAATCGGAGACTTCATCGAATCAATTAAAATAGGTGGGATCTCAATTCCTATAGGAATCTGTCTATTTTTAATGATGTATCCCGCGATGCTTAATTTTCAATATTCTGAATTAAAGAAGATAGGAAGAGATCCAAAGCCCGTCATCGCTACTTTAGTCTCGAATTGGCTAATCGCCCCATTTGTCGGATTGGCAATGGCTAACATATTTTTAGTAGATCAGCAGCTTATTGTTGCAATAATTCTTCTATCCAGTTCCCCATGTACCGCGATGGTCTTGGTTTGGGGTTGGATGGCACGCGGAAATCAAGAACAGAATGTATTAACAACCAGCATAAACACGATTACAATAATAATCGGATATGTACCTATGGTGTCCTTATTGACGGGAATACAGAATATACCTATTGATTGGACTCAACTTCTAATATCTGGAATAGTTTTCATTGGACTTCCACTTTTAATTGGGATTCTTTCACGAAAATTTTTTATACAATCGAAAGGTGAAAGTTGGTTTGAAAATACCTATAAGCCCGCTGTAGGAAAGATCTCTATCGTAGCATTATTGACAACTTTAATAATTTTGTTTTCCTTAAATGGAGAAGTTTTATTGAATAATCCACAACTAATGCTCATTGTCTCTATCCCATTGTTAGTGGGATTTTTTATCGTTGTCTTATACAATATCATTGTCACTAAACTTCTGAGCTTCGCTTATAAGGAAGCGATAATCAGCGTAATAATAGGATCATCGTCGCATTTTGAGATCGCAATCGCAACTGCGGTGGGATTATACGGAGTTGGAAGCATAGCTGCCCTTGGGACAACGATGGGGCTTTTCTGGGAGATTCCGATAATGCTTTCCATTGTATATATAGGGAGATTTCTAGGAAAAAAAGGTTTTTGGAGGACAAATAAAAAATAATTTAGATACTTCAGAGAGGTTGAAATGGCAGTTACTTACATGCAAAAATTGGAGCAGGAACCTGCAAGTTACGATTCAAAATTTACTAATCTCACAAAAGGAGTAAATATTGAAGTTCAAAACTGGATTTTAGATAAGATTGAACTCGATCAATCCATATTAGAAGTTGGGTGTGGCACTGGGATTTTGGCTTCAAAGATTGCATTAAAAGACGTTAAAGTCAGAGCTATTGATGAAAATTTTCAGATGATTAGTTATGCTTTGAAAAATATGCCAGAAAAGGATAATATAGATTTGCTATATCAAATTGGAACAATTAAAGATTTGAAAGTTCCAGAAAGTTCCCAGGATTTGGTCATTAGTACCTTTATGTTATCAGAACTAAGGCCGTTGGAACAACAAATCTTTCTTCGCAATGCCTGGAATGCTTTAAAACCTAATGGTCGATTGATAATCGCCGCTGAATTTATCCCGTCGGGCGTTTGGAAATTACCTTTCTGGGTTAAAAGGTGGTTTTATAATAAAAAATTGAGACGTTTAAGACTTGATAGAACTAACACTTTAAAATATTTTAAAGATTATTTAGAACCGATCGGTTTCAAAATAACTGATATGAAAAAATGGACTCACGGGTCAATTCAAGTTATAGAATTAGAAAAATCATTTGAGGAAGATAAGAATGAACCCGGTTATTACAAACCAGAAAAACGAAAATTAAAAGGTATTTCATCGCAACTAAAAATTTGGAGATGTCTATTGACAGGTCAAGTTGATAATGTTCCAATCGAACCCGGATTATACAAATCAGGTAATCCAAATAAAAACTCTCCGATTATTGCAACCGCTAATTATGCATATACATTTATTAAAGTTATGAGGGATCTAGAAGGTTTTGATGCGTGGATATTATGTATTGACTCTAACGGTATTAATGTCTGGTGTGCTGCGAGAGGAAATGATTTTGGTAATGATCAACTACTTGAAGTTGTTGAAGCGACGGGTGTAAAAAATCTCACAGACAATAAAACTATTATTTTACCCCAACTTTCTGCCGGAGGGGTTTCAAAACCCAAACTACCCGAGAAGTCTGAAAAATTCCCTTTTGAAATCAAATACGGCCCAGTTTGGTCAAAATATTTAGAAGAGTATCTTACCATGTATCCGAAAAAGAAGCCCGAAAAGATGAAAAGAGCTAAATTTACATTAACTCATCGTACCCGCGCTGGTATCACTCATACAACATTTCTAATGAGAAAAATATTCCTTTTACCCTTATTGCTTCTACTCATATCTTTTCTTGGATTAGATATTATTAATATGATTAATAAGACTTGGATTATCGGGGATATCTTATTTTGGATCATCTTTCCAAATATTTTATTAATATTTTTTTATCCTATCTCTAACTTTACTCGCAATTTTATCATCAAGAGTATTTTTTTTGGGTTTATAAATGCTTTTTCACTGAGTTTAATTAGCTGGATCCTTAAAAAATCCTTTTTATATATTAGTTTGAATTTTATCTTTTTTATATGGATCGGATTCTTTACGACTATGTCTTTTAGCGGTTATACAATGTCAACTAATCCTAGAGAAATTAGAGATGAATATCCCTTATTTCAAAAACTAAATTATATTTTACTCTGTCTTGCTTTAATTCTTACAGCATTGAGTATAATAATATTATAAAAAAAATTTAAAATGATTTGAATAAAAATGACGGAATTAGAAGAAAATAAAAGTTGTTGTGATTCTAGTAATATAATTGAAGGATTTTTGAAGGATTTAAACTTAAGAATCTCTATAGATCCTTCTAAATGTATTGCGTGTGGTTTGTGTGAAGAAATATGTCCATTTGGACTACCTCAGAAAGAAAATGATGGTACATATAATATTACTAATCCAGAAAAATGTACCGAGTGTAGTGCATGTGAAAGGAATTGCCCTACACATGCAATAATAATGCAAGAACAAAGAGGATGTGGATGCTTATGGGACGCTAGAAAACGTTCAAAAGAAAAAAATAATAGTGAAACTTGTTGTTAATCAAAATTATTATAAGAGGGATTTTATGTCAAAAAAGGGTAAAAAGTTAAAAGTAGATATTTATGTTCCACTACAGGTATGCGCTTGTGAATGGGAAAATTTTATGAATCGGGTCTTTGAAGCCCTTACACCGTATATCAAATTTATCAACCATGATACTAAATCTTTACATTCTGAAAAAGCTGCCGACATGAAATTATTTCAAAAATGTGTTATAATTGATGATGAAGAAAAAATATCCTCAGTCCATCTCTTAAAGAAACGATTGCCTAATATTTTAAAGGAAAAAGGATTCATTAATGAAAAGACTATCTCAAAAATACAATCAAGAGAGGCAAGCTAATACTATGAATAAAAAAAATATTGTTGTTTTATGTACGGGGAATTCTTGCAGGAGTCAAATGGCAGAAGCGTTTTTCAATAAATATGGAAGCGATCGTTATAATGCCTATAGTGCGGGGATAGAGCCACACTCAATACATCCCAATACCATTAAAGTACTTGAAGAGGTCGGATTTGATTGGAGCGATCATACTTCGAAGCATATACGAGATCTAATGAAAAAAATCGATATTGATATTCTCATTACCGTATGTTCGAGTGCTAAAGAATCGTGCCCCACCATTTTAGGTGTACAAGAAGAATTACATTGGCCTTTCCAAGACCCTGCAGCTTTCGAAGGATCCGAGGAGGAATCTTTAGCGTTTTTTAGAAAAATACGAGATCAAATAGAAAGCAAGGTTAAAAGTTGGCTAAACAAATAATTTACTTTATTCTTATTTAGATTATATTGAAGGAAAATTTTACAAATTCTTAAAAACTTTTGAGGTGATCGAGTTTAAAACCGTAGAAATTAGTATTAGTATGCCCTATAGTGGATTATCCCAAGGAAAAACCTTTAATGTCCAAATAAATGACGATGGGACCCTACCTGAGGCTCTTGCGAAGGTCGATAAATACTTAAAAGATAATCCAGATGAATCTATTTTCCCTATTTTCGAGGGATACATCTCTAACTATTTACAATTAATCTGGAATCCGAAAACAAACCAAATCTATAATGATATAGGAATAATGGCATATGGTCCCAACAGAGAATTTATGCCCCTACACGAAAATCCTGACTTTTCACTAATACCAGAGAGTGAAATTAATATTCAACTGGATCCTGGTTGTTGATGAGAGAAGATTCGGGAACGGTTAGATATAGCTCAATTTAAAAATATTTTGCGTCAAAAATACGGAAAAGCTCATGCATATTTTGGACATTATTTTGAATAGAAATAAAAAAATGGATGAAATCTCTCAAAAAATCTTAGTGAGAGATTGACATGAGGATTGCGTCCTCAAAAATGCTTGTATTGAGAAAATTGTCTAAAAATATATATTATATAGAAGTAATTTTTAAATCAAATTTAATGATGATTGATTTATGAAAAAACCGAATATAATTTTTTTATGTACTCATAATCAAGCAAGGAGTCAGATGGCAGAGGCGATTTTGAATAAACTAGCTGGAGATCATTTTAACGTGTTCAGTGCGGGTTTTGAAATAAAAAAAATCCATCCTCTTACTAAAAAAGTTATGGAAGAAAATGGATATGATATTAGTGATCATTATTCTAAGAATTTGGATCAATATTTAGGAGAGAAGCATTTCGGGATTGTTATTACTGTATGTCAAAAAGCTGAAAAATTATGTCCCACTTTGCCAGGTGTGAGTACGAGATTATTTTGGAATATTGAAGATCCCGCTGCATTTGAAGGCTCTGAGGAAGAAAGAATTGAACAATTTAGAACAGCGCGGGACGAACTTGAAAGGAAAATTAAATCGTTTTTAGAAGAGCGGGATATTTCATTTTGATGTTGGATTTTAAAGTAGAAAAAGTGTAAGATGTTTTAAACTCTGCTTTAATATTTATTTTGCAATAGATGAGGGGAAATTATTTAATAATTCATAATTATCTGTGCTGAATTTTTATAAGTTATCACAACTAACTTAAAATTCTTAAATCCATTTTTCTAAAGGAGAAATGGACTTTTTTTCACACTTCATCATTGCCATACTATTCGCTAATTATCTGCTAAAAGGCATGGATATTGTCTTTTTTTACTATGCGGTATTCATGGCAATTTTAGCTGATTTGGATGTTTTTCTTGAAATAATCCCCAAATTTAGGAATTCTAAATTATTATCACATAAAGGCGTTTCTCATTCTATTGTTGGTGCTATTCTAATTTCATTCTTCCCTAGTGTATTTCTTTTTTTCTTAATAGGTACAAATTTCATTGCTACTTGGATTATCGGGGCAGCATTTTATTTTCTTCACATTTTCTTTGATTTTCTCACTGCCTCTAAGATTCCAATCGTGTATCCTTTTTCAAAGAAGAAATATCGCTTTTTTATTGATAGAGCAGTAAATCCTTTCTTAATGATTATCTCGATAGGTATTCTCATTGTCTCAATTATATTTAGATTTTTGAATCCTTACATATTATTTTTTTATCTGTTTCCCAGCTTTGTATTGTTCTATTCACTATATTTTCTCAATAAATGTGCATCCAAAATAATACTCAAATTCAAATTACCGGAGAATTCCAAATACATTCCAGGATTATATCCATTTGATTATTATATTTACAAATACGCTAATAAAGAGTCTTATATACGATACCAATTATTCAAAAAAACCTATTTTAAAAACCAAGAACAGAAATTAATTGACACTCAAATCGATAAAAATTCCAAAGAAATGGTTCTACTTGACAAAGCTTTGGAATTGACTAAAAATTATTCCTTTTTTTCTAAATGGGATTCAATTTTACCAATAATTAGTGAAAATGACCATAAAATACGAATATCTCTACTATTAGGAGAGACTTATCTTTCCAATCAAGCTTATGCGCTAAATGTGATATATAAAAAAGATTCCGATCTATTACTAGACCAATTTGATGGGTTCAATGAAAAATTTTAAATTGTGCTCAAATTGGTTCCTTAAAATGCCATTTACTCTTTTAGAAGCAATATTAAGAGATTTTCCATCTAAATATTTCTATTGAGTAAACAATAGTTATAGATTAAACAAGTAATGAATTATTCACATATATAAGATCTATTATCATTTTGGTGCTTAGAATAATATGGAACAATCAGAAAGAAAAAAAATTCTAAAAATAGTCGAGCAATTTTCTTCTGATAATTCCTTAAAGAATGATATCCACGGCTTTAAACATACCAAGCGAGTTTATGATTTATCCCTTAAAATTGGAAATTCAGTTGGAGCAGATCTATTCATACTTAGTATAGCTACCTTAATGCATGATATCGGTCGAACGAGAGAAGATGAGAGAACAGTAAGAAATCATGCTGAACTCTCTGCAGAAATGGCCATTGATTTTTTTAAGAATGGAAATATCAAACTAAGAGAGAATGAGATTAAAAATATAATACATTCAATAAGAGCGCACTCATTTTCAAATAATCTAAAACCGAAAACATTGGAGGCAAAAGTGCTGTCTGATGCTGATAAATTAGACGCATTAGGCGCCATTGGACTTTACAGAACGATTGGATTTACGGTAAATAATAAGGGAGGTTTTAAAGAGGTAATAGAACACTTAGAAAGTAAGATCTTGAAGTTGGAGCAAAAATTATTTTTAGAAGAATCTAAAATATTAGCGAGAAAACGCCTAAGAATAATTGAGGAGTTTTATAAAGAAGCCGAGCAAGAAATTAACCATGAGATGGATTGAAATTAATTTAAAGTTTTATAAGTGAATAAGGTCTGCCTATGAGCATAACGGTAGGTATAAAGAACCCATATAACTTATCTCCTGAGGATTTAAGCAAGAAGCTTGGAACTGACTTAGAAAATGGTCTCACTCAAGAAAAAGCACAGAGCAGATTAGAGAGATATGGAAAAAATGAATTACCGAAGATTGATAAATCAATCTGGAAAGTTTATCTTGCCCCTCTATTTAATTTCCTAATCGTTATCCTCATCATTTCGGGCATTATAATCTCTATATTTGGCTCAATTGAGGAAACGATAATAACTTTCATCGTAATCGTCATAAATTCATTTGCTGCGATATTTCAACAATATCGTGCTCAAAAAGCACTAGAATCTTTACGAGAAATTGCCGCATTAAAAGCAAATGTTGTCAGAGATGGAGAAGAAGAAGAAATTTCTACTAAAAAAATCGTTCCAGGTGATATTGTATTACTCAGTCAAGGAGATAAAGTACCCGCAGATGGAAGAATTCTCTCTGCCATGAATTTATCGATAAATGAAGCACCATTGACGGGAGAAAGTGAACCTGTAGAGAAATCTGAGACAACTCTGAAAAATTATGACCTTCCCATCCAAAAACAAGAAAATATGGTTTTTATGGGAACTTTTTTACATACCGGTAGAGCAAAAATAATGGTAATCTATACTGGCGCCCAAACAGAAATCGGACATATCTCAAAATCATTAAATAAAATGGGAACACTTGAGCAAATCCCTCTTACAAAAAAGCTCAATAGATTAGGATATATCTTAGGAATAATAGCAATCATTCTGCTCACAATTTTAATCTCCTATAGAAGCATTTTATTACTTGCTGGGATTATCAAACTATCAGTTATTGATATTGTTTCCAATGCCCTAATCAGAGCGATAAATGTGTTTCCCGTGAATCTGCCATTATTAGTAACACTTGTTCTTATAACGGGTGTGCTAGAAATGGCAAAAAGAGGTGTAATTATAAAAAATCTCTCGGCGATAGAATCTTTAGGACGTGTTTCTGTGATTTGTGCAGATAAAACTGGTACGATCACTAAAAACGAGATGACAGTAAAGAAAATCGTATTTCAGCTTGATGAATACAATGTATCTGGCTCAGGTTATATTAATGAAGGAGAAATTAAAATAGATGGCAAAAGAGTTGACAAAACTAATGATTCTCTTACTCAAACTTTATTCCATTCTCTTATTCTTAATAATGATGCAAAACTAAAATTTGATGAAGTAAAAATAAAGGGGAAGAATGTAGACAAAAAGAGCGTCCGAAGACCCATTGGTTCCTCTACTGAAGCGGCTTTGCTTGTTTTAGCAGAAAAAGCAGATTATAATCCCGAAAAAGTTAGGAAAATGTATGATATACTATTTGAATATTCCTTCAGTTCGGAAATAAAAATGATGACAACTGTCTGTAAAAAGAGAGAGTCTAATGCCGAAATTTTAGCATATAGTAAAGGAGCTCCTGAGAAGCTAATAAATATATGTTCTTCAATTTTTATTCAAGGAGATGTAATGGAATTAACTGAAAATATAAAAATGAAATTGTCAGAAAAAATTACCAGCTATGCTGAAGAGGGATATAGGTTATTAGGGGCCGCATATAGACATCTTGATGAATTTGATCATCAAGAAAGGATTGAAATAGAAACTAACCTTATCTTTTTAGGTCTTATTTGTATTATGGATCCACCGCGAAAGGAAGTAAAGGAAGCTGTCAGTCAATGTAAGTCTGCTCAAATTCGGGTAATTATGATAACTGGAGACCATCCCGCTACTTCAAAAACTATTGCTTCTGAAGTGGGGATATTTAACCAAGAAGATAAAATTATTGAAGGAAATCAAATTCAAACGTTAAATCATAAAGATTATAGAGATATCGCGGTATTTGCACGCGTAAATCCTTCAGATAAAGAAATTATTGTGGATCAATTCCAAGAAGAAAACAAAATTGTGGCCATGACTGGAGATGGAATAAATGATTCTCTAGCTTTAAGAAAAGCTGATGCGGGAATTGCTTTGGGGATAACCGGAACTGATGTCGCTAAAGAGGTTTCAGATATGGTTATAACCGATGATAATTTTGCGTCGATAAAAAATGGGGTTGAGATTGGTAGATCATTATTCGCAAAAATAAGAACGATAATATATTTTTTCATATGTCTGAATATAATGGAAGCTGTTATCTTTTTTGGTTATGAATTCTTTCCTGTTTTTGAAATCTTCAGCTCAAACTGGCAAATCCTTTATCTTGTCAATCTAGCTCATACTTTCCCTGCTCTGGCCTTATTAATCGATAAAAAACCAATAGATATAATGAAAGAATCCCCGCGAGACGGAGAAGAAATATTAAATAAGAATGTTTGGCTAATGTTATGTATTCAAGCATTTTTAATGGGTATTTCTCTCGTAATTATTTTCCAATTTACCTATATGGGAATAATCCCTCTCAATGATCTAAATATCAATCCCTCTTTAAGTTATATTCCAATAATGTCCACAGAAGATCAATTGATAGCCCAAAAAGCACGGACAATGCTCATTACCACTGTTATGATTGTGGAAACGAATTTTGTCTGGACATTCAGACGTCCTAATAAATCTTTGGTTAATAGTATTAAAAAAGAATTCTCTGTATTGGTTCTTATGTTATGTCTGTTCCCATTAATATTGCATATTTTGGTTATCGTGTATTCTTATCCCGTGAATTATGTGATTAATGAAATCTTATTGTTTAATTTTCAGCTTAACTTTATGTTTTTATCTGGTTTAGATTGGATCCTTTGTATAATATGTGCTCTGCCTGGAATTATAGGTATAGAAATCTTTAAATTATATTCAAGAAATAATAAAATCTATTTTTGATTCTTTTTTAATTTAACATCAATAAAATGGATGAGAATAGACCAAAAAAAAAGAAAAAGAGAGACATTTTTTGATATATTGACTAGAATTACTTATTCTTCAATAAGCATTTTTTCAATACTTGGGGGTAAGACATAACCTATATAAAATATTATCGCGCTGATAACAAGGATCAATCTTGACAATGGATGTGTGGCAACAATATCCCAAGCCGTTCCAACAACAAACGAGATAAAAGCAATCAATAGGAATTGCCCCTTTAATTTCACTCGCTTCTGCTCAGATTTTAAGGAATTTATCGCAAACCATAATCCTGTTCCAACAACGATTACTAAGTTAATAAACTGAAATAATATCGTAAATAATTCATAATCTACATCCACAGGCCCGTTTTTTGTACCGATAAAATCGGGAGATGTAAAAAGAAAGTATACGAATAATATTTCATAGATAACCGAGCCAATGATATATACAATTGATATTTGCTTTTTGAATTTCCAATCTAATAAATTAGCCATCGCCAGCAACCAAAATAACACAAATATCGGAATAAAGACATTTCCTATGAAAAAATAGGTCACCTCATCAAGTCCATCCACATTAGATAGAGAAACTAGAAAGGAAATTGAAGAAGACCACCATGGTTCAGATAATCCAATCCATGCTAAACCAACATAAATCAAATTAACGTTTTTATGCTGGGAATAGTTTGCCATAATAAAAATACCCACCAATATGCTAATAATTACAAAAATTAAGCTGGATACGCCATTAAGAACAATAATAGGGTCTAAAGCCATTTTTCTTCTCTCTTAAGAATTTGGGTTACTAAAACAAATAAGAATTTTTTCCTATTTAAATATGAATATTTGACATATATGGATTTCAAATTAATCTCGGTGGCTTTAACAATAGTTAGGCACTCACATTATTTCCATTTATTATGAAAATGATTTATTAAATCTCTTTTACTTATTAATCATCTTTTCCTTTAATAGATAACAGACGGAAAGATTTATACAAAATATCTCTTTCAGAGAGTTAAGATTATGTCAAAACGATGCAGTTGGGCGAACTATAGTGAGCTGATGAAGAAATATCATGATGAAGAGTGGGGTCTTCCCGTCCATAATGATAAGCTTTTATTTGAACAACTTGTTTTACAGGGTGCTCAAGCAGGGTTGAGTTGGATTACCATACTTAAAAAACGAGAAAATTACCGAAAGGCGTTTGATAATTTTAATTTTAATAAGATCGCGACTTATGATGAGAAGAAAGTTCAAGAGTTGTTAAACAATAAGGGAATTGTCAGAAATGAGCTTAAAATTCGGTCAGCAATTAACAATGCTAAAATATTCTTAAAAATAAGAGAAGAGTATGGATCTTTTAATGAATATATTTGGAATTTTGTTAATAATAAACCCATTCAAAATCATTGGAACGCATTAGAAGAGATTCCTGGCAAAACAGAATTATCAAAAAGGATAAGCAAAGAAATGAAAAAGATTGGGTTTTCCTTTATAGGACCAACGATTATGTATGCCTATATGCAAGCGGTTGGGATGGTCAATGATCATCTTACTTATTGCTATCGTTATTCAGAATTGAAGGATACAGGATAATAATATTTTAATTCGTATAAATTTTAATCCGTTCTGGAATTCCTCCTGCCTGAGCCGATTTTGAGGCAGCGATTCCCGCATGACAGAAATTACCCCCAATTTTCGCATGAAGAAGTGGTTTTTCATTATTTTCGATGGATGTGAGCCAATTGTCGACAACACGGGCTTGTCCACCATAATATAATCCTTCTACGGGTTCAATTATTTCAGCGAGTGCGTCTTTATCTATTGTTTGGGTTTTTCCTTTTCTATGCCGTGATCGGGTAATCTTATGTCCTTCTGCGAGAAATAGCCGCCCAGGACTCCCGATTTCATAACATTCATATGTACCCTCTCGTCCAACGACCTGGATCATCGTGCGTGTTGGTTCTCTGGCAAAAATATAAGCATTTGCACATTTTGCGATAGCTTCCGTTTTTGTTTGAAATAAACCTACATGAAAAGATTTTGCAGGGGTGCAAATTGGCTCACCCTCATACCCCCCAATATCATTCGCAAAACTAACGACTTTTGTAAATGGCATTGGAGATTGTATCCCTCCTAATGCTGCTTGAGCGGGGCCAATCGAATGCGCATACATTAAAGGGTCAAATAATTGATACCATGAATCAACTCTTGGAGTATCTACATCTCCCCGACTATTCTCCCTCCATCGATAAGTCACATCATGCAAATATTCTGATTCGGCATAAACAGATGGACCTATTTTCCCAGATGATACAAGATAACTTGCGTAGAGGACTTCGGGATAAAAACAATAGTTTTCACCTAATTGATATACTTTTCCCGAACTCTCTTCCGCGCTAATTATTTTCTCGATATCTTTTTCGTTTAAGCACATAGGGATTTCAGAATAGACGTGATATCCTGCTTCTAAGGCTGCGATTGCTTGTTCGGCGTGATGTTGAGGGGGGCTACAAATCACGACAGCATCAATCTCCTTAGTGTCTAGCATATCTTCATAAGATTCCGCAACTTTTACCCCCTCTTCATTCCGTAAATTTTTATTAGTTTCAGGGTCGGGATCAAATCCCGCAATTAATTCGGTTCGTCCTTTCAATAGTGGATGGGATCCAAGTTCCATTTTATGTCCCATCGCATTTAATCCATATCCCGCTAATGCATATTTAATTTTGCTCATCTGAACACCAAAATTATGATTTATAGGATGTGCATTATTTGAGTTGATATACTAACAGACTAAATTTCTTAACTCATATTACTTTAAAGTATTATAATAATCTATTCTTCTTATAGGTTGTAGGATTGCCAAATGAAATGGATAAATCAGTTTGAATATGATCCTCTCGAACCTTTATTAGAAATCGATGATGATCTTATCCAATATCATTTGGAAAAGTATCTGCTTGATAAAACCTCTACATCACCTCATTTCATGTGGAAAAGTCATCGAGCTAACGAGATTTTGCGATACCAACAAGAGAATGGCTCATGGCCAGATAAGCGAAAAAAGCAGCATAGAGATATCAATACCGATTATGAATTATTGGAAACTTATCGATATGTGGCACAATTAATCTACTTTTTTGACATGGACAAAACATTTACACATATGAGAAAAGCAGCCGAATTCCTTTTTACCACTCAAACCGAGGAGGGTGATTTTCGCGGAATTTATGGGAATCAATATGCTCCTAATTATAGTTCTGCCGTTTTAGAATTATTATGTAGACTAGGATATCACGATGATGAGAGAGTAATTAAATCATTTGAGTGGTTGCTTTCCTTTGAGCAAGAAGACGGCGGATGGATAATTCCCATGCAGATACCAGACATTGAAAAAAAGCCTATTGAATTGTATGATGAAGACCCGATTGTTCCTGAGAAGAGCCTTCCTTTCTGTCATTGGGTTACTGGTATCGTTCTTAGAGCATTTTCTAATCATCCAAAATATAAACACCATCCTTCTGCTAAACTCGCGGGAAATCTTTTAGCTACTAGGTTCTTTGAGAAAGATGAATATTCTGCACGGAGCGCTGCCGAGTATTGGACAAAATATTCCTATCCATTCTGGTGGACCGATCTAATATCGGCGCTAGATTCATTATCCCTTCTGAACTTTTCCTATGATCATCCCGATATACATCGCGCCTTAGATTATTTTCGAAAAAACCAAAATAAGGATGCCTCCTGGGATTTTTACATACTTAAGGGAAAATCATTTCCTAATCTTCATTGGTGGCTCCATTATCATCTATGCCTAATCTCCAAGAGATTTTATCCCGAGACTTAAGTGTATTTTAGATTTAATCTTAAAAGTGAAGATAGAATCTGAGTTGCCTTTGTCAAAATTTGCTCCTTATATATTTAAAGAGGCACACAAAATAGTTTTTTAATAATTACATCTATTAAAAATTGAAATTTCTTAGGCCAAATTCAATGAAAAAATTACAAACTAAGAAACACGATTTCTTACTCCAATATTCGTGAGAATTTCCAGACGCTTTCGTATTTCTTTGATAATTCGGTTAAAGAATGAAATTAAATGCGATCTATTTATTTCTGAGAGCAATTCTTTTACAGTCAAATGAAGAATCTCTGCTATTGTCTTCCCAAAAATAAAAACCGAATTACTAATTGGATTCAATCCCATTTTATCGCATTTATTACATCCCTTACCATTACATTAAGAACATAATTGATGAAAATGTTTCGGTTCAAGCTTTCTAAATAGAAGTCCACAATTCAAACTCACAATAAACTTTGGGACTAGAATCTCTTCTTTATCATAATTGATTAAAATCCCCAAAGATCCCAGCGATTCTATTTGCTTTACGATTGTATGAATAATTTTTAATTTTGTTCCCTTTTCTAACTTAGCTATTTTTAAATGAATTGAGTGTTCTATATTTGGATTTAATTTGTCCCTCTTCCAAGATTTCCCGTCTATTATAATATCTTGATTATAAAATTGATTAGAAAGAAGATTCAATAAAGCTTGATGAGATCCTCTAACATTTATCATCAATATTGAGTAAAGAATGATTTCCTCTTTATTGGATATATGATTAATTCTTTGACTTAGTTAATCCGCCGAAGCTTTCATGGAGATATTCTCTCCGCAATGCAAACATCTCCTCTCTCCAAAATTGGAATATAAAATATGCAATAAATTAATAAATTCCCGTAGCAGAAGCTAACGTCGAATTCGGATTTCTATGTAGTCTATTCTGTTCCAAGGAGAGTGCCGGCCCAAGTCCATTTACAGATCCAACATTTGCTGGACTAATTCTTAATGTATTAGAAAAAGAGGTGAATGTTTCAAGGTATTTTCTTTTCGCTTCATGGTATAGGGTATTGAAAACTAAGGAACTCTTTCCCGATCCAGAGACCCCGATGACTGCAGTAATTCCGCTTGAAAAATCAACATCTATATTTTTAAGATTGTTTTCTTTAGCACCCTTTATTTCAATTTTCATTTAAATCCTCATAAATTGATTTATTACTAATTATTTAAGAAAGAATTCATTTTATCAAAGAAAAGGCCCAGTTTTAGAATTTATATTATTCTTAACTTCATCTGGTGTACCTTCTGCGATTATATATCCTCCTCTTGGACCACCTTGAGGTCCTAATTCAATCAAATAGTCCACATAGGAGAGAATTTCGGGATCGTGTTCAATGATTAGCACAGTATTTCCCTCCTCTACCAACTTTTCCAAAAGTTCCATGAGTTTTACCGCATCATAAAAAGAAAGTCCTACCGTCGGTTCATCGAGAATATACAGGGTTTTAGATTTTCGGGCACTCCCCAATCGCTTTGCAAGTTTTACTCGCTGTGCCTCTCCCCCACTCAATGTGGGAGATGGTTGACCGAGGGTGATATACCCCATGCCTACATCTTCCAATATTTTTAATACATTCGCAATTCGATTATTATTGGTGAAAAGCTCCAACGCTTCAGAAACCGTCATGTCCAAAACATCCGCGATCGTTTTTCCTTTGTAAGTAACTTCCAAGATCTCCGATTTATATCGTAATCCTTTACATTCTCTACACGGCATCTCGAAATTGCTGAGAAATGAAATTTCTAAATCCTGAATCCCTTGTCCTCTACAGGCAGGACATCTTCCTTTATCTGAATTATATGAAAAATGTCCGGCAGAATACTCCCTTTCCTTTGAGAGATCTGTTTTAGCAAATATCTTTCTAATACGCCCCCAGATACCTGTATATGTGCAGGGAGTAGATGTTCTGACCCTAGCAATTGGTTTTTGATCTACGATGATCACCTCATCAAGATTCTTCCATCCTTCTAAAATACCCGAGAATTCTAATAAATCTTCTCCATTTTCTTCTGAATCTAACTCATCCTTAGAATACTGATTCTTATGTGAGGGGCCTCTCTTGAAATAGGGATTAATCAAGGGAACTAAAGTCTCTTGTATTAAAGAGCTCTTCCCTGAACCCGAAACACCACAAATGCCAACCATCATCCCCAGAGGGATATTAACATCAACATTTTTTAGATTATTGGTAGATGCTCCTTTTATACTAAGAAATTGGGTATTATCATCAATTTTACGACGTGTTTCGATAGCTTTTTCTGGAAGTGCAATCTTCCCATTGAGAAACTGACCTGTTAATGAAGCCTCTTTCTCTTTGATATCCTCCAATTCTCCTTGATAAATTATTTTTCCTCCGTTTTTCCCTGCACCAGGTCCAATATCTATTATTTCATCGGCAATTTCGATAAATTTCTTATCATGTTCAACCACAACAACAGTGTTACCCAATTTCTTAAGCTTTTGTAAAATCTTAATTAGAGAAGCTTTTTCCAGCTCATGAAGACTCATACTGGGCTCATCAAGCACATAAATCAATGAATCTAAACCAGCGTCCAAATGGGTCATCAACGAAAGTCTCTGTAGTTCCCCTCCGCTCAAGCTTGGTAATCTGCGATTCAAATGCAAATAAGGTAATCCCACATCAATCATCTGTTGCAATCCATTGATTATTTCATTCAACAAAGCCTTACCTTGAGGAGACTGGATATTTTTCTCTTTTATTCGCTTAATGAATGCGAGCAATTCATCAATCGGCATCATTGCTAATTCTCCTATATGCTTCCCATCAATCTTCGTTTCTCTCGCTTGTTCATTTATTCGATATCCGTGGCATTTTTTACATACCTTTTTGGACATATAATTACTAGAGATTTTCTTTCTCCGATAACTGCTTTTGGATTCCTTAAGTGCTCGTTCCATATGCGGTATGATACCCTCATATTCTCGCTCTAATTCACCAGAAAATCGTTTTGACTCCCATTTAAAAGATAACTTCTTTCCGCTTCCATATAAGAAAACTTCTTTTACCTCATCGAGTAAATCCTTATACGCTGAATCAGGATTAAAATCATAAAAACGATGCAATTGTTCCACAAAACGTAATTGATCGGCAAAACATCCCGATCCATCCTCTGTTATTTCAACCAGCGTTTTCTCTTTGTCCGGAACTACCAAATCTTCTGTGAAGTACCGTGTATATCCCCGTCCCCTACAGTTCAAACACATTCCGCTTGGTTCATTAAACGAAAAATGTTTAATTTGTAATCGATCAACGACCATGCCGCATATCTCGCATTCAAAATCTCTTCCTACTGGTTCTTTACAAATAGGACAGAGTAACTCTGCCTCTGCTGAGTAGAGCATTCTCAAAAAATTATATAATTTTGTCCTCGTTCCGACAGTGGATCGGGGATTTACTGCTCTTAAGGTTCGCTGCTCGACAGCTACGGTTGGACTCAACCCGTCAATTAGGTCAAACGGTTTTTCATCTTCGAACTTAGGAGGAAATCCAATGGAATGCAAATATCTGCTTCTTCCCTCTTCGAAAATTATATCAAAGGCTAAGCTTGACTTTCCAGAACCAGAAACGCCAGTTACCAAAATTAATTGATTTTTACATATATCAACATCAACATCTTTTAGATTATGAATCCTTGCTCCTCTGACTTTTATTTTATCCATTTTTATTTCATTCTCTTTTAAACTTTTTGCAAGATATAAAACGCAGTATCGAATTCTTTGGGATTTGATTTGACCATGCTGATTTCCCTCCGATATCTGCGAATTTGAGCATTATTTATTAATTTTGGATCGTCATCCAATAATCTATTAATTTCTTTCTCCAGAGGTTTGTAGAACTCATCCCACCAAACCCCTTGAGATGATTGTAATGTTTTATATTTTATATAGCCGAATTTATCAATATCATGCAAATATGGTGAGATTTTCTTTATTGATTCATTTAATACAAGATATCCCATTTTTTTTAATATTCTCTGAGATGCATCAAAACTCTTCTCAAATCCTATGATATGAAACACTCCTTCTGCCCAGATTAGATCAAAAGAATTTTTATCAAATTTGTTCTTTAAGAGAGATGCGTTCACTATTCTTATCTGATTGCTCAATTTTTTCTTCTTAATTTTCTGGTCTAATATTTGTAGATCTTTTGTGTTGATATCCATTGCGATAATCTCTCCACCGCTTAAACGTGCTAGCTCTATAGTAGGAATACCTGTACCGCATCCGATATCTAAGATCTTTGGGTTCTTGATGATTGGGATTAATTGAAATGCTTTCTTTGTATATTTAAGAAATACTTTACGAAAAAAATCCATATCAATGACATTAATATCTCTTTCATTCATTTGAGGTGCCTTTTAATTAATTTTGAGGATTAACCTTTTTTCCACATTTTTTACACATATATTCATAAAAACAAATAGTACCTCCACATTTATCGCAAGACCATTTTGCCCGTTGTTTTGTAATCCATTTGGAAATTCCTATACTATTCAAATCATCCATATTTTCGGGAATTTCATGTCGATAATAAAATCTAAGATCATTAGGGTGAGAATCGATAAGTTTTCGTGAAATCCTTTTACATGGAAATTCTGAGCATTTTCCACAATATAATACCTCTTTCTCATTAACGCAACATTCCCTTATATCGCAGTTCCATTTTGAAGTGCGTTTCTGATTACGATCCTCACTTCTGCACCCTAAACATGTTTCTCTATGATAAGAAGGACATGCCCCGCAAAAAAGCCCGCAATATGAAAGTAGTTCTATAGGATTGTTTTTTTTCTTAATTATTTCCACCCTTATCTAGATTTGGGTCGTGGCTAAGACCACAATCAAAACATTCAAAATCGTGTACGCAGATTTCTCCGTCGCAATTTGGACATTGATATAACTCTTCCTGTTCTTGTATCCAACTTTCTAATCCATTTTCTTTCATTCGCTTTAAATTTTCCACTAAGCTCACGTGATATCTCTTTTTATAACTTTCATCCAATTTTTTTAGTGCAGCGCAAGGCATCTCATCACATTCAAAACAAAAATCTATTTTCTTTCCTAATTTTCCGCATTTTTTTCTCAAGAAAGCGCAATTCTTATTTTGAATCCAACAACCATTACAACCTCGCTTATAACCCTTTTCCTCAAATAAATCCTTTTTTTGAAGTAAATATGCCCTGCATGTACCACACCACAATCCACATCGGGCAACTAATTTTTTTTTATCCATTTTCCCACCTTATATCGTTTTTGATATTTTTATTATTTCTTCTTTGTCTTCTTCTATATCTTCTATAAATGACATTTTCTCATTCATGACTTATTTTATGTTTTAAATTTTTATATGAAGTAATTTTGAGAATAGCTTTTCTTCTGTAATGTAAATAGCTTGGATCATTTCTGACAATTCTGAAAGATTGACATTATCCAAACATTCATCCTTATGGGTCATTACTGAATCCTTTAAGATATGTGCAAAAAGCGTCCAATGCTGTGCAGAATCCGTTAATAATGGCAAACTCTCTTCGAGAATCTCAATCTCAGAAGCATTCCATGCCATTTTTCCTTCTTTAACTAATGGATCATCTAAAATACCCTCTAAGAATTCTTTATATAAATTTCTAAATAACGATCCGCCAGTCCCCCACTCTTCAATATATCCATGGAGCAATTCAAATGTAAGCCTGGCGAAACATACTTCCGTATCGTTAGAGGGATTTTTTACGGTACCTATAAGCTTTGCGTTCCACTCAAGGATATTGTCAGCGAATTTTTTTAAGCCTTGTAGCCCAATATTATTCATAGAGGGTCTGAGCATATGATCCACTACCTTTTTAATAGCCAATTTTAATCCCGCATTAATGGGTGGGTGTTTTCCATCGGGCCGCACGCTCATGGAATATTGTGTATTTTTTGGATGCATAAACGTGGGACCATGTTCTGAACTTCTTGCTTCTTTGAGTTCTTTAATCTGAACTTCCTGAAAATCTTCCAAATCAGATTCCCCCACGAACGCAATGCTTTTTGCTTCGTCAAATCCTCCGAGCGTAATGAAATGTCCTCCAAAATGGAATTCATCCTCACCTTGGTTCATATATTCAAGGTATCCTAGATCCACTTGAAGCATTAAGGGGATCTCTTGTTGAATTAAATTTTTGCTCTCTTGCCATGCTTTATCCGAACTCGAAAATGATTGCTTCCGTAATTGGATTCCTAGGAGTCTGCACGCAAGTGATTTAGGATTTATGGTATCTTGTTTTCCTCCAACAAACACGGGGAGATCCGCCAGAACCCCTCCTGTATATGTTTCTGAATAATCGAAGAATCCAAAACCCATTGTTCCATCCAACCCGAATGCTCTCGCCTCTGCCATGGGAAACCCGTAGAATTCGAACATATCCCGCATCGAGGAGGACTCGCAATGAACTCCGATTTTATGGGAGAAGCCCTCTACTAATTTTTTTTTAATCATTTTTCTTTCTTCTCTTGGTTTATATAATCTTTGGGAACCGCACTACCTTTTCCCTTCTTTATTTGTTCTAGTACCCATTCTAAAAACTTAATATCCGTTTTGAGTATCTCAATTGGATGGATGAATAGACCAGTAACATTTAATGGCATTTGAGAATTTTCCTCGAGCATCTGTTTTAATTCGGTAATATGGATTTTCATATTTTCTATAGAATAGTTAAGCGCCTCAATTTGCTTTTCTTTACTGAGCAACGGAAGCATCGAAAAAGCAACATAGAAATCTTCATCATTTCTGCCATAAAAGCTCTTTAAAACTTCATAAACGTGCTTTTTCAGTGTCTTTAAACCCTTCTCTGTGATTTGATATACCTTTATAACTCGGTTGTCAACCTCTTCGATCCATCTATCTGCATAGCCTTCTTTTCTTAAACTCTTTATGACTCTGTACACTGAAGACTTTCCAATAGAGGTCCAATCTCTCATTCCTCTTTCCTTTATTTTTTCATTTAGTTGATAAGCATGACTAGGTCCTTCCGCTATTAGCCCTAATACGATAAATTCCGAATGATTCAGTTGATATTCTGCGTCTGTCGATGTCATTTTAGATTTAGAATTATTATTCAGCATTCCCATTTAAGAACGTTCTCATATGAGAATATATAAAATTCAATCATTTTTAAATCTATTTATATTCATTTTTTTTATAAATAAGAAAAACACTATCAATCTAAAATCAGACTCAATATTAGAGTAGTAATTCTTAAATAGTTCATTCTGATTATATATTTCGCCAATTTTTTTAATATTATTTAACTTCTAATTTATGGAGAGAAAAATGGAGAAAGAAACTAAAAGAGAAGTTGCTATACTCTCAATCTTTATAGGCGGGATTTTTGGGTTCTTCTTACTGCTATTAACTGTAAGAGCGGGTTTTGCGATGATTGGGTTTGGAATGATAATAATATGTACCTTACCCGGATTGCTCGTAGTCTATAAAACTTTAGATACTAAAAATCAAGGATATTTAATGTTAGCAATAGGTGGCCTCTTGTTTACAATTACATTGATAATTACTATATTAGTGATACTAAATTTTTTTGGATCTGAACCCATTATAATCACGATTTTCTCAATCCAGACCATCTTATTTTTCACTATTACCTGTTTTATCCCCGGAATCATAAAAGTAGTTAAGATAATTAACATAAGTGAAGGTTATACCTATTTATTGGCCTTTGGAGGGACCCTCATATTTTTCTTGTTTATTTATTCAATCATAATAGGAGCAACTTGTCCATCATCATTAACTTTTCTAAGTTGTTATAGTGAATATTTTGGATTAGGTCTAATGCTTTCAGCTTTGGGCGCTATAATTGCGGCTTGTCTTGCGTGGGCAGAAAATCAATAAAAAATCTAACTAATTTTAATAAAAAAATTTTTTCTAATTAGGATTTGATCAGTAGTAGTTCTAAAGATAAAAAAAAAAGTAATTTTCATAAGTAAAATGTGAGCTATTTAAACGATAAAACTATAATAAATATGATTTAATATGATTAATGAAGTAGTAGGAAGATTATTTGAGGAAATGAGCGAGTTGACCTTTGAAGTGTGTAAGAATTACTTCAGAGGTAAATCGAATAAGTTATTAATTGCACATGAAATTGCTGATGTATGGCAGGCAATTGAGAATCTTGTAGAATATTTAGATATTGAAGAGGAAGTCAGGTTAGCAAAAAAGGAACTAAAGGAACACCACAACCTCAGAAGTATGGCAGAAAATTCCGGAATGAATACATTTAATAGTAAATAATTCTATCTCAGAATCAATTTGCGATTTTCTCCATATTTTTTTTAAGATCATACTTAGATAATTCGATTTATTCGATTTAACTCTATGTTTGTTATCCTCTGCGTGATATGGGCGTTAGATTTATTTATAACCTTTACAATTCTTTATGTAAGGAATATCGTGCACAATTATTTGTAATATTTCTATTGGGTATATACAAATGCTAAAAGTTCTCAGTAAACCAAATTCCAATTCGACCTCGGGGGAAAGATCTTTTTTTTATCGAATTGAGAATTATTTTGCTGAAAAAAGTGGAGTGTATCTCTATTTTGAACCTGATATAAACACTTTAAGGCCAGATTTCTTACTTCTCTCACCTAATTTTGGAGTTATTATTATCGAGGTAAAGGATTATTCACAAAAAAATCTAAAGACGATATCGAAATCAGGTTCATGGGAAATCTTCAAGGAAAAGTCTACTATACTTGTTTCTAATCCTTTCGACCAAACATATCAATATTGGAGAGCGATAAAAAATAAAATCGATCATAGTGATTTTCCCGAGGAAATCGAAATTCCTATTATACGGATAGTTGCTTTTAGTAATATATCTGAAGACAGTAGGATTGCTAAAACAATCAACCTTTTAGCACCAAAACATGTATTATTATGCTTCCAAGGAGTTCTCAGTCGAAACGAGAATTTTCATCATTTTTTTAATGACCTTATTCCGCTTAAATTTGAATTGGAATCAAACTACTTTAAAATACTTCGAGCAAATATAATACCTACATGTAGATTACCGGTCATTGGACAGGAAAATCTAAATACCTTCATAAAACCAGAAGATAAAGTAAAACTATTAGATGAGAAACAAGAAGAATTAGCGCGAGATTTAGGAGAGGGACACCGCTTAATATTTGGAGTTGCAGGAAGTGGAAAGACTGTTTTATTGATTGCACGTGCTCGATATTTAGCATTACATCATCCAGAATGGAAAATTCTCATCCTCTGTTATAATAGATTATTAAAAAACCTTCTATTTCATTTGTTAAATCCCCAGGATTATGAAGCTGACATCACGATTACCACTTACCATTCATGGGCACGCCATTATTTACTGAGTGAAAATGACCATTTCTCGAAATTATATGAGGAAGGAGAGAAGAATGCTAAAAAAAAAGGAAAAATATCAATATTTTTTCAAGATTTCGTTCCCAATCTCCTTATAGATAAATTGAAAGCAGAAAGCGAGAAAAAGGTATTATATGATGCGATTTTGATTGATGAAGCGCAAGATTTTGAGGAGGATTGGTTTCGCTCAATCATTCCACTCTTAAACCCTGAGACTAACACCTTATTAATTACTTGTGATGGGTTACAAGGTATTTACGCACGAAAACGATTCACTTGGTCGAGTGTGGGAATTCAGGCACGAGGGAGGGTTAGAAGATTTGAAAAATCGTATCGCACGCCAATTGAAATTGGAGAAGTTGCTCAAAAAATTCTCCCCGAGAGCCTTACCAACCTTATTGGTCAATTTGATGAATTTTTACCAACAAAAGCATTTATTGGAAAACAAGGGATCGTTGAAATTATATTAAGCGATTCAAGAAACGATGAATATATGAAACTAACCGAAAAGATTGATCGACTACTAAAACAAGATGCCAAAATTTTAATATTATTTAAGAAAAATCTCGCAAAACGAGGCTTTGAACACCCTCTTTTTAAATTTTTCAAAAATTTTAATATAGAATGGAAAGATTTGGAAAAATATAATTATGAGAGTCCAGGAGTGTTGATTGGAACGCTTCACGGCACAAAAGGATTAGAATTTGATACTATAATCATTCCCGAATTGGATACGTATACTTCTGATAAAGAGAGGCAACTACTTTATGTGGGTGTAACACGCTCCAAAGAAAGATTGATATTGAGCGGCAACCAATCAAATGGAAGTAATAAATTTATTGAGATTATTAAACCACTTCAAACATAATTCGGGATATAGCATATTGGGCAGAGGTGAGATCCTACAATAACAAACTTGTTGGTTGGTTTTATAATATCTAAATTTAAGAATTCTTGCGAAAAGTCGTTATGCTCGGAATAATCTTTATAGATGAATTCATTTTTTTTTAAGTCAAGAGTATTCTCCATAATCGAGAGTTCTGCTATAGGAAATCCATTTTTATCTTCTAAATATACAGCTAATTGTCCATTCGGATACTTCCCTAATTCTAAAATATGTTCTTGATTTGCTTTTAGTGTATTTTTCATTGCTATCATTTTGATCTAATTTATTTAAACCTCTCAACAATTATTAAATTAGAGAGAGTGCCGATTTATTGCTATTGTTTTTAGAATTGAGAATTATTTAAATAAAAAACTGAAAAAAGAAAAAAAGGGAGATTATAAATATCTGAATTATTTTTGTTTTTTAGAAATTATATAGGCTATTGAAATCAAAGATGAGCCAATTATTAATATTCCAAGTGGAAAACCAGGGATATTATTCTCGCCAGGTTTTACATTGATAGAAATGGTCTGAGATGCAGATCGACCTGATTTATCATAAGTAGTCACATTTATAGTATGAGTTCCCGCTGTTAATCCTGAAATAGTGCTACTGTTAATAGTTCCATCAATTGTTTTTATAAGAGTAGTTCCACTGTAAATCTCGGTGTGATCTATCCCACTTTCGCCATCGAGTGCTTGCCAAGCAATTGTAAATGTATTTTCTACGGTTTGATTTACTAATGGATTGGTTATATTCACTGTTGGATTAATCAAATCAACATAAATCATAATTTCTAAAGTTTCAAAATTACCTGTCAATACATTATCAGAACAAGTAATATTTATGTTATGCGGTCCTGCAGATAACGAACTCGCTGTTACGTTTTTATTTGGACCAAAACCATATATATTCTGACAAGTTGAACAATCATATACATTTGAAAGGAAATAACTATTAAATTCATCAACCGCATCCCAAGAGATAAATACTGAAGAACTGGGTGAATAATAGTTAATTGTTGGGCTTAAAAGAGTTATAACTGGACCAGTTGTATCAATCTTTAGAGTGAAATGATCACCTCTTTTCCCAATATTACCAAGTGTGTCTTTTGCAACAACATGAAGATACCAGATTCCATCGGCAAGATTCGTGAACGATGTACCATTTATTTTTGTGTATGTACCCGTAGTAGCTGTGGGTATCGTGTTCGGATTCTGATCTAATATATAATAAGATCCATCAATTCCGTTTATATCAGACTGATGTGTCCAGTTAAATAAAATATTTATGTTGTTTTGACTCCATACATTTTCGGTGTGTGTGCTTGAACTTATTGAAGGTTTGGGTACCGAGCAATCATAATGGATAGTTGCGAAAGGGTCTCCTAATATGCACATGCCATAGAACCATGATTGACTATAAACATCACTCAAGCTAGGGTAAGATTTTAACCAATCTATAAAAGCTTGACCGAAAGTATTATTTTTAGCTAAACTATCATAAAAAAATGCTCCATTTTGCATACCCCCAGCTTTAGTTGTTCCAAGAACAGATTGTGCATAGCTACCCGAAAAGAGATATGTATTTGCCATACAATCCGTCGTGTTATAATCTGCTCCACGGCAACAATACAGATTATAGAAAGTAAAACCCGGACCATTATTATGTATATCATTTGCGCTCAAATTTCCTTCAGATCCACTTTCATTTGGTCCAAATCTATGACCTCCAGGAGCAGATGCAGTATGAACAGCTAAATGTGCGAATTCATAATTACTTCCATTAAGACGCGTTAACCAATCTGTCTTATTCGTATATGATTTAGGTGTATGAATATCATCATGATTGGGATAAGCATTATTTAACCAAGCAGGCCAATTATCTAATGAGCCGTTTGCTTCGCCTTGCCAATCATCATCTATATACACTAAAGCTTTATGAGTCCTAGTGGATGTCCCTATTCGATAGGAATGAATTTGAGCTAAAAGATTATTAATATTTTGAATATTAGTTTGTGAACCTAAATTCCTTTTTGATGCATCTATTCTCCCGATATAGATTTCTGGGTAGACATCTGATCCAGAGGAGGCATTATGCTTATCATAAATTCCATCTCCATTCGTATCCCACCAATCACCATCAAGATCCATCAAAAAAAGATCACATTCAAAGACCTCGTAATAATTTGGCCATGGATCGCTATACCAAATATATGGAAAATTTCCAATCAAAACAGCTCCAACCGTGTTATTATACTCATAATAACTTTTTAATAAATTACGGAGTGTTTTGATATTGGTGATATTCATATGATATATAATAGTATCATATCCTGCTGCTTCTAAATCGTTTGCATATTGATTTACAGTAGCTTGAACACCTGACCAAATTGTCATATTAACAATTATAGCTAGGGTTTCATTAGTAGGATAGGAATCTGAAATATAACTTGGTTTAAGAAGAGTAACTTCATCAATTATATGTTCATTCTTTTCTTTATAATTAGAATTGTCATTGTGTGGAAAATTTAATATCAAATTCATGGATAAAGGCATAATCAACCCAAAAAATATTAAAGCAAATCCTATTGATTTAGTTTTATTATATTTCATTTTTTATTTATGTGATTAGATATTACTTTTTTGTAAATTATACAAAAGAGTAATTAAATAGAAAAAAAAAACATATCTATAGTTTTGCTATATATAGATCTATAGATTCCTATTTAGAATTATTAATCACATCGGAAGTGTAAAATAGAATGTACTCCCCTTTCCTAATTGACTTCTGACTCCTATTTCCCCCCCATGCTTTTCAATAATCTTTTTACATATTGCAAGACCAAGACCGGTACTTTTCCCTCCATTCGTAGTTTTTACGCTTGTGGTCTGATATTCCTTAAATAATTTGGGTAAATCCACGTCGGGAATACCTGGACCAAAATCAGTAATCTCTGTCAATACACCTTCTGTATATCCTTTCTTAATTTTAACGATTATTTGAGCGCCATCAGCAGAGAATTTGATTGCGTTATCTATTAGATTGTTTATCACTTGCCTAATGCGATTCCTATCAAATATTATTAGTGGATAATAATCTTTTTCCCTTTTAAGGTTAATATTAATAAATCTGTCTTTTGCTGTTATCCTATTTAATTCAAGAACTTCATTTACAAATTCTATGTAATCTTGCTCAGTTTTATTAAGTATAAGCTTTCCAGCCTCTATTTTTGAAATATCTAATAAGTTATTAACCAAATCTAACATATAATTACTTGAATTTTGGATCATCTCTATAAGTGATATATTTTCCGCATTTCCTTTATCATTTTCCTCATTCAGTAGAAAGGAGGAGGCCATCGAGATAATAGAAATAGGATTTTTCAAATCGTGAGCCACTATTCCCAAAAATTCATTTTTAATATTATCCAATTCTTTTAATTTTTCTTTTGCTTCTTCTAATTCTGTAATGTCGTTGATGATAATGAGAACATAATCATTCTCCTTAAAACTGAAATAATTTGCAATAGTATAAAAATATTTTAAGTGAAATTGGTCATCGATTAAAAACTCTCGTTTTATTACTATCTTCTTAACGTCGTTTTTATTCTCAAATAATTCTGAGATTGCTTTTCGGAGTTTACATTGTTTGCAATGATATGTTCTCCCACAATCCGTTTCCTCCTTTACGGGAAAAATGCACCCTATCGCATTTCCACATAGTTCATTATAAGCCTCTTCCTCTGATTTATGAAAGAGTTTTGTAAATGATCGATTAATATTTTGAATGCGTATTTCTTTATCAACCAAAAATACCGCAGCTTCCATATTATCAAATAAAATCGAAAGAAATTCATTCGATTTAATTTCCCTTCTAATTATTTTTGACATATGTTATCCCCAATCCGAGATTAAACCTAAAACACTAAAAAAAAAATTTCCTAATTTAATCCAAAACACATTCTTTTACAAATATGTCTTACAAATGGAATGGGGATTGACCATTTTTAACTTTTATGCTATGAAAATATAAATTCTCAAAAATGTGATGGAAACTAATTTCTAATGAGAAAAATATTCTCTGATAAATTTATCCGCTTGTTGGAATTTAGTGATTTCCCCCGAAAAATGAGCTAATTCTTTGGGATCAAAATCGTTTTCAAAATTGATTTCAAACATATCTAAACGATAACGAAACTCGTCAGAGTCCCCTTCTGTTATAAGAATTGAGGAGGTATAAAGACCATGACTGAAAAATAGCTTCTTATCCTCATGCTCAATCTCTCTAATATGTCCTTTATCTGCTAAAATTTCTGAGAGAAGCATATCGACTCCTCCCATCGCACTTCCCGTCAAATCGGAATCGAACTCGTTTGTTTTTTCATCGGTTTTGAAACTGTACTGATATAATAATGAGGAAGTTTCGCTATGAATTACGAATAAATTTTCCATTTTTCTCATCCAATCCAATTCAGATAAGTTCGGGAGAAGCCGCCACCCATGAACCATTAGAAGGGATCCCACTATAACGGTAAAATATCGAATATACATAAACCATTCCCCCCATAACATCCAAAAGCTTGAAAACGCATTCGAAAAACCTGTTATTGTCAATCCCGCATAAAACCATCGTCCAGGATTTTCCCGTTTCACTACTTCGAGGTTTCTAAACTTTTTAATAATCTTATCGGTGGCAATAATAAATGGAATTAATACAACTGAGAATGTAATAAATGGATCATATAATCCAGCAAAACCTAGCAGTATAAAGATTATAAATCCACCTAATGAAATAATTGTAAGAAGGTACGGGAATTTGTTGTCATTTTTGACCGATTTTGTATGTAAATTATCATCTAATTCAGAGAGTAAAATATATCCTACCATTCCCCCTATGTAAATTATCATAACAGTCATAATGCTCGCTTGAAAGAAATCCTCTAATTCAGGATAAATTACCGGCAGTCCCATAAAATATACGAAGATCCCATAAGTTGTCATATATATTGCAAGACCTGTCGTGGTGGAAACCAATTTTCCTTCTCTAATCTTCATCACAATCTGAATTACTAAATATATTACAAAGAAAATTGCAAAATAATGAAATATTAAAAGCATATCTCTCTGAATATTAAGTTCTAATATCATGTTTTTTCCTCTCGAGTAATATATTAATCAAAAAACCGGTAAATTTTAAACCTTTCTCAGAAAATTTGGAAACTGACATGGGAATTCAGATAAAATATATATTTCTATATAGCAAACACATTTACATAGCATTATATTATTAATTTCTAATTACAATATTATTAATATCATATCAAAAAGATCGAGGTAATTTCAAAAAATGATAAACTGGATTATTGGAGGATTCATAATCCTTTGGCTTTTTGTAAGTCGCATAATTAATAAACGAAAAGTACCAGAATATCCTCTCGGTTTACCACGAGGAAGTGTAAGGGCGTTAACAACCATTCTTGTTGTTGCATTTCCATTTTACTTTTTGTTTGAAGGAAAACCAATACCGGGATTAATAATTAACGCCATTTTTATCTTAGTCGCGTTTTATTTTGAAGCAAGAAAAAGTCCAAAAGAAAAAATGGAAAAAATAATCAGTGAAATAAAAATGACCGGTGAATTAGAACACATTGAAACGGAAAAGCAAATATATCCGCTCTATTTACCTAAATATTCCGTAAGAATTAGCTTGTTTACTATATTGATTCTTATTTTAGTAATTAACTTCTTCGGACCGAATGTGGAATTTACGTATACAAATACAATCTTAGACATCGTCATAATAATTGTTCTTTATATTATTGGTACCTTCTTCAGAACCATTAAAAATAGGAGAGAAGAGAAGAATATCAAGCAGAGGATAAAAAATTTAAAAGATTACCGGAATTTATCAGATGTAGAAATCATTGAGCAACTAATGAAAAAAGAGACAAAGAAATGGAAATTGACGGGGAAAGGAATTTTCTCTATATTAATGTTTTCAGCAATTGCTACATCCTTAATAATGTATCAAATTAGTTTTGATATCCCAATTTATACATTTTCACTAAGAGAATCATTACTTTTACTGGTTAATGTTTATTATGGCTTCAGAGATTAAAATAGTTGGTATGAATAAATAAAAAAATTATAATTTTTCTTTATTTTTTTCCAAATATCCAATATTGGTATTCTCCGCCTCTTATAAGGATTCCTTCAAATAATATTGAAAATCCTGCATCTTTCACCAACTCCAAGGTTTTATCTGGACTAAAATTACTCCAAAACATTTTAACTCCAAAAAATCTCGTGAAACTCTCTGATTCTGAGATTCCGGTATTAATCATAAGAATCCCGTCTTTTTTCAATATTCTATAGAAATTTTGAAATATTTCTGCATGATTCTTTCGAGGGATATGAAATAATGTGTATACTGATATAAGCCCATCAAAAGAATTCTTAGGAAAATCAAGATGATTAATATCCATTTTTATAAATTTACCTTCTGGTATATTTTTGCGGGCTAATTCGATCATACTCGTTGAGATATCTACTCCAGTTACATTAAATCCCTTCTTTACCAAGAACCTTGCCGTGGGTATACCTGCCCCGGAGCCCACATCTAAAACATTTGCATTAGAAGGGAGCAATTCAGAAAACTTTTCAAGCTCACCATTAAATTTATTGAGATCTCGATGAGAGTAATAATCTTCTGCAATCTTATCATATCCTTGTTCTACAATATCCTTTATTTCTAACATTTTTGCTTATAATTTGTCTATAGTAGGTTTGATTCTAAAATAAGAATTCTCTAACTTGATAGAAAATATTAAATAGATCTCATAAGACTTCTTTTAATATCTAATAAAAAAAGTGAGAATAATCATTACCTATTATAAACCTTCGTAAACTTTTAATTCTAAAATGTAAATAAGCAATTATGTCAAAGAAAAATTTATCTGAAGATGAGGATTATTCATTAAAGCGTGCGATCGCCTTTAGTTTCGGGCAATTTGGTGACATCTCTGCATATCAATTCTTTACTTTTTTGATATTCACCTTCTATTATTCTATACAAAAATTAGATGTAAATTGGATTACGATCGCTTTTATTTTCTGGGCTCTATGGAACGGTATCAACGATCCTTTGCTCGGAATCGTTTCGGATCGTACAAGCACAAAATGGGGGAAGCGACGTCCTTATGTAATCGCTTCTTTTATACCATTCGCGATTATCATAGTTTTATTATGGACTCCACCTGCTGATGATCTTTTAGCTTTCGTGTATTTCATCATCATCATTATGCTTTTCGACACTATTTATACTATGTTTTCAATAAATGCGACAAGTTCATTCCCGGTGATGTTCCCCGATCTTGAATCCAGAGCAAAAGCAAATATTACAAGACAAATCTTTTCTGTATTAGGATTAATTGTAGCATTCATTTTGCCAAGCTTTTTTATTAAAGATTATACTAACGCTGCATATGAACAAGGATATGTTATAACTGGTATAGTCATTGCAATCATATTTACTATTTCCGCAATTATTTTCATTCTTTTCGGATTAAAGGAACGGGAAGAATTTATCGTAGAGGCTAAATCAGGTCCAAATTTTTTCGAATCAATTAAACATACGTTAAAAAATAAGGCTTTCCAATCATATACAATAGCAGCATTAGCAAATTGGTACGTTTTTGGGATGTTACCGACGATTGTGCCATTATATGGAAAATTTGTATTAGGTGTTCCTGAAGGCTTTCAATTGAGTCTCTTATTGGGTGTGGCATTCATCTCAGCAGCATTTTTTAACTTTCTATGGCGCTTTATTACGATGAAGATTGGTTTAAGAAAAGGTTTTATGTATTCTATGGCGGTGTTTATTCTTGGGCTTATCCCCTTCACTTTTCTCTCACCAGAAATCGGCGGGTATTATGGAGCATTAATTAGTTTTATGCTTTTAGGCGCTGGTCTTGCGGGATCATTATATTTTCGAGATCCAATTGTATCTACCATCGCAGATTATGATGAGCTGGAAACGGGTGTGAGAAGAGAGGGCGGTTTTTATGGGGTAAATGCGTTAGTTATAAGATTATCTACCATTTTCATCTTCTTAACAATTAGCTTAGTCTTTAATAGTACCGGATGGACAGTGTTTGAACCTGAGAGTGTTACTTTAGAAATTATAATTGGACTTCGGCTATTGATGTTTCTATTTCCGAGTATAGCACTAATTATAGGGATCATATCAATAAGCAGATTCCCGATACGACAAGAGACATACCAAGAGATCAAAGATAAAGTGGAAATATTACATAAAGAAAAGAGAGACAAGCTAAAAGACCGCTAAATCATCCAAACTAATTCTTGTATATTCTTTTTCTTTTTTTTAAATTTTACTTGCTTTGCTCTATATCCCATGAGAGGGTATTTCTTAACTTAAATCAATTGGATAACCTCCGTATTGCTCTAAAGTCTGTTGCATTTTAAGATAATTTTCTAATTTCACTGCTGGGTTTATGCTATGTCCAGAACTTAAAATAAACCCTCCTCCCGGGGCAAGGTCCTTTATCAATTTACGAGTATAATTTCCAATATATTCTGGTGATTTGTTGGCTAAATCTTGGGGGGATACATTTCCAATAAAAGTGAGGTCTCCTTGATATTTCTTATTCAGTTTGAAGATGTCATATTCTGAATTTCCGGTTGTAGGCTCTATTGGATGGACCGCATCAATTCCTGTTTTTACAAGGTCATCGAATATTTCAAAAATGTCACCGCAACTATGAAGAATAATTTTTACCTCATTTTCATGAGCAAGGGTACAGATCCTATCCAACCAAGGAAGTACATAGTCTTTAAAGATCTTAGGACTCATTAAAAGACCGGATTTATATCCAAAATCATCATATATTAGGATTGCTCCATCTTCTCCCCATTCGATAAAGGTTTCTACTAAATCAAGCGCAAATTGTCCTCTCTCCTTAAAAATATTCTCCATTTTTTTCCTGTTTCTCATTAATTTACTGAAAGTAGAAAATCCAAACGATTGCCATGTGGGTTCAAAAATACCCCAGATAGAAGGGATAACACATACTTCTCCTTCATATTGCCCCTCAATTTTTTTCATTGCCTTAAAATATTTTTCTCTTCGCTTTTCTTTGGGATCAGGAGGTTCAAATGTTTCATATTCCTCAAAATTATTAAAATATCCCGTTTTATAATATGCGATGTCCATCATATCCGTGGGATTGCGTCTTAAATCAAACACACGTCCAAATTCATCAATGAAATAATCCTCAAAACAATATTTGGGAAATAAAATGTATCCAGTAAAAGGGACGACGGATAAATCAATGCCAATCTTTTGATATAAGCTTAGATGTTGCTTTAGGGTATTTTTAATATAAGACCGTGTTTCCGTCGCACTTAAAATAGTACTGGTGAAGGTTTCAAGATCTCCATTACAAAGCTCATATGTATCTTTAAAACTTTTTACTAATCCTTGAAATACATATTCTTGACCAAAATGTTCACATATTTTCAAATTATCTATGGACAATTCAAATGAAGGAACGCTGTCTGGTTCCTTATGGTCCATTGCCGTTAATACTCTTTCTTTTGCATCCATACCTAATTAATTATCTATAGGCATCATTATAAAACTTTCTTTATGTTATGAATGTAATGCTGAAATCTATTCGTTTCAAGCAAAAGGTTTAAATTAACTTAGAAAGAGATCTATAAACAAACTAAAAAAATTTTATAATGTCAATCAGAAGGTATAAGAACCCGCTAATTATAATGTTGATAGTTTTAGCCCTTTTCACAACTATCATGATTATATTCAGTATTTCTGGTGGTGGGGGGTTTATCGCATTTTCACCGATAAATAATATGGGATTTGATTCCTTTTTAATACTACTAATTGCGTGGATTTCTGCGGCTATTGGAGGTATATTACCAGGATATATATTTGGACCTCTTCTTTTAGTCATTCATAAATACACCATAGGTTTGAGAATGGAATATGGAATCCAAGAAAGGAAACAGAGCGAGGAGTTTAAGGGAATTTTTCGAGGTTTTTTTCCTATCTTAATGACGTTTAATATTGCGTTAATGCTCTCAAAGAATGTTACTCTACAAGAATTTTTAGTAGGTGATTCAAATGATTTCTCTCAAGCTTTAGCATTTAATATATTACTTTCTTTATTAGTTGGAGCATCACTCGCGGTGTTTAGTGCGGTATGGTTTTTGCTCGATGGAGGCATCGTATATACGAATCGAAAAAAAGTAAAGGATAGTACATTCCCAGTGGAAGTGAGAGGGGTTGGTAGTTGGTTACACTATCTTTTGAAAGGATATGCCGGTATTTCAGTTCTCTTTTCATATTATGAAATCTTAATGGGATTTATCCAAACTCAGTTAGGATACGGAGCACTTGAGATTAGTACTATAATCTTTATTATCACCTGGCCGCTCATGCCCATATTATACACTTTTATGGTCTCTCCGATTTTTATTTTACTTGATATGACCTATAAGCATCGTAAAAAGTATATACAAAAATTTGCCGCGAAACTCGGAATTAGTGGTCCTTTAGAAGAGCCCCTGAACCTAGCACTCGTTTCTACTAAATAGAAAATACGAAAAAATATATATTTTAAATTTTTTTTTAAATTTTTTGTACTCTGATACTCGAATAAAATGGATAGAAATCGTATTCCCTTTTTAGCTCTTTTAATCAGTAGGCTTTTTATAATGATTTCGTTTCTCTTTTAATGAATGGTCTGAGTGAATCTCCTTTTCTCCAATAAAATTTAAAGATATCCATACACCAGTTGATAAAATTTGGATGGTTATCGATTAAACATTCACTATAATCAATAGAATTATTCTTTTTGAGAAATAGAATACCACCTTTATCTGAGACGATAAGTGAAAGATTAATCTCAGGTAATATTCGTACATTTTCATAGATGTCTAATTTTTTATAAAACGCAATAGCATCGTCGAATTTATTAGCCCATTCATCTGGAATATTATAGGATTTTATGAGGGTTTTATTTATTAAAGCTTTTATTTCTATAGATTTCTTTTGTAATTTTCTTTCCACAATTGGTAAGATTGAGATTTGAAATTGATCTGATATGGCATAAATAAATTCTTCAGAATTCTTCACTAAATTAGACCATAGTTCAATATTTTGCATCGTTTTATCACTCATTTCAAGAGTCTTCAAATTCCCCAATTCAACAAATAAATAGAGTGGAATTGACATGATATCATGAGAATTAAAAAAGGATTTATGATTTATTGTTACTTCGAATATCTCAAATATATTGTAAAAAATTTTCCCAATATTTGAAACTGTATAACGGTTATTCTGTTTTTTAATAATTAGTTTTTTTTCTCTCAAACGTTTGAGATGACGAGATATTTCAGAGCCGGGTACTTCCAATTCTTCCACTAATTCAGAATGCTTCTTATCACTTTCATATAAACTCTTAAATAAATCTAACCTACCTCGATTTGAGAACTCAAAGAAGATATCAGTAATTTCCAAGGCTAGTCAGTAGTAATTTATATGATATTATTAATTCGATTTCAAATTTCTAGATTAATATAAGATCAGTTTGATTTAAATTCATTCGTATTTATTCAAATTTTTCAAATTTTTCCAAAGTCATTCTAACAATTTCGGTTAGATATTAAAATCTTAGGATCTTTTATAGGATTTCTTTAAATTTATGAAAGCCTTCTATATTCTCATAAAAAATATGATTATAAATAAAATCTGAGTTAAAGAGAAAGGTGAAAAGTCTTGGCGGATAATTTGGAAAATATAACTTTGAAAGTACTCGCAAAGAATTTTGAATATAACCAAGCGTTGCATATGGAGGCAGATGATATCGCAAATCTATTATCTATAAAGAAAAAAGAGATTCAACCCATTTTAAAATCCTTAGGAGAGAAAAACTATGTTAATCTTTATAGTGAAGGTGATAAAGTGAAATTAGCGAAAATCTCTTGGCAGGGCCTCAATAAAATTGGGGAGGTTAATTTGAAATTTGGACTTGGTAAGGATGCCTATAAAAATTACAGTGCAGAGGGATATAGATAATGTTCGATTATATGCCCTGGTGGGATGATGATACACGTAAATTTGCTGATGATGTAGAAGAGTTTGTGGATAATCATTTAGCACCAATAGGAGTGGAACTCTTAGAAAAGAATGCAGATCCAATGGATATTCAATGGGCAGCATCTAAATTATGCATAGAACATGGATTTCATCCATTAATGGTATTAGCAGAAGAGCAATATGGTGGTTCCAATAAAGGATATGTAGGGTATACAATACTCAATGAAGAGATTGGACGTTCTAACGTCAATGTTAATCCTTTACTAACGAGTGTATTCGGCGCGGGCCCTATTCATCTATTCGGTACGGAGGCGCAAAAAGAAAAATTTCTCAAACCAATTGTAAAAGGAGAAAAATGGGCAAGTATTACGGTGACGGAACCTGATGTGGGTAATGACGCGGCCGGAATCCAACTCTATGCTGAAAAAGATGGAGATGAGTGGGTTCTTAATGGCTGGAAACGTTATATTACATTGGGGGCTTTATCTGATTATCACATGCTTTATGCTAATACAGATCCCGATATGAAGAGAATCTACAGGCATCTCACGGCCTTTATTGTTCCCACTGAAACACCCGGTATTACCATTGAAAAAATAAATGAGCTTATTGGCGATGTAGAAATGGCAAATAGCGTAATCCGTTATCATAATGTCCGAGTTCCCGAAGAGAATATGATACTGGATCCGGGAGATGGTTGGACTGTAATGACCTCAGCATTAAATATAGAACGATTAGGAATCGCAAGTGTAGTAGGTTCGACAAAAAATCTTTTGGAGACCGCTCGAGCCTATGGAAGGAGACGAGTACAATTTGGCCAACCTATATCACGTTATAATGGTGTCCAATTACGAATGGCTAACATCAGTATGAAGATGCATCTCACAAGAGTGTATATCTATTATTTAGCGCATCTGCTTGATACGGGAGAGGCGGATATGTTTTCTTTTGCATTGAAATCGTCTACAGCTAAAATATTTGGAACACAATCATTGACGGAGAATGCATTAGATGCGCTCTATATTGTTGGGGGTGACGGCTACTTACAAGAAACAGGGATCGGAGGCATCTTGAAAAATGGTGCTCTAATGCAAATCGCGGGCGGTTCTAATGACATCCTTAAATTATTCATCGGAAGACAAGAATTTAAGCAAGATGTTGATACACGTATGATAAATCCTTCAGTGAGAGGTCCTACAGAAGAGGATGTGAAAGAAATCAATACAATGAGGTAAATAAGATGGGATATGAAGATATTAAGTTTGAAGTTGAAAATGAGGTTGGTTGGATTACAATTAATCGCCCTGAGAGAAGAAATGCGCTAAGTCGAAATGTCTGGGCGGAAATTGGACAAATATTACAAGAAACATGGGATGATATTGATGTAAGGGTAATTGTTTTAACTGGAAATGATGAGAAAATCAAAGGTAAATCTGCTTTCTCTGCGGGACTTGATATTAAAGAGATGTCGACGACTGGATTTACCAGTTTAGGTGATTTTCTCGGCATTTTACTTGATCCATGTGAATTGATGATGAGATATCCCAAACCCTTAATCGCGGCAATTAATGGGTATAGTTATGCTGGTGGTCTGGAACTGACCTTATGGTGTGATTGTGCCATTGCTGCCGATGATGCTGTGATGGGTTTTTGGGAAAATCGCCGAGGTCTAGCCAGTGGAGTTGCTTTCCTACTCTTGCCTGAATTAATTGGAATGCGTCATACTAAAGAATTACTCCTTACGGGGAAGGTTATCGATGCACAAGAAGCCTATAGGATGGGTTTAGTTAATAAAGTTGTTCCCCATAATAAGCTTCACGATGCCGTTATGGAAATGGCACTTGATATGAAAAAAGTCGCACCATTAAGCCATAAATGGACTAAATTATGGTTTCAAAAAGGATATCATTATACAAGAAGTAGAGCGATCGGGACATTATGGGAACCATTCCAAGAATTATTCCATAGTGAAGATGTAATAGAAGGTTTTACCGCATTTATGGAAGGAAACCGTGAACCAATATGGAAAGGAAAATAAATTCAAACAATTTTTTTAAATTTAAATTAAATAATGGAGGTTTAAAATATGCCTGATGAGGAATTAATAGAAGGAATTAAAAAAATGGTAAGTAAGTTGGAAGATCCCTCCTATAAGGAACGCTTTAAAGGCTATAAAAAAACGTTACAATTCAATTTCACAGATACAAATAACTATTATCTGGTTTTTGATGAGGATAAATGTGAAATTAAAGACGGCGAGTCTGAAAATCCTGATATGACTATTACGACCTCTAGTGATGTTATAATAGATATCATGGATCATGAATTAAGTCCAACAAAAGCGTTTATGGGAGGAAAAATTAAAGCAAAAGGACCTATGAAGGATATGCTTAAATTACAGATGCTTATGAAGTAAATATATAAATAAATATCATTTTTTTTTATTTTTCAATAAATTGCAGAGGGATGGAGAATGGAATATAAATATATAATATTTGAATTAGAAAATAATATTGCCATTATTACTTTTAATCGAGAAGACAAATTAAATGCGATTAATGGACGGATGTTTGACGAAATATATGATGCAATGGAGCGAATAGAGGTAGAGAAAGATATTCGGGCTGCTATAATGACGGGAAAGGGTAGGGCATTTTCAACTGGTGGCGATTTTAATCAAGCGAGCCAAGGTATGGCTGGAGATATTGATAGTGTTGAAGATGGAGGAAAAATGCAAACTGGAGAGACTGAGATAGATTTATCGCAAAAACGGATTGTATTAAAAATGCAAAAAACACCTAAACCCTTAATTGCGGCAATTAACGGATTGGCATTGGGTGGTGGATTAAATATCGCATTAAACTGTGATCTTGTATATGCATCGGAAAACGCAGAATTAGGTACTTATTTTATGAAGCGCGCCTTGATCCCTGAGATGTCTTCGACTTATATACTTCCACGAATAGTTGGAATTCATAAAGCAAAAGAATTGATTTTTTTTGGCGATCGTTTTAGTGCCCATGAAGCTTTGGAAATGGGTTTGTTAAATGATGTGTTTCCAGAAACTATATTTATGGAAAAGGTTAAAGACATCGCACATAGGTTAGCTAAAGGCCCTACATATTCAATCGGCTTAGCAAAACTCACGATTAATAAGATATTAGAAGAGAACATTATCAGAGCACTGGAATTAGAAGCTGAAAACTTGTTAAAAACTTTTGATTCAGAAGATTTCACCGAAGGGCTATTAGCATTTTTCGAAAAACGAGAGCCAGATTTTTTAGGAAGATAACAACCAGAGGAGAATCATATTGGAAAACACATATCTTAAATATCTAAAAATTATATCTTGGATTGGGGGGATATATGAAATATGTTTTGGGTTTATGATGATTTTTTATGTAGTTCCTCTTTTGAATTTATTAGGATTAAATATAATTAGACTAGAATATCCCATCTTTGCTCATACAGCGGGATTATTAGCCATAACTTTAGGTCTAATTTTATTTTGTTCATCTTTTAATGTTGAGAAGTATCTTTTGAATATATTGCTCATAATTGTTTTGAGGTTTACAATTCAACTTGTTCTAATTACTAATAGCCTCATTATACCCTCAATGACGATTGGACTGCTAATATTTGGACTAATAGATCTAATATTCGCTATAATTAGTATATTCTTAATTAAGAAATCTAATTTAACCTTTAATATATTTAGTATGATTAAAAAGGGTGAGACTTAAGGTGGAAATTAATGAAATTGTTGAGAAGGTAATTAAGACTAATCGATTTTTCTTAATGGAACATGAGAGCAAGGATTTGATCTCAAAGTATGGAATTCCAGTAGGACGATATGGTCTAGTGAATAATAAGGAAGACGCGTTAAATGTAGCTCAAGAAATCGGATATCCTATCGCGCTGAAAATTATGAGTCCCGATATTATTCATAAAACCGAAGCTCAGATCGTGAAATTAGACATTCGTACAGAAAGCGAATTATTAGAGAATTATGAAGTACTAATCGAAAATCTACGTAAATATAATCCCAACGCGGAAATAGAAGGAGTGAATGTTCAACAAATGGCTGAAAATGGTCTTGCAGAAGTAATTATCGGTGGTGTAAGGGATGTTAATTTTGGAGCCGTACTTATGTTTGGTTTGGGAGGAATTTTTGTAGAAATTTTTAAAGATGTTTCATATAGAGTCTGTCCCATTAAAGAGAGTGAAGCAAAACGAATGATCAAAAATATAAAAGCTTTTCCAATTTTAAATGGATATAGAGGTAAACCAAAAGCTGACATTGGGGCGATTGTGGAGTGTTTACAAAACTGCTGTACCTTATTAAGTGAAAATCCTAGAATAGAGGAGCTAGATTTAAACCCGATAATCGTATTTGAACAAGGTAAAGGTATTATGGTGGTAGATGCGAGAATCATTTTGAAGGAGGATCTCTAAAATGTCTAAACTTGAAGAATTAAACGGATTTTTTAATCCAGATACCGTTGCGTTTTATGGAGTCTCAAATATGCTTCAAAAATTCGGGAGCTTACATCTTATCAATCTCCTTTCTGCTGGTTTTCAAGGAAAGGTAATTCCCATTCATCATAAAGAAGATGAAATTCTGGGATTCAAAGCGTACAGAAATATAAAAGACGCTCCCGGTGAGATAGATTTAGCGGTTATTGCGACTCCAACTGAATATATTAATGATATTTTGGAGGATTGTGGTCAAAAAGGGGTTATGCATGCAATTGTGCTTTCTGGAGGTTTTTTAGAGGTCGGTAATCGAGAAGGACAAAACAAAATGAAGCAAATTGCTCAGAGGTATGGAATGAAAATAATGGGACCTAATTGTTCGGGTGAGGTTGTAGCGCCCAATATCAATATCACTCATGTACCATGGCCGCCAAGAAAAGGAGGAGCCGCAATTATTTCCCAATCTGGGACTTATGCGGTTCAGCCACTTATCGCGATTAGCGAAAAAATCGGCCTGGGAATCTCAAAAATAGTTTCCGTCGGAAATGAAGTCAATACAGATCTAGTAGATTATCTCCATGCCTTTGAAAAAGACAAAGATACAACATGTATTGGTATATATTTTGAAGCCGTTAGACGAGGAATAGAATTTATTGATGCGATTGAACGTATTAATATGAAAAAACCAATTGTTATCATCCCAATAGGTCAGACAGATGCCGGTACGCGTTCTGCAAAATCTCATACTGCAGCTATAACCTCTCCGGGTTATATTATAGATTCTATATGTGAGCAAACTGGAGCAGTGAAAGTGAAAAATAGTATAGAGATGCTTAATCTTCTCCAAGCTTTTGAGTCACTTCCTTTACCAAAAGGTAATAAAGTGGGCATTTTAACAATGGGAGGGGGGCCAGGGACCCTTATGTCAGATTTATTGGAAACTAACAAAATGAAAGTTCCCATACTAAGCACAGAAATTCAAGAAAAATTGAAACCTTGGATGCCTGAAACCGCCTCTACCGTGAATCCAATCGATCTCACTTATTCCGATGACATGCAAAATTATTTGAATGTTTTACCCGACATCCTGCTAAAGAGTGATGAGATTGACTCTCTTATTATTTATGGATTAATGGGTTCAGAATACCATAAAAACTTAGTAAACGTTCCTGATTATATGAAAAATAATCCGAGCGTTGTAACGATGAAATATTTCGGAGATATGATGCACGAGTTTTTCATTGCAATTTTTGAGGAATTGATAAGTTTTAAAAAAAAATATGATAAGCCTATTATCTTGACGTGCTATAATACGAGGAAGGAAAAATTCGTGGCCTTTTTACAAGATAACGGTATTCCTGTATTTTACCCGGAGGAAGGAGTATGGGTGCTCATTCGAATGTGGCAATATTCGCAATTTTTACAAAACAAATTAAATTTGGAGGGAGAAGTCAGCTACTAGCTAAAATTGAGATTGAAAAATTGTGTAAAAATAAATGAAAAAACCACTTTAATCCCTCAAGAATCTATGATCAGTTTTAATTTTAACACTTGTAATTCTTATCTTATTAAAATCAACCCAAATGAATTTGCCATAATTGATCCTGGAATCTCAAAAAAGCAGCTAAAGGAAGCACTGAAGATAAATAAGGTTGATGTTTCTGATTTAAAATATATATATCTTACTCATTCGCATAGTGATCATTTGGCTCTTATAGATTATCTGAAAAGTGTAAATCCCGAAATCCGTACGTTAATTCATTCTTTCGAAGTCAATTTCATTGAATCAGTAAAAGATTATTTTAATCTACTGTTTGATCTTTCTCTTCTTCAACAAAATCAAAAATATCGAGACTTTTTGGCAGCTATCCAGTTTAATATTACTAAAGATCCCAAAATTAAGGTAAACAAGAGTTTGCAGATGATTTTTGATATTTGGAATATTAAACCTAGAACGATTGATAAAAGGTTTGAAGATGGAGACCATTTGGAAGGCGATTTGCGAGTAATTCATGTGCCAGGACATTCACCAGGAATGTGCTTTTTCCTTGATGAATCTAATAATACACTATTTAGTTCTGATATTCATTTAAGTAGGTTAGGCGCTAATATATCTGGAAATCTTACTAATGTCTCAGATTTAAAAGATTCGATTATATTCGCTAAAGAATTAGTGAAAAAGAAAGACATTCATATGATATTATCTGGACATGGAACAAATCCGATTACAGATAATTTGATTATTCGCTTAAAACAATTCTATTCAAGCATACTGCGCAAAGAAAACCAGATCTTGACATTGTTAAAGCAGAACGGAAAATTAAGCTTGACACAAATTACTAATATTACCTTTAAAAAAAACAAAGAACGGTTTCAGAAGTATTTAGTCAATCAACCTTTCTTTCAAGACAGCATCATCATAGCAGAAGCATCAGAGTTAATTTCAAATCGAAATTTGTTGAGAGAACTTGAACGTTTGAAAAAAATCAAGAGCGTAGAACAAAACTCTGAGTTATGGTGGATTTTAAAAAAATAAAAAAGAAGAAATAGAAGGATTGGTTTATTCAATATCGACTTCAACGGTTTTTAAGTCGATATCTTCGAAAGGCGCTTCAATTCTGAGTAAACCATTATTGTATCTCGCTCGCGCTTTATTTGTATCCACGGGGCAGCATAAACCATATGAGCCCACATATCGTATTGCATCACTTTCCCCAGTTACGAAGATATCTTCATTTGTCATTTTGAGATGGATAGTATCCTTTTCAACTCCGGGCAAAACTACTTCAATAACATAGCCTGTATTTTCCTCGTTGGAATATGAACACATCTCTGGTGAAAAAATTCGCTTTCTCGGTTCATCCTTTTTTATTTCTTCTTTTTCCTCTCCCTCTTTCATTATTGATTCCGTCATTTTCTCACCTTATATTTTTTTTCAGTATTTAGGTGTAAAAAAAAATATTTTAATGTTGATTTGATAAAATATAAAGAAATTGAAATTTATCCCTAAAAAATGTAAGAAAACTAATTATTCTAGTTTTAAGTATTAATCTTCTTCATAGATTAAATCGATTAATCGATAAGGTATATTATCTTTTGAAAAAAATTAGATAAACCTAATCCTATTCTTTAGTAATTTTAGAAAAAATCAATATCAACCCCTCTTCAATCCAACTCCAGTGAAACATCAGTTTTTTAACCTTTTGTTTGAAGATCAATCCATTTTTGATCATCCGATTCTTTACACGCTCAATTTTTATATTATAGGATTTTAAGTGAGTTGCGTGATACAATAACAATCCGCTTTTCTGTAGCACTCTGGCTGCTTCTTCTATTATCTTTTTTCTCTGATGAGTATCTAATAAATGATATACATCAAATAGCAAAAATATATCCACTGAGTTATCTGCAAGCGGTAATTCAATCTCATTAGACATAAGAAATAGTTTAACATTTTGAATCTTTTTTAATCTTAATTTCTGTTTTAGCTCATCTAAAATGGCTTTATCATTATCAATGCTAAATATTCTCCCAGAAGCGCCCACTATCTGGGACGCAATTATAGTATAAATTCCCTCTCCAGAACCAAAATCAACAACTTTCTGTGATTCTGAAATCCCCAATTCTCTTAATACTTTTTCTCCTCTTGAATTAATCCACTCTTCTGTCATACAGTAATAAAACAAACTATTTTTCTTAATTAGATATAAAGAAGTATATAGTTATGATTAAGATAAAAAAATGGACACACTATAGAAACTGATTCCTAAAACTCGAACTCATCCCCGATTTCTAAAAATGAGGATTCTAATCCATTATTCATTAAATATTCAACCAATTTCCTCGCCCGATCCTCCTCGCCCTCAATAAAATGATACGGAAAGGTAACTTTCGGATTGAGCTTTTGTAGAAATGCCAGATAATTATCAAAATTCTCCTCCTCACAAGATATGAAACAAAAATCGATTTTTTCCTGAAAATTTCGCAATCTGTCAGAAAAATGAGCTGAATCTGCGGTATGAAGAACCCTAACCTCCCCGATAGTAAACACATAGGAAAAACATTCTTCCGCGTTTTTACATTCTACCCCAAATATTTCCACATTCGTATCCTCAAAACCTATAGTTTTTCCATCTTTCACTTTTTTAATATCAAATTCAGTTTCTTCTTCTAAAATCGTAGGACCATAAATTTCTAACTCTTCTTCCTCTTCTGGACCATATTTTTCTTGAATTTCTTTTATTTTTTGAGGATCAAAATGATACATATTTCCTTGTGTGAAAAATACACGCCCTATTCCTTCTGTGGGCGGAAGTAAATAATTAGGATCAATAATAAAATGCCCTTTAAGCGTAATTAATTCTAAACAAGACCTACCTAAAAAACGACAAGTGACAACCATCTTTCATCACATAAAATAAAATAATGGTATAAAATAATCTTTGAGTATTAATGTGACTATTTCTTTATAATGATTTGTATTTTAAAGTATTGATATATCTAATCATAAAAGGGGAGAAGATATATATAAAATGAGAAGAGGTCCTAAATTTGAATTAAATTATTCATTATACTATTTTTTTAGAGCTTCCTCAAGAATTCTTTTATTACTTTTTGGATAATACTGGGCATATTTTAATATCTTTTCCTCCTCCACCTTATCCATATACTCGGCTATATCGACCACAATCTTTTGTGCATGAATCCCGTTGTATTTCCATAGATAAATGAAGTCTAGTACCGTTTTTTCTAAATTAGAAAACTTAACTTTTTGATCGATTATGCCAAAGTCAAAAAGAGAATACTTTAACTTAATAAATTTAAAAGAATGTCCCGAAATTTCCACTGGCTTAGTTTTAAAGAGACGGTCGCTCATAATAAAAAATAAATCTTTTTCTTCTTCTACTGGATATTGATTTAACTTCAAAGCGGTATAAAGGCCATAATACCATTTGCTAATCCCCTTTAATTCCAACCCCTTTCCAACCAATTCCAATAGTGAATATTTGAGTTTATTATTCTTATACTCCTCATCGCTTTTGACATAGAAAATACCCTTAAAGATTTTTAAGAGATATCCTTGTTTTAATAAATAGCTAATGACATTATTATAGTTATAGTAGAGCTTTTGACTGTATTCCTTTAGCTCGTCTGAGGTAGTAAACTCCTTGTTATTTTCATGTAATTGAGTAATGATTCTTTGCATGGACATGTTTGTTTAACTCCTTGAAAGTATAAAGAGTATATATATTATATTATGTATTATAACTTTTATCTTTTATTGAAACGCTGAGATAAGGAATTTTCGAAAAACAACTATTTTTCAAGCAAAAAAGATTAAAAAAAGATCACTTCTTTTTGGGTTTATTTGAGTCTTTTAATTTCATCTAACCTTTAAACCGCTTTTGAAGGGTTTTGGAATGTAATTTAAATGCCAAGAATAAAAATCCGAAGCCAAATAATATCAGATACCCGAAATCAATGAGAAGTCCAAAAGATCCCAATCCACTTGATGTACCCAACCCCATATTCAATATATCTAAGAAAAACGTCAACGGGGAGATAAGATACATAGCATTTACCGATATCGGTATAAATAAGGGACTAATAAAAATCAGCGGAAATTTAATAATAATGGTAAGTATCATCGTGCTAGCGGGGGTGTCTGTGGGGGGTACCGAGAGAATTAAGCTGAAGGAGGAAAACGCAAATGCAGCTAATAAAATTCCCGGGATAATGATGAATAAATTCATGCTTTTCCAAAGCCCGAAGAAAATGATTCCAAGTATTAACGGGACGCTTGAGAAAATACATCCAAACATAAAAGAACTCCACACATTTCCCAACAAGATAGTTTTAATAGAAATTGGGCATGTTATCAATCGTTCCAATGTCTTTTGACGAGTTTCCCATGGAAAGACTACTGGCCCTATGGAGGTTGATGTGAGGAAGAGCACCATCGCCATTAAGCCGGTTATGATATAAACTGGGACGATGTTTCTCCCCACAGTAAAGGCTAAGAAGAGCATTATGGGAAATAAAATCCCTTGTATTACAACGGGTCCTTTATTATAATAGATACGGAGATCTTTTTTTGCCACTGCAAATGAACGTCTTATTTGTTCAATTAGTATATCCAATTTTGATTGCTCTTTAAAAATGTCTTCTTTAATTGTTCTCCCCTCCATTAATTACATTGATGAATACCTCCTCTAAAGAAGGTTCTGGTGTATTGAGTTTTTTAATTTTAATATTTTGAGCTCTTGTAAAAGCGATAATTTGTTCAATGGCAGCATCAATGTCGTTTACTACAAGATGATAATACGTTTTCACTTCCTTTACCGTATCTATACCGTTTAATGACTCCAAATCAGCAAGATCTACTTTTTCTGAAAGATGCAGATCAATTGCCTGATATTCTTTTTCAATCGCTCGTAGGTTATCCGGAGTGTCTAGTCGAATAATTTTCCCTCGGTTAATTATCGCAATTCTTTGGCACATCTCGTTCGCTACATCCATATTATGAGTTGTCAGAAATATAGTCATTCCATTTTGGTTATATTCTTTTATTAGATTCTTGATAATGATACTAGACTGCACATCTAATCCTGAGGTGGGTTCATCTAAAAATAAAATCTTCGGTTCACTCATAAGAGCCATACAGAGTAATAATCTTTGTTTCATTCCTTTTGAATATCTTTTTGCTAGGGCATCTTTTCTCCCAAACAGTTCAAATTTCTTCAGCAGCTTTAAAGCGCGTTCATTTCGTACTTCTTTAGGGATCCCATATACTTCACCAATAAAGTTTAGATTCTGAAGTCCTGTTAAGTCCATGTACACATTCGCCATTTCGGGAACGTTCCCAAGAATCTGCTTAACCATTATTTGATGTTTCCAGATATTTTTTCCATAGATTTCAATTGTTCCCGAAGTAGGCTTCAACACCCCCGTCATCATTCGAATTGTGGTGGTTTTTCCCGCTCCATTTGGTCCCAGAAATCCAAAAATCTCACCCTCATTCACCGAAAAATCTATCTTATCAACTGCTAAAATCTCTCCGAAATCTTTTGTGAGACCATATACTTCTATAACGTTTTGTTCCATTTATTTCACCTAATTTTAATTTTTTTATGTCTCATTCTCTAGAATATTTTTTGTGAGTTTTTTTTATTTACAACTTTTTTTATCCATATATTTAACCTTGTTTTACTCAATATTAAAAAAATTGGTAATAGATTTTAAATCATAGATGGTATCATTCTATTCGCCATCTAATCTTTATTCATTGTCCTTTTCTAATTCTATGTGCTTGAAAAGTTCATCAATTGGTTGATCACCATGACATTTAATGATTTGATTTAGGGAGCAATGACCTCCATCAAACTTTTCTTTAATGTCGGGCTTATCGCATGCACATCCTTCTGATTCTTTAACTTTCATTTTTTATATCTCCTTATAATAAATTAAATTTTTAACCTAAATTGAACTAATATTATTACACTTAAACCCCACACTCAGTTAAGTATGGGACTTAATTAAATCTATTACTTAATTATATTTAAATATATCTAAAAGTCTGTTATTACTGAGAAAAAACTGAGGTAAAAATGACCAAAGAAATTGATTTAAATGACATTGAAACTTATATTAAAGCGCTCCATTGTCCTATTCGATGGGATATCATTAAGATAATTAAGGACGAGCCCAAAACATCAGAGGAAATCTACAATACTTTAAAACATGCTCACAATGATAAAGTTGCTAAAAATAATAATTGTGAAGGATTATGTTTACATGCTCATCATAAAAAGCTCAAAAAACCAACCCTTTATTATCATTTGAGAGAATTAGAAAACGCGGGATTAATTGAAGGAAAGAAATTAATTGTTGAGAGCGGCATCATCTCGAAGGAAAAGCAATGGGAATTGATTATTAAGACATTGAAAATTGACTTTAAATAGATATTTCTTCTCCGGGATTGTATAATTCTACTTTTAAATAATTTTTTTTAAAATATTCAACCAAATTCTCGCCCATTTGCATCTCATCAGGACCAAAATGGTAAGGAACTGCTAATTTTGGAAGAATAGTTTTGACAAAATGCAAATAGTTGTCATAATAATCTTCAAAACACGCTACGAAGCAACAATCTACTGCTTTTTCGATATTTCGCAACCTATCGGAATAATTGGCTGAATCTGCGGTATGTAAAATTCGTTTTCCGTCAATATTTACCAGATATGCCAAGCAAGAATCAGCACCCCAACAATCAATACTGTATACGTCTATTTTTCCATCTTTCAAGTCAATGACCGTGCCAGCTTTAACTACATAAAGTTTCTCAAACGCAACTTTTTCTTTTGTTGATTTTGGTCCAAAAATTTTGAGTTGTTTATTTTCTCTGGCATATTTTTCGTATATCTTCAAAATATCTTCATTGGAAAGGTGGTCATCGTGTTCATGACTCAATAGTATTTTATTTACACCTTTTCTTGGAAGTTCAACAAAATTAGGATCGATAACGATATGGTCATTATCACTTATGATTTCCACACATGCTCTCCCCAAATATCTAACTACAACCATTTTTTATCATTTCCAGTTTTATACTCTTTCTATTTTCTTATTGATCTTCTTTATAAATTCACTTATAATTTTTAATATTATAATCTATTTACAGCTGTTTCTGAAATTCTTACCGACGATCCAATGAAATGAAGTGCCAATTCGAATAATAATTTTTTCAGAGATAATGAATTTATAGCTAAAGATTTAACTTTATAGTGAAATAGTTCTTATTAATATGAATAAAACAAAAAACCTCGAAGATTTATACAATAAGAGTTCAATATCTGAAGATTGTAGAAACCTGGATATAGCTAAGAAGAAGGATTTTGTTTCAGATTTAGGTAATGGAGATCCTAATAGCCCCTTATTTTTTGTAGGAGAGACTCCAGGAAAAGAGGAGGAGAAAAAGGGTATTCCTTTTCAGGGTCTTGCGGGGGAGTTTCTGAATAGAGCACTTAAAAGTATTGGAATAAAAAGGGAAAAGATATGGATTGGAAATGTTGTACGCTACCGTCCAACCCAGAATAACTATCGCAAAAATAGAAAGCCAACCAAATCAGAGGTAAAAGCATGTTTACCTATATTAGAAAGAGAAATTGAAATTATTGATCCAAATATTATTGTAACACTGGGGACCACCGCAATAAACGCTCTTATGGAAGATACGCTCAGATTAAAAGAGATTTCGGGAAAAATATTTGAATATAATAATAGAATTCTATTTCCTACCTATCATCCTGCGGCAGCATATAGATTTCCAAGTATTAAAAATAAGTTTCAGAAAGATTTTAAAAAGTTAGAAAAATTAATTCATACCGAGATTGGAAAAATTTAGCTCTAAGTCTATTTCAGTGAGGGGGAATAGTGGATTATCAAAGAAATCATACTTGTTTCTCATCAATAATCTATTAATGAAAAAAATAAAAACAATAATTGCAGTATTTAACTAGAGCGTTCCACACAAGATATTTTGGATTCGAGAGTTAATACAAAATTAGTAAATAAAAAGAATTTCAATAGGGTGAAACATATGAGTGAATTAAAGGAAGAAATTAAAAAAGATGTGGTTGATCAACTATATTGGGATGATCGGGTGGATGCTGGAAATATTACCGTATCTATTGAGGATGGAACTGTTATTCTGGAAGGATCAGTAGCAAGCTTTGCGGAAAAGAAAGCTGCATCTGCAGATGCATGGAGTGTTCATGGAGTCCGGGCAGTTGCTAATGAGATCACTGTGGCATTCCCCTCAACAATTGAAGTACCAACAGACGAAGAAATACGGGAAAACGTTAAAAAAGCTCTTGAATTAGCTTCTGATATTGAAGATAAGGACATAGTTGTAATAGTGAATAACGGGATTGTAATCTTAAAAGGCTCTGTCCCATCATATTGGCAAAAATCTCGAATTGAGCATATTATAGCGGGAATTACCGGAGTTTTCGAAATTAATGATACATTGACTATTGTTCCTACAAAAAATTTTATCGATAAAGAGATTGCAGAAGATATTATCTCTGCTTTAGAAAGGAACTATAGTGTAGATGCGGAGAAAATTGATGTCTTGGTTGAAGACGGAATTGTTACTTTATCAGGAGATGTAAATGATTGGAGAGCCTATGATGCTGCCATGAATACCGCACGCTTCACTGCGGGTGTCATTCATATTGTTGATCATCTCGAAATTAAAGGAGATGCCCTATAATTATCCAATTTTATTTTTTGTAAGGTGAATTACCATAAAATTAATCCAATTTTAGTTCTCGAATGCTGTGCAAAATAAAGATTAAATAGGTAGTTATTTTTCTACGGTTCCAAAAAATTCTTCATGTGATTCTCGGTCTCTTTTGGAAATTGACTCTTCTAAATCTTTCTCAACAACGGGCGCCTCTACGTTTTTTTCAGCTCCAAATCTTCGCACATTAGTATATTCTCCTTCTTCATCCTTATATAGCTCATAGTCTTTATCACATACCCTACAATGTAAATGATTGTCTCTTGGAACCAGTAAATTATGACAAATTGGACAATAATTCAATACTTTTCACCTAGGTTGGGAAATCTTTTTTAATTTACACTTTCCCAATTAATAAAAGGAGTTTTTACCTTAAAAATCTTAAATCAAAGAGATATAAATTCGGTTTTAACGAATGGTATTTCTGATCCTATATCTTCCCAATTATTTTTATGGAATTATCATAATAAATGGACACACTTCTATTTTGATAGAGTTCAATATAAGCTTTCTATATCATGTTCTAAAAAGAAATTTGTTGAGGATTAATGATTTTAACACTTCAAATTTAAATTATTTGTCTTATCTTTTAAACCATAATGGATAAACCATTGAAAAGTGTATTTCTTCATAAAATAGGAAATCTCAATGATAAGATAATCCAATGTCTAAAGAGAGATTTAGATAAAAGATTTCTCGATTATGGTTTATCTACCAAAATTAATAAAGAGCGAATGCCCTTATTGGAATCTGAATATAATAGAATGAGAAAACAGTACGATGGTTCGAAGATTTTACGGCGTCTTTTTGATCTTGCAACTGATAAGCAATATTTTCGCACTTTAGGTGTGCTAGATGTGGATATTTTTTCAAGGGGTCTTAACTTCGTTTTTGGGATCGCGACACCTCCTAACAATATATTGACCAAGAAATTTGGGGTTTCCATCATCTCACTCACACGTTTGAGAGAAGCTTTCTACGGCCATGATGAGAATCCCAAAATTTTTCGACTAAGGACATTAAAGGAAGCAGTTCATGAGTTAGGACACACACTTGGACTAAAACATTGCGATAATCATTGTATAATGCGATTTTCAAATCATTTGAGGGAGACTGATCAAAAGCCCGTAAAATTTTGTGAGTCTTGTGAACAAAAAGTAGAGAATTATTTGAATAAAATTAAATTTGAATCATAAGAGAATTTCTAAGTAGTTTTATTCGTAAATTTTTATACGAAACTATATTATTCTTTTCATCTAATTAATTCATTTCGCTCTTTTTTGATAACAATATAAGATATAAGGAAATATAGGATATGAATTCGGATTCGCGCAATGAGAATAAGAGCAATTTTACTGCTTATATTTTACTTCTTTTCACCGCCATTATTTGGGGCGGTACGTGGCCTTTAGGAAGATGGATGGTTTCCGAAGAGGTGGGAGGAGAAACTATTCCTCCATTAATGATCGTAGTACTTCGCTATTCTCTAGCTGTTACATGCTTTCTAGTTCTTTTGAAGTATAGAGAAGGATCATTAAATATCAAATTTGCTCTGAAACACTGGAAACCCCTACTTTTTATGGGATTCTCTTCAGTCACAATTTATCAAATAGGGTATTTAATAGGAGAAATATTTACGTCTGCGAGTGATGCAAGCATTTTGGTAACTACAAATGCTGTGTGGGTAGTTATTCTCTCAGGCATTTTTCTTGAAACAGAGAAAATTACATGGAAAAAACTTATTGGTACAATCCTCGCATTTGGTGCAGTTATTATGGTAATAGGATTTTCCCCCAATTTCAACGTTCCAAACCGTATTTTGGGAGATATTTTAATTCTTATGGCCGCTTTTGCTTATGCATCATATACGACCGTCTCACGCTATTTTATGAATACAACCAAGGCGGAAGAAAAGTCATTTCAACCCAGTTCATTATGGTTAATAACATGGATTTCGATTTTCGGTTTTGTCATAACTACTCCCATTGCATTGATAATAAGCCCCGAATTTCTTAATCCCGTTCAATATACCATGATTCCTGCTCGAATCTGGATTGGTGTTTTATACCTTTCTCTATTATCGACGGTTGGTGCCTACACCTTTTATTTAGAAGGGGTGAAAAGATTAGATGCCAGTAGAGCTGCAATTTTTCAAACTCTCGTACCGTTAATCGGAGTTATATTCTCAGCACTCTTTTTAGGCGAGCATTTTGATATTTTTATCTATCCATTTGCCTTATTATGTGTTGCTGGGGGGATAATTCTTGTGAATTATAAATTTTCTAAACATTATGAAGAAAATCAGCAAAAAACCGAAAAAAAATAAGTAATAACAGAGAAATTTTATTTCTTGCACGATTAATCGGTGTCTTTTGAAGATTTCAGTCTTTGTTGCTTCTCAAACTACTAATTTTAGGAAAAAGAGCTCCGGTATTTTTCTGATATTCTCTATATTTTTCGCCAAAACGCCGAATCAAATCTTTTTCTTCATAATGAATCATAATTGGAACATAGATGATAATAAAAAGACTCATAATTATTACAATAGTCCAAGAATTTATAAAAAATCCAAGGGCTACGAATATAGGAAACTCTCCAAGAGATTGAGGGTGTCTAATATATCTATAAACGCCCTTATACATTTCGGTTTCTTCAGAAGGTTTTGCGGTTTCAGAACCCGCATCCACCATCCCTTTGACCATTACTATTATTCCCGGAACAGATATGGCTAATCCGATGATGATGACAATCCACCAATTTTGAGATATTAAGAAATTTAATTGCGGGATCGGAAACCATATCCATAAGATTACATTCGCAGTAATTACAAATTCAAATAAGCCCGCAACACTTCTGAAGATTGCACATTCTTTCCACGCTTTTTCTCCGCGTTTTTTGCTTCGTTTCTTAGGTTGGAGACTAATGGTGTATAGATAACAAAAAAGAACAATACTTACGAATAATGATATAAAATTAATCCATTCAATCATAAGATATTGAATTCAGATTCCTAAATTAATCCCTCTAATGTCTTTCTTTCGAGATATTGTAATATTTTTCGAGCAAAGAAGCCCGAAACGGCTGCTTTTGCGAACTCTACTCTATCAAAATAAAGTCGCAAAGAGCGAATCTTGTAATTTTCATAAATTAAAACTTCCGCCCATTTGGATTGAAGTTTTGAATTATCGGGAAATTTCGCATGGACCACAAATTCTTCGAAAAATATCTCATTTTCAATTAAGATATTAATTGGTTCTAATCGAAAAGAATCTACATAGCTAAAAATATAATTCAGCCATTTCTCAACTCCTTCATGGCCCTCTAAACCTATCCCCAATAATTCAATCTCACATCTTTCATCAAAAAAGCTTTTAATTAAGTTAATATCCTTCTTCTCAAGTGCACCATCCAAGTCTTTTGCGAGCTCTCTAATTTTTTCTGAAGAGTGCGACTGTGGTTCATTCATAAACAAATTTTGAATATGGGCAGTTAAAAGCTTTTTGGTATAAATCTATATGATATAATACAATATAGATAAATTTCATTAAACCGATTTCAAATCTAAAAGGGAAATATATTTATTAATTGAGATAGAATTTTATAGTATTATGACTGAAATTATAAATCCCGATTGGGCAGATACTTTCGCAACATTAGAGTCGATAATGTGGTTTCTGCTGATTTATCTGATTTTTCTAGTGATAATGAGCATATTCTTAGCGATTGCACTTAGTTTCTTTAGTAAATCCAGGCACGACTCATTCGGAGACGTTTTTGTAACCTCTTTTATAATTACGATAATATTTGCAATAACATTTCTATTCATTTCGGGCTTAGTTGCATGGATTATTGTTCTCATCATAATGTGGTTAATTATTAGCGCTCGGCATAATACGGGGTTCATCGGTGCAATTGGTGTATCCGTGGTCGCATTCCTATTATATCTCTTAGTCGCAATACTCATTGGTGCTGCTTTAGGTATTGTATTAGTAGATTGGCCACCAGTTTAAATAAATTTCTTTTATTATTTTTTTTTATTTATTATTTTTTTATGGATATAGTGTTGAGATAATATCCTCCAATTCTGAAAATTCCCCAAAATAAAATAAATTCTCATCTTTCATAAAAAAAGGGGTGAGTAACCCTCCTCGACTGAGCATAAGTGTCATTGGGGTATTTTTCAATACTGCTACACTTGTTTTATTCAAAAAATCATTAATCGCAAGAATAATCCCCAATTCAATCATATGTCCTCCCTTATCATGCTCGATTACCATAAAAATCTCATCGGTGATTCGAGCGAGCAAATCGAACTTAAAAATAAAATTTTCGTTATGAATTTTTTTAAAATTTAATTCGAAAAAGCCCAAATATTTCTCTGAGGTATTTATTTGGTTTCGTATGAGTTTCAAGGTAGCTAGATTTTCTTTTTTATATGATCCACAGATAAAAATCTTATGCTTTTGAATATCTGATATGGAGAAAATTTCGATAAACTCATCCAAAAAGATTTCCCACGTATCATTATCATGAGGGATTTCCATAATATACTTTATTTATGAAAACTCACATAAAAACACAATAAGTCTTATAATTTATAATATTCCAATTGGAATTGACTCAATCAGTTTTGAGTTAGATTTAAATAGACTAGTTTCTTCTTTTTTATTGGTAGATAGATTATAAAATTAAGATAAAGGTGAGATTATGAATATACCTCAAGATTATCGTGATTTGAGAAAGGAATTAGAGCTTATTTCAGAAAAGACCCGCTACAAAATTCTACTTACTCTCTTTGCCAGTGAGAATCCATTGTCGTTTAGTGATTTAAAATCGCTCCTCCCATCTATTCAGGATAATAAGCTCCATTATCATCTAAGTGTGCTAAAGGACAATAAATTAATCAAAAACAGAAAAAAGAACGAATATAAACGCTCTGAAGACAGATCTTTTTACATATTAAATGATAAATCCACACGCTTATTAGAGCAATTAGGGCTTTCTAAGGCTAAGGAAGAATTTCAAGTGCTTTTTGATAAACTTAAATAATCTTTTTTATATTTTTCTAATAACTAATCGTAGAATGCGCTTACTTTGATTAAAATATGGATGTTTTAAATCTATTAAAAATTATTAGGATTATTCTGGGCATTGGCTTGTTATGTTTCTTTCTATTTTTCTTCGTGATTATACGTATCATACGGAAAATCCATCAATTTCCGATCCCTTCCTTTTTAACTGTGTTAATCGATAATCCCTTTCGTAGAAAACTCCTCCAACAACCAAAAAAGATTGCTGAGCGTTTAAATTTGCGTCCCGGAATGAAGGTAGTTGAGATAGGTCCGGGAAAAGGAAACTATACGATAGTTGTAGCAGAACAAGTGAAACCCGGTGGAATGGTCTATGCGATCGATATTTCGGAAGATATAATTACACGACTAAAGGAAAGGGTTCGTGAAGAAAATATAGAATACATTAATCCTCAAATAGATGACGTGTACGAGTTGTCATTTGAAGACAAGAGTATCGATAGAGTTCTTGCTATTGCGTGTCTTCCGGAACTTCCCGATCAAGTTAAGGCACTTCAAGAATGCAAGCGTATATTAAAGCCAGATGGGATTATTTCTCTAGCTGAGATAATTTTAGATCCCGATTATCCCTTTCGAAAAACTGAAAAACGGTGGGCTCGAGAGGCAGGGCTTCAATTGAAAGAAGAATTCGGAAATTGGTTTGTTTATCAATTTAACTTCAAAAAACCGGATGATTCAGTAGAAAATCCCTAACATTCATCTTTATAATACACCAAATATGTGATCCCTAAAAAATAGCTTATAAAAACAAGAATTATGAAAATATATAAACCCATTTTGTTTCTATTTATCGGACAACTCATTCTGTCAGTTGTTTTAGGTTCTTTTCTTGAATTATTATCTATTAGATATAGCTACTCTTCAATGTTCTATTTGTTTTTATGCATTGCCACCGCGGCTCATTTTATCGAAGAGAACTCAAAAAAGATTTGGATTCTGGAAGCAAAAGTCAAAAGTAAGCAATTGGGACAGAAAGTCGAACCAAATATGGATCGCTCCTTCTTTATTATATTCAGTCATACGTTAGTAATTGTCAGCTTTTTACTATACATTCCAATCTCCAACAATTGGTTTTGGAGTCTGCCTTATGGCTTATCGCTCGCTCTAATGCAAATAGGAAATGGGATAGCTCATTATATGATCCTCGGAAAGTTTAAAGTCAATACGGGTGTAATTTCAGGATCTTTCCATATCATTTTCGGTCTACTAGTCTGGATCAGCTTATTTGTTCCTATTTTCCCATAATATATATCAAATCTTTATAGCTTAGAGATTCTTCTACCCGTCATTATTGATCCAACTATATTCTATATAGTTTAAATTTAAAAGCATTCAATTCATTATTAATAATAGAAGAAGTAAGATCAAACCGCAGCGATATCAGTTGAGTCCAAATAAATTTTTGAAAATGACTCACTCTAAATATGCTGCTGCATGTAGTACCACCTAATACCGATTCACGAACGTGTTGAGGTCCACAGAGACGTG
>WJIN01000034.1 GCA_014730295.1 Promethearchaeota archaeon | reverse complement strand
GAGTTTTTTCTGCTTCCAAATAGATCGCCTTTTCGGGAAAAAGCTCTGGTAAAGAGATCTTATATTTATGAGCTTCGAATAAGGCTTCTACTTGCTCTTCCGATAAGAAGGTATACCCTTCGAATTGCTCATTTGGATAGAGGATACCTCTGATCTCTCCGTCTTCTATGAGTTCTCTCGTAATTTCATAGCATATGATATTTGAAAGACGAAAACTCGACTCCTTGATATCAACCATCCCTTCTTGGTCTACCAACTCGACTATGGATTTCTTAATGCTCCGTTTTTCAGCGTTGATTTTTTCTTGATCAAACAAAAGAATATCTCCGAGCTGTACATAAAAAAGTTTCATATTGTTCAAGAGGTTTTTCAAGTCTTTTTGCCCGATTCCCAGTTTATCGGAATACTTCGAGAGTGAAATCTTTTTGGAATCCATAATTTCTTGAATTATAGCTAGTCGATTCCTATTAAGCTCTTCTTGAAGTATTTCCGGTGCTTTCTTAAGTTTTCGCGAAAGTTTCTTGATAACGGACTTAATTCCGTATGCTTTTATTAATTTAGTGATGTATTTATTATAAAAAAATTCGGTAAAATGTGTGCTGTAAACACCGATATTCGGTTCGGTATGATTCTTAAAGAAGTTTATCACTATTTCAACGGGAATCCCTACCTTTTCAGATACATCATAAGCGGAAAAATACCCTAGAGCTTTTGAATGCGTAAGATACGTTATAAGGTGGTTTTTTCCCGTTATCGTGAGATATTGTTGGTCCGTATGATATTGCTTAATGATTTGATTTCGTTCCAGGAGTTCACTCTCAATTTTTTGATAATCTTTGTGAGAAAAATGCTTAAACCATTGAGAAAGGTCTAAGTAGAAACGCTTATTTGATTCTTCCGAAAGGTGCGTGATGAGATGCGAAAACGAATAGACAATAGAGTTGCGGGTATTCCTTACTAACTCTAAATGATAAACTCTTAGCACCTCCTCGAGACCATGTCGCAGAAACTTAGAAGGGAAATGAGAAAAATCATCTAATTTCACTCTTCCCTCCCCCTCGAATGTCATAAATAATATTTTTGCAAAATAAGCGGGAGGATAATAATAATCATTTTCAGAATAATATCCTCTTAAATAACAGCGATGAACCAATAGCCGCATTATTTTTCGTGCTTGAGGGGGTGTCGTACAAACCGGTTCGAAGTAATCGTATATTGTATCTAATGAAATACGATGGTTCCTGTCAAAGAAAGCTTCCAACTCTTTATCCGAAAATTCTATGAGATATTGATGGAGAGTGGAGTGGAGAATGCACGGAATATATAACGTATTCTCATTTTTAATACGGTTGAAATATTCACGGAAAGCTTTCTCTATGCTCATCCCTTTAAACTTACTATATACCGTTAAATCTGTTTTTTTCATAACAGTCGGAGATTTCGGAGTAAGTAGAGATAATTGGTCCAAAAATAGATCTGGTTGAGACGAGATAATGTTGTGCAAATCTTTTCTCACATGCTTATCTTGTATGGTAGCAACTGTGTTCAGTAGCATTCTAAGAATGGGAGGATGACTAAAATAGACAGGATTTTCTTCATTTATCTTTAAGAGGTATAGCACGGCATTATCTACGACGTGCGGATCGTCGTCCGAGACCAACTTTATTACCATACTTACGTTGTCCATCTTCGTAAGTTCATCCGCATGAAAAAAGCAATATGCTCCCAATATGATACTTATGTTCGTGCGGATTTTTGAATGATCCCATTCCATCAATCTCTTAAGAAATTGAATGTGCTCCTCTTTTATATATGAAGCTCTGTACTCTGCAATGATACTTAGTAAATAAGTGGCTTTAACGATATTTTTCCGATTCTTAATTGCTCGAATCAGAAGCTCGATTAAGCGTTCTAAATCAACAGTCATAGGTTTTTCGAAATATCTGTTGAGTTTTATTGCAAGAGAATAAATGATATTATTGTCGGAAAATTGTGTGAGATCAATCATCTTATTATAATATTTCAGTATCTCTATTTAAACCAAAAAATTAAACTTCTTAAGAAGAATGTTGAATTTTATGATAATTTTAGTTATAAACCATTTTTACACCTCGACTCTTCACCTAAGATCTTTAAAAAGATACCTGTTAAGTCACTTTTCTTAACATTTTGATATGTTCTCAGATATGATAAATTTTTTCGCTTACAATCCCCTCGGACCTTTAAATGACTCTCCTCAAAAAGTAATGGGTTATCTCTTTTTTAATCGGACTTCATTTTCAAGGGGTGATCCGCATAATTAGGCTTACATAATTGTAAGTGAACATTTTATCATAAACTTAAAGAATGAAGTGAATATTTTTCTAATGAATTTGGGATATAATTTAAAGTTTTATGAACAAATCTATACTGTCATAAGACTTAAAAAGCATACTCCTACACTTATCTATCTTAAGATAACTACACTATTTTACTCAAGAAGAAACTCAGCTTGTGATAGAGGATGTACTATATAAACACCTCAGAAAATGTTTCAGAATCCGATCTAGAGATGTATTGTGATGAGTGTAAGAATGATGAGATTCGGGAGACAACTTCTGGATTTGTCTGTGCCGACTGCGGTATTGTGTTAGAACACCCTAAGATGGAATATCACAGTCCTTATGAGGAGAATAAGGTGCAATATGCTCCGCTTGGGACTACGCAGATCGGATTAAGGTATGAGAGAAGGAGCCACACGAATCCGAGAAAGCTTTCTTTACTCCAAAAACTTCAGAACCGAAAGAAATATGAAGAGGTTATGGATATCGCGGCTAAAAAAACAATTTCAACGATTTCATCTCATTTGGAGTTACCCGGAAAATTGTATCAGTTATATTTTATGAAATACAAAGAGATACGGGAAAACCTTACAAAAGGCACAAAATTCCGCTCACCCGAGAAACTAGTTCCTGTGGTAATCTATTATTGCACAAAATATAGGAATATCTTCATCGATATCAATAGACTGCTTGATATTAGCATTCTTGAGAAAAAAGAGTTTGATAATTTTCGTCTCCGATTGGTTGAGTATTGGCCCGAATATATGGAACGTAATCGGAAAAAATATATTCTAAACCGAATATTTGAATTATCAGAGGTAAAAGGATTCGAATTGGACTTCTATAAGCACAGCCAACAATTATTAAAAAAACTCTGGGAAGGGATTAAATATTCAAAGGATGATGTAATTGCGGGATTGATAGCATCCATTATTACGCTCTGTCAATATAAAGATAAGATCTCCATTAATGCGATCTGCAAATTCATGAATATTCGGATGAGCACGGTCCAAGCACAGGTAAAGAGAAACATTTTTGAACGATCTCGGATCCCTGGATTTAAGACATTAGTTAAATCTGCCGATATTCTTAAAAAAATAGTAAAAAGACTCGGTATCTTATCAACAGCGAAAATCGAATCTGAAGAGATCTATGTGTTAGAAGCTTTAGAAAAGAGAGGAATCCAACCAGGAAATGATCAAGAAGGAAATACTTATGAGGATGAAGATCTTGCTAAAAAACCTCATTTCCAAGAAATAGCACTTCTATCTCATAAAATCTCTGAAATTGAACTGAATCCAAATAAATCGGAATTGGATTCTTACTCCTATCAATTCATTATCCGCGATACGGATACCCAAAAACCTATTTGTATTAGCTTAAAGATACCGATAGAAAAAAAAAGATGTAAAGATTTTTCGGATAAAGATATGACAGATTATAAAATAAACATACTTGATCTCAATTCGAAAGGACCACCGGCTATTTAGATTTGAGGATTTTTCAAAAAATGATATATTCTTCATTTATATTTTAGAGCCTCTTGAGTGCTTTACTATTTAAGAGAGGGAAGTTCAATTCTATTTATAGTTCGAAAACAGATAACCTAGATCTCAAATTTGGAAAAAGGGTGGTCCTTATCCTTGTGTAGGACGCTTGAGAAAGGAGAATTTATTTCACGAGATATATCCAATATTCATTCTCGGTATCGGGATCTATAAATCTATTTTTAATCTCACTCTTGGGAATCCCTATACGATATTGCCCCGAGGGATGCGCGATCTTAGAAAGAAAAGGGATTTTAGATTTTAACAATGATTTAAACTGCTGCAACTCTTCTATATCATTAGTAATTACCTTATGCTGCTCGGGAGAATCCTCTACAT
>WJIN01000300.1 GCA_014730295.1 Promethearchaeota archaeon | reverse complement strand
TAGATATCCTAATGGATTTATATGATGAATTGAATTATTACGCAAAAGAGCGTGGGCTTACATTGTTTATGTCATCATTAGCACCTAAATTAATAAATGATTATGATAGGCTAAGGTGGGATGATGAGAGGGTACGAGGATATCAGGTTATATTTGGTCTGTGCGAATTCCTTGGGTTTGATCCCTTATTTTTTGAAGCATTAGATAAAGAAATCTTCGAAACAGGAAATTATAGGAGGCATCATTTCAGAAACTCTCCAATACGAAAAGTCTCCAACAATGCAAGGGATATAATCATTACAGATAGTGAAAAGCATACATTTTACGAAAAATATGAGGAAGGGTTTATGGTTGCGATGATGAATACCATCAAGGAAGTAATGTTTGATGACAGTATCCCATATGGCGATAAAAACGGAAACGGGGGAATTACTGCGCACCATCTTAGAGCCACTCTCGAGAAACATATGAAACTCTATTATGACCAAAATAAAGGTTCTGATGGAAAAGTGAATCCTTTCATTTCCAAAGGGTTGAATCAGCCCGGGAAAAAGAACTATCGGGACGAGCGCTTAACATACAAACAACTAGTCGGGGAGGTGTGGAGTTTGTGGAACGGTGCCGATCCGACGCAAGGAAGCCTCGACGAATGGACGAGTGCCGACGGCTCTTTAAAGGTTTCAAGCGAATTAAAAGATCAATTAAAAATATTCAACGAGCGTAGGGATAAATATTTTCAAGTGGGGAAATATATGGAATTCCTCGAGATTGAATATGAAATGGCGGACGACCCGAATATGAATTCCCGTTTCATTAGGGGTGCAGAGGGTATGGATTCCCTTCTACAAGACCCTGAGACACCAAAGAGGCATTACCCACTTTATACTGATGATGTCGCCCTTGAACTTGTCCAAAAAGCGCTAGGATTAGGAAGCTCTGGAGGGCTCACAAAATCCCAAATCGCATTATTATTCGAGAGTTGGTACCCGCCCGAGTATCTCCACGAGCGAATAAAGGCAATATACAAGATTTAACCTCCTAATAATGGAGAAATGAAAAATCCGAGCACCCATTAACTTTAAATATATTCCATTTCGTTTTATTATAGAAATTTTAAAAAAAAATACTTCGTGAGAGGAAAATGAATAAGAAGAAAAAACTGGAAATTAAGCACCCGCATTTGCGCAAGATAAGAGACACACTCAGATACGTTATTGTTGAAGAGACTTATGAAAGATTGAGTAATTTAATTAGCGAACAGAGAAAATATTCTATAGAGGAAAAAGAAAAGCTAATACCACTTGTTCGTGAAGAGCAGGCCTTACGTCGTGCACTCGACGCCTCAGTATGTATTTGTACCATCTGTAAGTCCCAAGCCTCCGATATGATCTATAATCCACAGCTTAAAAAGTGGTATTGCGTCAATTGCTATGAGCATAATCAATATTATTATAAGCACAGTCCCAATAGCACCGAACGCAAAGACGCACCCAATCCATTTCCGTGATATTTTTAAATTGCTTTTTTTCAAAGTTATTTACTCTTCTAATATGTCAGAACGAAATTATTGAAAAGATGGTTTTTGAAATTATTTCTGAGTGAAAAGTACTAACTTATTTTCTTTTTCCGCTTTATACTGATGAAATCGCCCGTGTTCTCATCAGAAAAGCGCTCGGGCTCGAAGATACCACAAAAATGGGTAAGCTCACAAAATCCCAAATCGCATTATTATTCGAGAGTTGGTACCCGCCCGAGTATCTCCACGAGCGAATAAAGGCAATATACAAGATTTAACCTCCTAATAATGGAGAAATCAAAAAACCCGGGCACCCGTTAACTTTAAATACATTCTGTTCCGTTTTATTATAAGAAATACTAAAATAGATATTTCGTGAGGGAAAAATGGATAAGAAGAGAAGGCTGGAAATTAAGCACCCGCATTTGCGCAAGATAAGAGACACACTCAGATACGTTATTGTTGAAGAGACTTATGAAAGATTGAGCAATTTAATTGACGAACAAATGAAATATCCGGTAGAGGAAAAAGAAAAGCTAATACCACTTGTCCGTGAAGAGCAAGCCTTACGTCGCGCCCTCGACGCCTCGATATGCAAGTGTGCCATTTGCGCCTCCACCTATTCCGACATGATCCATAACCCCTATGATAAAAGTTGGTATTGCGTCAATTGCTATGAGCATAATCAATATTATTACAAGCACAGTCCCAATAGCACCGAACGCAAGGACGCACCAAATCCATTTCCGTAATATTTTCAAATAGATTTTTTCAAACGAGATATTTACTCTTTTAATATGAAAAAAAATTTGAGAACGAATTTTGAAATCAAAAATGATGAGCCCGGAGAGACTTTCGTAAATGTTCGGAATAAACATTTTTTCGAACTCTCGACCTTCGCGGTGTAAGCGCGACGTCATAGCCAGCTAGACTACGGGCTCGTTTTAATTCCACAACATATACATAGTGCAGTAGAGCGCTCAGGGTGGGATTCGAACCCACGCACGATTAACTCGTACTGGTTTAGCAGACCAGCGCTGTTGGCACACTTATAACGTCTACCAGGCTAAGCGACCTGAGCTTGTTAAGATTGTGTTATATTTTGTTTGTAAAAATATTAATATTCGAAAATTTTAATATTTTTTGAAATGGAACTTTCTAAAATTTTCTTACTGTCTTTATTAACTAAAATATTCACAAAATATATTTTTATTTCAATATCCGAAATATGATTATATGAAAAATCTAATTTCTCATTTCTCTTACTTTTATTCTCGTATTTTCCTGATCCGTTTTGGCAGTAAAATACTAAACTTACAGTTTTCGAGAGATTTTCCAATCTCGCTTATAATCCCCCGTGCGTGTGTTCCGCGCTTGAGCAACACGAGATTTTCCAGAAATCCATAGCGCTCGATGGAGACAATGTCTTGGAGGTGTCCCGTTCGCACTAAAGCTTTTTTAAATTGTCCTTTTGTCTCACCGCACATATATAAGCCTTCAATATTTTCTTTGAGGACTTTCTCAAAGATTTTGAGGCTCTTTGGGGCAATTTCTCCTTGAATATTGCGTTGTTCGGGATCAATCTCAACCACGTTAATGTAGATAGGAAAGTTTTCAATAAAATCGTATGCGTGGATAATCTCCCGCACAGACACATGGTTTCCATTTGCCAGTTGTTCTCGTAATATATGGAGCGGAAGTAATACGTCAGTGCTTTGGCGAATAATACCACAATCTATGAAAATACCAAATCCCACTTCTCCTACATCTTTCATCGTTCCCTTAAGCATATCTCCTTCTTTAACTTGATCGAAGGGTATTGCAGATCCTATCTCCGCAGAGATCATATTTTTCACAAACTTCTCTTCGGGGCCCTGAATAAAGATCTCAATTCTCTCATCGATCTCTCTAATCTGTCTGATCTCAATCCTGGTGTTCGAAAAACCCTTCACGATTTCATATAGATATTTTTTATACCTGTTCTGTAAATCCAAGCGTTCTCTTCGTGAATCTGCATTATAAATCTTATCGAGTAATATTAATCTTTTTACCATAAAAGTATCATATCCATGTCATAAAATTTTCTTTCCCTTTCTCTAGTAAAATGAATCACTCCATTTACCCTTTTGCATATACTTAAATTGATAAATTGTCTTGTTTGAATAAACTATAATCACTCGAAAAGGTGTTGAAATGGATCAAGAACAATTTAATACAGCAGTAGAAAAATTGAATGAATATGATGGGATTGAAGAAGTCTTTCTTTTGAGTGCGGAGGGAGAGATTCTCTTCCGCTCAGAAGAGTCTGCGTTCACAAACGAGGAAAGCAAAGCTCTCTTGAAATCGTGGAAAGAAAAAGAACCCTCTATTCATTTTATGAATGACCGATATGCGATTTTAAAGAACGATGAGATCCAGTTGGCTGCCAAGAACTTCTCGGGAAAAGGAAATATCGCAGGGTCAGTCACTAAGGATGGAGAGTATCTGCTTATTCATATTCGTGATGATACGGGATTAATTTTGCTTGAATGGTCGATTTTTGTAAATAAAATTGCTTGGAATCATTGAACTACCCGCCCCTGAAGGAGCTGGATTCTTGCTTCCCCGACCATTGCGCCTAAATGGCGTCTTACACGATCTCCACAAGCGTAATTTCCCGTGGTCCCCACGGTAGGTCATGAAATGACTGTGATGCCTCTCTCTTCTAAGAGGCGTATTCCTTTTTATCTCGATGATGATGAGTGCCACATTCGGGGCACGTCCATTCACCTTCGCTTAAACATAACATCTCGTGTTTATATCCGCAGACAGAGCAGAGCTGACTTGAGGGAAAAAAATTGTCTATTTCTTGATAGTGCTTACCGCGCCATTCAAGCTTGTAGTTTAAAATGGTTTTAAACTGATCCCACGAAAAGTTCAGGGTTACTGATTTTGACAGACCACTATTGAATTGTTGCATGCCTTTTATGTTCAAGTCTTCTAAAATAACGGTATCAAATATATTTGCAAGCTGAAGCGTGGTTTTATGAGTCCAATCACGTTTTTGATTGTCAATCTTTTCATACACACAAAATAACCTAATATTATTATTTATATTAAAGGTGGTATACGTTTGCTTGTGTTTCTTCGATTTAAACCTCGGATATCCTACTTTTCGAGCCTCTTTTAACCCTT
>WJIN01000299.1 GCA_014730295.1 Promethearchaeota archaeon | reverse complement strand
ATTCAGATATGTACGATAGGTAGAAATTACCATATTTGTGAAATTGGTAGTTCTAATCATTATAATGGGTTTGATCATCCAAAAAAGAACGAGATTTTATGCCTCTCACCTGAGTAAGAATCATTTGAATACATAAAAATTGATTGAGCAAAGTTCAGCAATTTAAATTTTTTTTAACTTTTTTACTCCAAAAAAGCGTAGAATTTAAATAGCTAATTTTAAAACAAATATTACTTTTTGAAAGATTCAAAATGAGGATATTCCATTAAAAAGGTTAGATAACTTTTATGTCGGAAGTTAAACTGAATAATGGGCAAGGCTTTATCTGGGACCAGTTCAATTGGGCAAAGATCAAGTCCCAGGTGTATTCCCTCCAGCGAAGGATCTTTCAAGCGAGTTCCGAATGCAGCTGGAAAGACGTAAAATCTCTCCAGCATCTACTCATTCGCTCTCGATCTGCCAAGCTTTTTGTTGTAAAGCAATTTCTGAACAAGAAGGCAGATAAGTTAGTAGTAAATAAAACGACAGACAATAAAATTAACAATTCAGCGGAGAAAAACGGCGAATTTTTGTAGACCCAATTCACTAAAATAGCTCGACAAGGATACCAACCAGAATCTATGAGACTCCACTATATACCGAAGGAAGATGGAGACACGTGAAGATAAACAAGACCGGTAAGAAAACGTATAAATTGGTTTTTTTGCTCCCATTGTAACTTCAATCTTGATGCTGACCTTAATGCCGCCCGAAATATTGCAAGCGCTAGTCGTTAAATTCGCTTAATTCACAGACCGCGTTACATTATAGCATGCTATAATGTATGAGTTCGTAGATACTCAAAGGGACATTTGTCTAGATATGTCCAGATTTTTATCTACGGTAAAGAACCATTACTTATATCATCTAATAACAATTAAACGAAAGTAAAAGAAAGTAAAAGAAAGTAAAAGAATAAAAAAAAAGATTCAGAAAAACAAGCGGAAGAATGTCGCTTATCGAGAATGCTTAGTTGAAGGGATGATTCTTGATTACTTTCACGCGCATTTGAATCACTTTCTCGATCTTTTTTAGTTGATTCCGTTCATTTCCATCACAGAATGCAAGGGCAAATTGTCGCTGAAAAAGCTTGGAAATTATCTGAATCGAGAAATTATGATATTTTTAAGCTAATTGTTGATATTTATAAGGAGTTAGCAGAATGGGAACGTTTAGAAGACTTTTGTAGAAAAACTTATTTGAATGATCCTTTTGAAACCATCGTGTATGGACCACTCTATTATGCATATTTGAAGCGGAATTTAAATATAAAAGCTAATGAATTCTATAACTGGGTTGGAAAAAATTTTCCTGAAAAATTACTCGTCTTAACGGATATTAAAGAAAGTTTCAAGAAAAATTAAAACAAGTAAATACTATAATTTTAGAAATTATATATCGCAGAGTTCATATTTTGGTGTTCTAAGAGATAAAAATTTAATTCTAGATTAGGTCTTGAACTCTTTTAAGTCCTATATGATTCCGTTTTTATACTCTATTCAAAAGTAAAATAGGTGAATCAGTATCAAAAAAAGATTTTAAAATGAGCAAAATTTTATATTATATTTTTTTTATTTAATTCATTTTTTAGGCAAATATTTTTTAAATATTTTTTTCATCCATTTAAAATTAAACGTTAAGTACGCTTTAGTTATTAAATTTTTGTTACTAAAATTGGTTTTAAATTTTAAATTTAAAATTACTTGTCCAGTATTTTCCACTCGATGATATCCTTCTGGAATTTCTGGTATTAAATTCCCTTCTATTATCTCAATTTTTATTACTTTATTAAAGTTTTTTTGGATATAGTGTACAATATCTTCTAAAATTAATTGTATTCTTTTATTAAATTTTAAAGGGGGAATTCCAAATCGATTTTGGATCATTCTCCTATATTCTCCCTTTTCTCTAGATATACGAACTCCAGCGGACTCTAAATCCAAATACTTATTTTGGGCAATTAGAAACTTCTTATTAATAAAATGTTGTATAAAATCATTTAATTTTATATCATATTTGATTGGTATATCAATACATTGAAAATTTTCGGGAAATTTTTCTGTCTTCATTAAACTAGTCAAATCATACTTAAACGTTTTCTTTCCAACTAATTTAGGCTGCTTTGAAATATGGGAAGAAATAATTTTATGTAAATGCAATTTATATTTACTATCTATGAATATATCTATATATTCAGTTTCTAAATCAACTAGATTTGACAAATTGAAGGAATAAAATTCTCCTTTTTTTATGAAATATTTATTATCCGTAGCTAAATTTCTTAAAGTTTTCCTATCTCTAATTTCTACATTATACAAATTACTTGGTATCAATATTGGATTTTGAAAGTATTGTTGTATCAATCTTTCAAAAAATTCATTTCTATCTGTAAAAGCTTTAAATGTTCTAAGTCTATACTGTAATGATATTGTTTCTGTTTTTCCATTATAACTCAAGAAAACAGGTGAAAATAATTCATTATATGTATCAAATTTCTCCATTAATTCTGAAACAGTTTCAAAGTTTTGAACCTCTGTTATGCTTATTTTTATCACCTTTAAACTTTGGCTGCAATTTCTGCGTAATTATATGTATAATTTAAACACCCTTCAAACTTTCTATAATTTTTAATTTTGATTCTCTGTGGCTTAGAATGATATTCATTTTTTAACTTATCAAAATAAATAACTCGAAAATTGAACACAAAAACACCTTTCCCCACAATATTAAATTCCCCTATTAATTTATTAAAATTAATTTCTGGTGGAATTTTTCCTTGAATTTCTGATAAATTTTTATCTAATGTTTTAATATTTATGGGGTTTCCATTTTTATTTTCCACTCCAATCTCAATACCTTCTATTCGAGTTTCAATACCTCTCGCTATTGAGATTTCAATTTCAAAAAATCCTTGCTTTTTTGTGATTTCTTTTTTATTTACTTGAAGTTTAACAACAGGTTTAATTATTTCAATTTTTAAATTAACCTCTTGAACCTTATTCTTATTGGTATCATATGTATTGATCGAAATGGTCTCAAAATTAGAACTATTATCTCCCTCCGGTATTTGAGAATAGAATTTAAATGGAATATATGTAAAATTACTACTATTAATAAAAATTGAGTAAGTTCCATCATCATTTTCAATATTTTCATGATTAAAAAAGTCAATTCTTCCAATATTTCGACTCGGAGTTATTTCAATTTTTGATACATCATTCGAATGTATTTTAATCCATCCTAAAACTTTTTCATTTGGTAAAGCCCAATTTCCACATCCAGCGGTTATGTAATCAGAATTGTAAGCTTTTTCTTCAGTTCTTTTATCATATTTATTCTTTATTCCTCGATAATAATTATTATAGCTATTAAAAATTCCTGAAATCATTTTTTCTCCAAAATTAGTAGCCTCATAATAGGAATATTCTTCTGTATTAGGAGTTTTTTTAAAATAATTCTGTATAATTCCCCCCATCTCTAATTTCTTAAGATGACTTGCTAAAGCACCCTTACTTTTATTAGTACTTCTAAGAATTTCAGTAAAGGATAGTTTATTCTTTTCTTTGAGAAATTGAAAAAGAGCAAATCTGAAATTATTTTTGATCCCTTTTAGAAAAAAGTCCAATTCACTTTTTGTATTTTTATAAAACAAATTCCAATTATTACTATTTATATTAATTTTATAATATTTATTAAAATCAACTATAAATTGAGAAAGAATCGTTTTTCCGTATTCAGTTATTTCATAAAATGAATATTTTCTACTCTCATTGCTTTTTCTAATAAAGTTTTGAATTATTCCTGCTAATTCTAATTTTTTAATATGATTATAAATATAACTAGAGTCTTTATTAAATTGCTTGACAATCTCTGCAAATGAAAGTGGATTATTGAAAAATATCAAAAGCCCCAATTTAAACCTGAATTTATTGCCTAAAGCCTTTAATAATTCTTCAAAATCATCAGGAATGGATTTTAAAATTTTTTCAAATCTTTTTTCCATTTTTATCACTACTACTAAATAAATATTAATCTAGATTTAAAAAACTTTACTTTTATAAATTTTGTCTTATAT
>WJIN01000298.1 GCA_014730295.1 Promethearchaeota archaeon | reverse complement strand
ATACAACAGTATCAATCCCTAAACCGTTAGCAGAAAAAATTAAGGAAAGAATGAAGGGAACAGGATTTTCTTCTGTTTCTAGCTATGTTACGTATGTCCTTAGACAAGTGATATCTTCAATCGAAGAGGAAGAAAGAGAAAAACAAGCTTTTTCTAAGGAAGAAGAAGAACAAGTAAAACAAAGATTACGAGATTTAGGATATTTAGATTAATGGGGATCGAAAAATGATACAACCTCATGGTGGAACGTTAGTTAATAAAGCTTTGCCTAAATTAGAAAGAGAAAGAATTCTAGACCAAAGTGATGAATTTGTACATATAAAGATCAATAATCCAAAATGGAAGGAAGTTAAAAATATAAGTTACGGCATCTTTAGCCCCTTAGAGGGGTTTATGAATGAGAATGACCTAATCAATGTATTAGAGCATATGTATTTAGAAAATAATATTGCTTGGACGATCCCTATCGTATTGGATGTGTCAGAATCCCAAGTAAAATCCCTCTCCTCAGACGATAGCGTGATTTTATCCGACGATCTTGATGCTCCACTTGCTTTACTTAATATTGAAGATATATTTGATTACGATAAAAAGAACTTTTCAGAGAAAATATTTGGAACTTCTAGCCCAGACCATCCTGGAGTAAGGAAGGTTCTTAAACAACAAGAAAAATTGATAGGCGGTGAAATTTTTCTTATTAATCAAAAATCATCATCTTTTCCCGATTTAGATTTAAAACCAATCGAAACACGAGTACTATTTAAAGCAAAAAAATGGAATAAAGTGGTAGCCTTTCAAACTAGAAACCCACCCCATTTAGGGCATGAATATGTTCAAAAAGCTGCTTTAACCTTCAACGATGGACTTTTTATCAACCCAGTAATGGGAAAAAAGAAGGAGGGAGATTTTTTAGACGAGGTTATTATCAATTCATATAAAGCATTAATAAAAAATTATTATCCTCCGGATAGAGTAGTTCTTAGTACCTTTGAAACAGAAATGAGATATGCGGGACCTAAAGAAGCTGTATTCCATGCGATTGCAAGAAAAAATTACGGATGTGACCACATTATTATTGGAAGAGACCACGCTGGTGTTGGTGATTTTTATGGACCTTATGATGCACATGAAATATTTAAGCATTTTCCAGATCTGGGGATTGAACCGCTATTCTTTCGGTCCTTTTCAAGATGTGAAATCTGTAATTCGGTAGTAAATGATAAAATTTGCCCGCATCCCTCAGAAAATCATAATTTTTTTAGTGGAACCAAAATTAGAGAAATTTTGTCATCAGGTCAAGAACCAACTCCCAATGTAATGAGACCAGAGGTAGCAAAGGTGATTTTAAAATATAAAAATCCATTTTGCTAAATAATTAAACCTAAAAATTTAGAAAACAATTAAAATTTTGATATATATGAGACAAAAAGGATTTACATTATGGTTTACAGGTCTTCCATGTTCTGGAAAAACAACAGTAGCAGATTCATTAGCCAAGGATCTTAAAGATCGAGGGTTGAAACTTGAACGTTTAGATGGAGATATAGTAAGACAAGGATTAACTAGAGATCTTGGTTTTTCTAAGGAAGATAGAGAAATGAATATAGAAAGAGTGACTTTTGTTGCTAAATTACTAACAAGAAATGAAGTAGCAGTACTTTGTACGTTCGTATCTCCATACAATAAAATTAGAGAACAATCAAGAAAAGAGATCGGTGAATATATTTTAGTTTATGTAAAAGCCTCTCCTGAAGAATGTGCTAAGAGAGATGTAAAAGGTATGTGGGCAAAAGCTAAAGCTGGTGAGATCAAGAATTTTACAGGATATGATGATCCATTTGAAGAACCTGAGGATCCAGAAATTATTATTAATACAGAAACGGAGACGATTGAAGAAAGTAAATCAAAGATTCTAGATTGGCTAAATAATAATGGATATTTACAAAATTAAAAAAAAAATTATGAATTTTATTTAATTTACTGTTTTTTTCTCCAAATTAGGACTAAAGAGATTGAAGATACCAAACTAACCATTAGAATCCAATCATAACCCGGAATTTCATTGGGTGGTGCGAGATTTTTTGGTTTCACATATACGATAGTATTATATATAGCTTCGTTACCGGAAGGATCTGTTGCGATGAATTTATAGTTAAAATAACCCGCTTTAGTACTATCTATTGGGACACTAATTGTTTCACCATCAGTAAATGATTCAGATAGTATAGTGAGATTATCAATTTTAACCACATAATTTCCATCGTTATATTCCGATATGTTCCATTCTAAAATGTAAAGTTCGTTTAGTTCGATTATAACACTAGTCTCGCCAGTTATTTGTGGTGCTAGTGTATCTTCAATGGTTATTAAAGTAGTGAATTGTGCTTCATTCCCAGAAGGATCGAGTGCTATTATGGTATAGTTATACTGTCCTATTATGGTTGTATCAATTGAAACCGAAATGTTATTACCATTGATAAATTGTCCGGAATCAATAGTAACTCCATCTCTTTTAATATGATATGTTCCAAAATTCTTATTTTCAATCGTCCAAACTAAGTCATAATCGGAAAATTGTTCAATGGTAGTATTACTAATACCCGAAATTACAGGTAAGCTTACATTGGTTGTAAAGCGGACTGTATCTGAATTATGTTGATTTCCGTAAGAATCTTTCCCAAATATTTTTATTGAATGAGGTCCATTTTTCGGAAAGAGAATGGTGCTATTCCCGTTAATTGTTTTGTTTTCGGCTCCATCGAATGAATACCCTATCCAATCCAAAGCAGTTGAACTCTCATAGGAAACTAAGAGCCCTTCATTTTGATTATCATCAATCTCATAATCTAGGTCCCAAGATTCACCCATCGCATCAACCCAGAAATCTGTAGTTCCAGTGTTTGATGTTGTAAACCGAAGTCTATTTACAGAACTTCTATTTACTTCAAAATCTAAAGGTCCGGATGAGATTCCATCAATGATTACTTTAAATTGATTTTCTCCTAATCCTTCATATGCCGGAGCGCCATCACCTCGAAATTGGAAAGTAATATGATACCAAGTATTAGCTTGAGGCTCATGCGTACCGTCAAATGCGGGGATTTTAATCCAGTTAGTACCAGTAAAATAACACCAATGACCGACTTCTTGAAGTCCAAAATGAAAGGGACTTTCAGAAGTCCCATCATTGAAGTTCATGGAGATGTTCCGGGTTTCGTCTTCGATGAGAAACCAAAATTGCTGAGTTCCATAGCTTCTATCGGTAAAATTATAATTTAAACGAAGCTTTCCCATAGAATGATCGTCATCCAAGTGGAGAACTTTTTTATGTCCCAGTTTCTCTT
>WJIN01000297.1 GCA_014730295.1 Promethearchaeota archaeon | reverse complement strand
CTCTTTTCAGAGCCTTTTGGATTTCATCATTGGAAATTTTATCGACAATCTCCAAGGTTAAATGACTTTTAAAAGTGGGGATAAAACTTGTTTCTTTAATTATAAATTCCAGACTTTCTGAAGGATTTGGCATGGTCATAACAAAATCTACTACGGATGGGGTGGCATTAATTCCAGCATTGACTAATTTTTTGACTAGATTTTTCTTCTTCTCCACTGATTTTTCCATTAGTTCAATTCCCTTGTATTAATATTCAATAATTACTATGTTGAAGACATAGTTTTATTATTTCTTATTAAAGAAAAAATATCTTTTTCTTTAAATATGGAGAGAGAGAAAGATTAATATTATTCAGAATAAATCAAGATTTCGGCTATCTCTTTCGATATTAAAAGAAACTTAATCCATTAATAATTAGAGTTTAATGATGATTTCGATTTATAACATAATATAAGTATGGAATATGATCTTCAAAAATTTTAGAGAGGTTTGTTCAGAATGGTTGAGATGAGCGAGGAAATGAATCGATATATGGAAGAGATTCAAAAGGAAGTGGATAATTGTTATCGTATCGCAAATCAAGCTCGTGAGCAAGGTTTAGATCCCGAAAAATATATCGAATCTCCCCAAGCAAAAGATTTAGCTGGAAGAGTTGAAAAATTAGTTGGACCGAAAGGAGTGGCGAACGTAATCAGAACTTTGAAAGAAAAAGGAAAAACTGATGATGAAATTGTATTTAAAGTTGTATCTGATATTTTAGATAAGAAAATTGGAAACATTGAAGATTTAAATGACCGTGTTGATAGAGCAATTAGAGTGGGACTCGCCATTAAAACCATGGGTGTCGTCAGCGCACCTCTTGAAGGGATTTCAAAAATTTCGATACGGACCGATCATGAGGGGAAAAAATATCTCTCATTATACTTTGCGGGACCGATACGTGCTGCAGGAGGGACGACGGCGGGATTATGTGTACTTATCGCAGATTTTGTTAGAAGAAAATCAAATATTCCCAAATATAAAGCAACAGATGGAGAAATTGGAAGATATGTGGAAGAGGTAAAGTTATATGACCGAAGAGTACATTTACAATATCCCTCTTCTAACAATGAGATACGTTTTGCTGTTGATCACTTACCTATAGAAATAAATGGAGATTCCACGGAAAATGAAGAAGTCTCGGCATTTAGAGATCTACCGCGTGTTGAAACCAACAGTATTAGAGGAGGCGCATGTTTAGTCTTGAATGATGGGATTTTGCTTAAAGCACCTAAACTCCTCAAAATTGCAAACAAAATGAATCTTGAAGGGTGGGAATGGTTAAAGGAGTTAAAGAAAGTAGCCCAAAAGGATTCTGATCAAGATAAAAAAGAAAAAAATCAAGAAGCGAACCATAATAACAATAAAATAGCTCCTAACTCAAAATATGTAGCTGATATTATTGCAGGAAGACCTGTCTTTAGCTATCCTTCAAAAATTGGGGGTCATAGAATACGATATGGTCGATCAAGGAATACCGGACTTGCCGCAGGAGGATTTCATCCCGCAACGATGGTTCTGTTGGATAATTTTGTTGCGATCGGAACTCAACTACGCATAGAGAGACCTGGAAAAAGTACGAGTATCTGCCCTGTCTCTGCCATAGAACCGCCAATCGTCAAATTGAAAGATGGTGATGTGATAAAAATTAGTTCAATGCAGATGGCTGAGAAAGCATTTCCCAAAATCGAGAAGATCCTATTTCTTGGGGATATATTATTTGGATATGGAGAATTTGCCGAAAATAATCATAAGTTGCTTCCTTCTGGCTATGTAGAAGAGTGGTGGGCTCTCGATCTCAAAAAGGCAATGGAGGAGCGAAAAATTGAAAGTCCTAAATTGGAGGAGTTTGTGAAGAATCCATTCTCTAACATCCCTACGGCAGAACACGCTCTAAAGATTTCAATGGATTTAAACGTTCCCTTGCATCCAACTTATACGGATTTTTGGGGAAATCTTTCATTAGATGAGGTAAAACGACTACATAAAGCATTACATAAAGCATATTCAAAGTCCGATAACACGATCGAATTGAAAAATGAACAAGAGATTAAAAAGATCTTAGAAAAAGCTCTAATAATTCATAAAGTAAAAGAAGATTCTATCTATTTCAGTAAGGCAATGGATTCGGTATATATTGAGATTTTTAATTTAAAAAATCCAAACATCATTGAAACCGATGAGGATCTTACGGTTTTTTCTTATTTTTACAAACAAAGTTCAATCAAAATAAAAAATAAAGCCCCCTATTACATGGGATCGCGTATGGGGCGACCTGAAAAATCGGAACGGAAAAGTATGAAGGGGATTCATACCCTTTTTCCCCTCAGCGATGAAGTGGGCAACTCTCGTCTCGTGGAAAAAGCTCTGGAGCTCCGAAAAGTAAAGATTGATGTATGTAGAAAAAAATGTCTAAATTGTGGCAAAGTTACGATTTTTAATAAATGTTCAAATTGCGAAACACATACCCAATTACAAAAAATATGCATCAAATGTCGTAAATTATTCGATACGGGCTATGAAGAATGTCCTCAATGTCAAACCAGATTAAATTATTCAGAAGAGGCACTCTTCAATATCGACAAACACCTCAGAAAAATCACGAAATCCTTAAATCTTACACTTCCGGACAAGATGAAGGGAATTTTTGGGCTTACAAACCGATATAAGGTGCCAGAACCCATAGAAAAAGGCATCCTTAGGGCAAAAAATGGGGTACTAGTTTATAAAACCGCTGAGATCCGATACGACGCTACAGATATCCCTCTTACCCATTTTAAACCGAGTGAGATAGGAATATCCTTACAAAAATTAAGAGACCTAGGATACACCCACGACTACAAAGGAGAAGCACTTCACTCTCGGGATCAAATTATAGAGATAAAAGTTCAAGATGTAATATTATCGGATGATTGCGCCGAGTATCTGGTAAAAGTCGCCAATTTCTTGGATGACGAATTAGACCTCTTTTATCAGATGCCTCGCTATTATCATGTGGATTCCAAATCCGATCTGATAGGGCATTTGGTAGTTGGGTTAGCACCCCATACAAGCGCTGGAATCATCGGTAGGATAATTGGATTCAGTCCTGCACGATCCATCTACGCTCATCCATTCTGGCATGCTTCGAAGCGGAGAAATTGTTTTCCCGGTGATACAGAAATTCTCATAGATTTTAATAATAAAGTTAAAAAATTAAGTTTAAAAAATCTTTATGAAATTCATTTTAAAGAAGAATATTTTGATAAAATGGCTTATGTAAAAGAAAAATGCGATGAAAATATTCAAGTTTATTCCTTTGATAAAGAATCGGCCAAAGTTCGAAGAACCAATATTAAAAATATCATTAAAATTCCATATTACAAAAAGTTAATAAAATTTAAATTATTCGACGGACGCAGTTTTCAAACCACCTTAGATCATCCAGTTATTGTATATTCCAACGGAGAGCTTATCGAGAAAAAAGCGTTTAATGTTAAAAAAACGGATAAATTTCTGCTTCCCTCTCTGGAATTCCCAATTGAAGATAAGAAACAATTTGATCTTATCTATGAGTTTAGAAAAGAGAAATTTAAAGATATTTGGAAAGATCTAATGGTCAGAGATATAAAGGATTTTGTTCATAACCTAATCTCAATTTTGGGTCTAAAAAAAACAGCGGAAAGATTACAAATCAATAAAAAGACGTTAAATAATTATTATGGTTCATGTGATTCAATTCCATTTAAGGTTTTAGTCCGCCTCTTGAATTTGCATAATCTCTCAATTAAAGAGATCCCAGACTGTTGCCTTGGATTTAAGCAAGATCACACAAAAATAAAAAGATTTATCCCAGTTGATGAATCATTGATGAAAATCTGCGGATATTACTTAGCAGAAGGTTTTTATAGAAAATACCATGATGGTTATCACATCGATTTAGCTGTAAGTAAGAATGGTCTCAGAAATGAGATGCTAGATTCGATCAAAAGTTCATTTGGAGAAGTAATTGGTCCTTATGTTAATGAAAACAAAATTACAATTTCAAATAGAGTGCTATATCATTTTTTCAAGGATATTTTGAAATTTAAGAATAAAGCACGACTCAAAGGGATTCCAGCACTTTTTTATAAATTTCCAAAAGAAAAGATAACATATCTTTTAGCAGCTTATTTCAGTGGAGGAGGGGGTCTCGATATCTGCCATAAAACCGTGGTTTGTAGCTCATTTAGTTCGAGACTAATTCACGATTTAGACTTAATGTTATTACGATTTGGTATTTTTAGTGCCATTTCCCGTTATACACGAAATGATAAAGTTGAATATTTCTTAAGGATCCAGGGAGAGAATGTCTTTAAATTTCAAAAAAGAATTAATTTTACTTCAATTAGAAAATCAGAAGGTTTAAAAAACATCATAAAAATTAAGAATCTTCGACCTGAAGAAACCTATAAAAATCATAAACTATTAGGAATAAGGAAAATTAAGGAAATACCTCCGAAAGAAGGATTTATATATTCATTAAATGCAGAAAAATATCATACGATACTAGTAAATGAGAATATAATGACCCATCAGTGTGATGGTGACGAGGATGGTATAATGCTTCTCTTAGATCCGTTGCTCAATTTCTCTCGTCATTATCTTCCCAGTAAGATAGGTGGAAGAATGGATGCGACACTGGTTATTGGTACATTTTTAGACCCGAAAGAGATAGATACGGAAGCACATAATGTAGATACATTATTTCAGTATCCATTGGAATTTTATGAGGCTACAGAGCGCTATGCTTCTCCAAACGAAATAGAAGAGATAATGGATTTGGTAAAGAATCGTTTGGGTACGGAAGGTCAATATGAACATATCGGCTATAATATTCCGACCGATAATATCAATGCTGGTCCCACGACGACTGCCTATAAATTACACGAGTCAATGGACGAAAAAATCGAGGCACAACTACATCTAGCGAAAATTATCCAGTCGGTTGAGGCGAAAGCAGTGGCAAAAAAGATTTTATCCAGTCATTTCAATCCAGATATCTTGGGAAATCTCAGAAAATTTGCCCTGCAAGAATTTCGGTGCGTCAAATGCAATACCAAATACCGCCGACCTCCTTTATCAAATATGGGTAAGTGTCCTAAATGCGGAGGGAATGTCATTCTCACGGTAAATCGAGGTGGAATTGAAAAATATATTCCGCGTGCGTTGAAATTATGCGAAGAGTTTAATCTTGATGAGTATACGTGCCAGCGAATGGAACTTATTGAGGATTATGTAACCAGTCTCACGAATAATCCCCGTATAAAACAGCAAAAATTATCAGACTTTTTTTAAATTCCTTAATTCACTATTAAACCATTTCTCTAATGGAATAGGTAAAAAATTAATTAAGGTTTGGAGTATTTATACTATTATAAAATTAATTAAGGTTTTTTAACTATAAAAATCACGATTAATTTTTGCCTTGAAACACTCTTTTGTTTATATGCAGAGATCGCCAAGCCTGGCCAAAACACCTAATCGGGTGGCTAGCGGCGCTAGACCGAGGCTCTAGTCTCATAGGGGTTCGTGGGTTCAAATCCCACTCTCTGCAT
>WJIN01000482.1 GCA_014730295.1 Promethearchaeota archaeon | reverse complement strand
TGCTATTAATTGTCGGATCTTTTAACTTGTGGCAGAAATATATTACGAAACAGTATCGGAGAAATATTGCGATAGAATCCATATTAGTTTTCATTCTTCTTATCCTCGCTTTGCCAGGGAAGTATTTGGCGTCAGAAGCAGAGACTTTACACGTAAATATCGATGCATCAAATATCATTGGTGAAATGAAAGCCATACATGGCTCAAATAAGGGACCAAAGCCAAGTGGTCGGATTGATTTAACAATCTTTCACAAGGATATTGGTTTTCCGTTTTTACGCAGTCATGATACACATGGTGGGTTAGTGGATATACATACAATTTTTCGCAATTTCCATGATGACCCGAATGATCCGGGGAGTTATTATTTCACTAAAACTGACGATTGGGTCACCTCAGTAAAAAATACCGGAGCTCAGGTATTCTATCGATTGGGTGAGAGTATCGAGCATACTGAGCGAAAATATCACACTCACCCTCCGGAAGATTTTCAGAAATGGGCTGATATTTGTGTTGGGATAATAAAACACTATAATCAAGGCTGGGCCAATGGATTCCATCATAATATTAAATACTGGGAAATCTGGAATGAACCTGATCTTGGTCCAAACATGTGGACTGGTTCGTTTGAAGAGTATTATAGGCTCTACAAGACTGCTGCCGGAACGATTAAATCTGAAGTTCCTGATGTGTTTATCGGTGGACCGGCTGCTGCTGGTGTTGGGAATTTCAAAGAAGGGAATTTCGTTGAGAAACCATTTGTAAAAGGATTTTTAGAGCATTGTAAACAATATGATATTCCGCTGGATTTCTTCAGCTGGCATCGGTATGCGTATGAGCCTCAGATAATAGTGGATGTTGCAGCGGCTGTCCGGCAGATGCTTGATAAATATGGTTATGAAGATACACCTTCATTTCTCACAGAATGGGGCTTTGCCCCGGATGGAAATTGGGAAGTTCTTCAGGATGGTACTCCGGATGAAAAAGCCGCATGGTTTGCCGAAATGTCCGGCATGAAAGGGGCCGCCTTTGCAGCATATGTTCTCATGGAACTGCAAAACATCCCTGTTGACATGACCCATTTTTATCATGCCTCCGTAGGTAATTTCGGGACGTTCAATCGATACGGCAAGCCAATGAAAAACTACTACGCATTAAAAGCTTTTGCCCGATTGGCAGAGATGCCTCTACGCATTGAAAGTTCAGGAGATATACTAAGTAAGTTTGCAGTTTGTAGCGGAATTGATCGCGATAACAATAAGATAGTTATACTCACAAGTAATTTCGATGCCCTGCAGAAGAAAATTATTTTTCATGTTCAGAATTTACCTTGGGAAGGACCAATTTCACTACAACTATCCACGTTAAGCAGTGAAAGAAATCTTGAAACAGTGCTCACACAGGAGTTCAAATCAGGGGATATCTACTTTTCGACTGAATTAAACATGCCGGAATTACATCTCTTCGAACTCAAATCAGTATCGGATAAATTAATATCTGATTAAATAGTACCATACTGGAGAAAGGATGGCATGAATTCTTTTACAGAAAATGAAACCTGGCTATGTGTTTTCATTCTGTTTATAATCATTGCAGGTACCTTCCATGGATGCGATCATCTCACCTCAAAAAAGACTGGAGATGTAAGTGTGCAAAACGCTTTACCACCGGTGGTCTATCCGCCCTCGGGTCTAATAGGCAGGTCAGTAACCAACGCAAACTATCTCGAATGGAACCCAAATCTTGAGAAGGATTTGTCTGGATATTATATCTATAGGAAATCCGGTAACCAGCAGAAATTTGAATTACTTTCTGAGCGGATAACTACCGATACTGAATATGTGGATTCCAGAGTGACCAATCGCTCTGTTTACGAATACAGAGTAACTGCTGTAATGAATAATGGGACAGAAAGTGATTATTCAAATACCCTACAGTTATTCTCGGAGGAATCTCAGGATCCAGAAATTGAGAATGGCACATTCGTCATTAATGTAGCGGGTCACGAGAGAGTGGTCGTTGAAAATGGAATAAAAGTGATCTTTGAAAATACTCACTCTATCATTTTTGATAAAGAACTTGTCAGAGTCAGGGATTGGATTTCCGATGACGGAACTCATTTGATCTATCCTAAAGCGTATGGGAATCCCATTGATTTTACAAAGTTCAATAAATTCGGTTTTTCTGAACCTAACGAATCAGATAAATTCACACCGTCCATTCCTCCTCGAATAAACCTTGACTACACACATCCCCATAGGCCTGAGAAAGTAAATGCATGGTTTATTGATTATCAGGTGAATGATAATGCCATTACGTTTCATTATCGTATTCCGCTGAGTGGGCCTGGGGTCCCGATGGATTCGTGGAAGGATATCTGGATTTGGGCTGAGATTTGGGAGACGTGGTATCCGGTGGAACGGGAAATTAAGGACACAATTTATTCTGGCCTTGCACGAAAAATTGAGTTGGAAATGCCTTCTTTCTATGACAAAGGCTATTCGTTATGTCTGAATGATGGATTCGGGGTCAATGGTTCTTACGAGAATGCATTAACTTATCAGTTGCAGTGGGATAAACCCCATCTGAACCGAATTGCATGGGAGAAGGGTGTTCCTGCGCAGGGGGTCGGGACTATCCGCGGAAGCAGGGGATTTCATCCAACCCAATGGGCTACCCAGGTTCAACCATTTCTTTTTGCTAATTTTTCTGAAGGCACACTCCTGATTTCACCCAGAAAATATTTCTATGCCACTTCGTTTGTCTGGTCAAATTATGCAGAACACGAAAAAGATGGGCTCTGGCCGAATTTTAAAATAGATTGTTCTGTTGCCGGAAAGAGAATAAATGTGGAAACTTTTGAGTATCTATGGAACTCAAGGTCAAAATTACAGCCGCCCCAGCAGTGGATTGATGCTTCATTCCACTACAGACGTCAGCTTGCCGATCTTTATCAGCTAAATCCACAACTCACTTCCTTGGATTATGCTTGGGATTATTGGGGACCGGGGAAAAATGCTGTTAAGGGGAAGTCACTCGATGAATCTCTCCAGGTATTGCGTGCATGGGGAGAAGAAATGGCAAGTACTGCATCGACACTCAACGTTGATCTTTTCGGAGGAGCACACGAACTCTGGACTTCCTCCCCATACACTGTTTCTGAACTAGTCCGGTCAAACGAAAAACATAAGGTGAACCAGGCAATTCGCGACGCCGTCGAACAGTTTAATTTTCGCAACATTGGGTTTAGTTACTGGATTCGTCCTGAATTTATAAAGACAGCCCTTCCAAATATCCTCTCGAGAAATTTTGTGAATAGCTACTATGGTTATACATCTCAATACTTTCCACCGGCATTCCCAAGGTTGTCGGAAGTTGGCATCCCACTGATTCGTGAGAACCAGCAGTGGATCAGGGTAGGAATTGATGGGAGTCATCCAGAGCGAACACCATATAACTGGACTCCTATGTCCATCACACTTAAGGATGGATGGTATACAAATGTTATTTATAAATCCATTGTGATGATGAAAAAACTCGGTATGAACTCTATATTGCAGGATGGTGGCTTCTCATGTCTAACAGGAGTGGATTATACCAATGGTGAGACAAGAGCAATCCAGCCTTACTATTGGCGGTATTATCAAGATTTAAATCGTCTTGGCCTTACGGTGAATGGTGAATGCATTCTTGGATGGGGTAATGCAAATATCGGGGAGATGACATCTGAAGATTTTGATTATCTCTGGGGGTATGTCCAGACTATGAACCGGGGTAATCGCCACGATATGGGTTGGTTTACTGCCAAGCACAGACATTTATGTCATCAATTGTACGCGGGAAGTTTTATAAATATCAACAGTTCTGAAAAGCACGGTTTAATTGCAGGATTTGCTCAGAAATTTCTTGAAGAACACGGTCATCCTGACAGGGTATTTCTTGAGGATCTCCATTATGATCAAG
>WJIN01000296.1 GCA_014730295.1 Promethearchaeota archaeon | reverse complement strand
GTGGTATACACCCTGGAATGAATGTGCACATTTTGCCGAGATGTATAATGCTGCAATGGAAAAGTACGATTTCCCGCCTGTTATGTGGATAGCTTCCATTGAACGATGTCGTCAAGCGATTTGTATGCCTATTATTTGCTTTGATTCCACCAATCCAAAAGATTTTGAGAAAGTTCAAGATCTTAACAGAGAAACCACTGAATATGGACTAAAACAAGGATGGCTAAATTACAGGCCTGATCCGTACATCCATATCCAAGCGTACTATGATGCAGCAATGTACTGGAAATATTTGAGGGCTTTCAAAAAGCTCGTTGATCCTAATATGATAATGCATCCAGGTAGATTAGCTCTACCATAATTTAAACTAAAGAGGTTAAAAATTAAAATGTCAAAAACTGGAATGGAAAGATTACAAGAACTCAAAGAAGATGTCTTTCGATGTATCCATTGTAAAGCATGTCGATTCGCTTATTCTGGTAAACCAAGTCAAGAGGGTATTGGAGAATACGAAGGAAAGCAGAAAACCGTACTCTATGAAGGGATGGTTGATTCTTGTCCAGCCGGAATTGAATACGGTTGGGAAGCATTCTGGAACGCCGGAAAAATCTGGATCGCGCGTTCAATTTTGAGCGGTGATTTGGAATTTTCTGAGTCGGTTCGAGATGTCATCATGCCATGTATTACATGCGGTATGTGTTCTGCGCAATGTGAAAACAAGGTTCCAACCGTCGATATCATCGAGTCCCTCCGAGCTGCGTGTGTCGAAGCCGGAATTCCGATGATCGACAAACATCAATTAGTTGATCGGCTAGTAAAGGAATTAAACAACCCCTACGGCGGGAAAGCTGGCGAAAGATTTCAATGGGCTAAAGATGCGGGATTAGAGAAATATATTGATAACAAGGACGCAACGATCGGCTATTATGTAGGTTGTACCGCGAGTTATCGTCAGAAAAACATTGCCGAGGCAACTTGTAAGATCTTCGAGAAGCTTGGAATCAATTTCACCTTAATTTCCGATGAAGTGTGCTGTGGAAGTCCGTTCTTCAGAGTAGGTGCTGTAGACACTGCCCAAGAACTGATGAACAAGAACCTTGAAAGCTTTAAGAACTTAAAGAAGGTCTTTTTCTCATGTGCGGGATGCTACAGAACCTTTACCATTGATTATCCAAAATGGATGAGCGAAGATGAGGACCTGCCATTTGAGACTCTTCACGCGTTCGAACTGATTGCCAAACTGATTAAAGACGGGAAGATCAAATTCAAACCAAACAAAGAATTAAAAGGCAAAAAGGTCACATACCACGATCCCTGCCACACTGGTAGACATTTTGGAGTGGATTTCGAGCAAGAATTGATTGATCAGAGCAAGAACTTAATGTTCGATATCCGAAAGCTTGATCAGAAGCTCGAAGAGTGGTTTGATAAACCGAGAACCATCTTACGGCAATTAGAAGAAGATGTGGGTATTGAGTTCCAAGAGATGTATCGTATTAAGATGAACTCGATGTGCTGCGGTGCGGGCGGTGGAGTCCGAGCAGGTTATCCTGATTTCTCGCTCCGAACTGCGAGCTTACGATGTGACGAAGCGAATGCCGTGGGCGCAGATATCTTGACAACGGAATGTCCATTCTGCTGGAGAAATCTGTCTGACGCGAACGAGTTATACGAGCATGGTATGGAAGTGCTGGGTATTCTCGAGATGATCGACAAATATGATCTTCTTGATGTTCAAGAGAAGCCCTCAGAAGACTACATCTTAGAGCTTACACGCTTTGAGCCCGAAGAAGAAGAGTAAATCTTCATTTTATTTTTTATTTTCCTATTTTTCTTTTTAGTTTCCTATATAGGTTTGCCCATTAGCGGATATGCTTATTTGAAATTATTCTAAAGATTCCTATGAAAAACTAAGAGTAAAATCAATGTAATATATAAGTAGAGTTTCTACTCTATAGTTATTATCCCCTGTTAGGATGATTTCAAATATCGGATTAAATCACAAGAGAAATATTTCTCATATGCTTAGGATGGAGAATCTCAGAAATGGGAAATGATGAAATATAGGTTAAGCTTATATAGTTTGAAAGAGAAGAAAGTATAAGACAAAAAATAATGTGATTTTTAAAGTCTAAGTACTCACATTATCACAACCAAAGAATAGATGAAGTGAGGGAAATTCAAAAGCAACCAGATATGAAGAAACTATCCAATCAGGGAATTTTGCTGACCGAGATAAAAAATTATTTCTCGGGAAATGAAATCTTGATTTCAAAAGAGGAACTGATGGGACATTTTAACGGCACTTATCTTTTTGAACGTCCAATAATGGAGATTGATTTCGAATTTTTTTATTATGGGGTATTAGGACAACTTACGGGTAAACCTTTGGAAGAAACAAGAAGAAACGCGGCAGAATTATCGGGATGGCATTTAGAAGATACGCGTAAATTCTCATATACATTTCCGCAATTTGGCATGGGTATGCAGTATCTTGATAAGAAAGAATATAAGAACGCAATAAATAAGTTTAAAGAGGGATTGGAAATCTATCCCGAACAATTAGTAATTTGGCAAAACTTAATCAAGTCATATCAGCAAATGGGGCAAGAAAAAAAGGCAAAAAAGACTGCAAAAAAATTAAAAAAGGTGCTCTCAGAGTTAAAGAACGAAATTGCTCAAAAATCGAGCGATGAGTGGGTGGTAAATGAATCGAAACGACTCTTCCCAGGAATGCATAAATCCATTAAAAAAACATATAATAAATATAAGAAGTTCATTCCCGAGGAGGAGGGAATTTTAGGGCAGTTATATAAATTAATTCACGAAATTGGAAACAAATTCGAAGGGAAACAAACTAAATTAGCAGATATAAATACTATTGAGATAATAGACGATATTTTAGAAGGATATTTGGTATGGATCGCTATTCTTGCGTCTTTAACTGGTCAAGTTATAAATGGTTCCGAACATTCCATTAAGCCAAATGAGAAGATTGGGGATGCCATCGTGGAGACTTTAGGATGGAGGCCCAAACAATTAAGTAAAACAAATTTTTTAAATTCACCGAATTATTATAGTCCAGAATTAAGAAAAAAGGCATGGATCCGATTGTTTGGGACAGATCCACTGACATTAAACCCATTAAATTCGATCAATGAAGCATTTTATCACCGAATTAGTAATACGGATAACCCAGAATCTCATATGTGGGTTTCTAACGAGGTGGGAGAGATGAAACTTTCCAGAGAAATGAGCGAGGACCATGCAGCTCATCGGGATTCAAATTTCGGATTAATCGAAGAACATATAGAGAGACATATCGGTAAGATCGGCAACGTATTGCATGATAGAAGCAATTTTGAAGTCCATATAGATATATTTATCATACCTCCCACTAAAGAGAGAAATTATTATCTCCTAATCACCTCGGGGATGAGTGAAAAGCCAATGCATGCGCCTCCTGAATCTTGGAAATGGTGGGGTCTCGATTTTGACAGGATGGGGGTGCCGGAAAAAGATCGCGCAATTTTTGAATTAAGGTTTGCTGAATTAATGATAAAATTGCCTCCAGATTGGCCAATGCCAAAGGGAAAAATTGAAGAAAACGAATTTTCGTGGCCGTTTAAGGAACTTTTAGATTTGATTCGTTATGTTCATACCAATAATCAATGGTTTTGGGTTGACCATACCATGCGAGGAGGGAGTTCCGATACTTTTTCTGAAAATACTGAATTAACTGGATGGCTATTCAGCTTTCCAATGGGGGATATTCCCCAAGAGTTCAACACCTTGAAAGTAAATAAACATAAAGCCATATATTTTCTCCAATTGATACCTCTATATTATGAAGAGATTCAATATGCGATGGAACACGGAACAGAAGAGCTAATCAGATTATTCAGAAAATATAGAATACAAGATTATGTGGATATTAATCGAAAAAATGTGTGCAGATAATGTATTGAATCCTAATTTAAAACTTTTTTTTTCTATTTATGAATCCATTAATTATAAATCGATATGCCTCTCTTATGTATATACCAAATTTATGAATCGAGTAATTGTTGGTATTTTTTAAAGTATGCTTGAAATAAGGCATCCCATCCAAATGCGCGTCTTATTTCTTGGGCATATTCAAAGTTATCTTCTTGTTCTAGAATAAAAGAAATCTGTTTTTTAATCAAAGTTTTTAGATTTTCGACAAATTCGGGTATCTCTTCGGGAAGAGGTTCATCAATAGTTTTCATTTTCGGCATTGGGATAAATTGAACGGTCTGGTTCGGGCCGCATTTATTAAAGAGTGTTGTTTTTATTCCAGGGAGATCGGTTATAATAGCTCTGCAACCCGAAGAGAGTGCCTCAAGTAAAACTTTTGGGAACCCATCATAGAAACTCGGCAATATAAATAGATCACTTTTTCGAAAATATTTGGCAAGTTTTTCTTGATCCAGCTGTCCTAAAAAGCACACCTCCTCACCGCATTCTTTTCCCATAGAATATATCTTCTCTTTTTGTGGTCCTTGCCCGGAGCCAATGATATTCAATTGAAGAGGGATGCTACTTTCCTTCGCGACCTCTTTGAATGCTCTGATGAGCTGCGGCACGCCTTTAGAATAATTTAGTTTCCCCACATAAATGAGCTTAATTGGATCCTCAAAATCTCTTTTATTAGGGGTCTCTGGGGGTGAGAAGATATTGGTATTTATCCCTTGTCCAATGTGAAAAAATTGGTTCCTCCCTTGTACTCCTTCATTAAAATCATAGAGTTTTTCAACTCGTTTCTGCTGTATCTCGTCGATCACCGCAATGGCATCTATTCCTTGGGTAGGTCGCTTTACAAAATCCCGCAACTGGGGGGAAAGTTCCATCTGACGGAGCGCAGTATTATGACACGTTGCGAGTAGAGGAATCTGAGGAAAAAGTACCCTACATAAAGATGTGACCAACCAGAGATGATGGGAGTGGATAATATTTGGCTGGAATTTACTGACCGCTGCTTGTAATTGTTTCGCAAATTGTTCTAAATAGATCTCCAGCATTTCTTCATCAAATGAGGAGAAGGTAGTTGATTCATAAGGCATCTCATCCGACATCCCCACTACGGGAAAAGGAATATCAGAGCTATTATTAGGTTTTTTTGGATTAAAAAAGGTAATAGGAAAGATGTATTCGGAATCTAAAATTTTACTGAGCGGATTTGGCTCCCCGACTGGATGGCCAAAAACCGAAGCTTGTTTAATACTTTTTTGTTTCCCTTTTTGAAGTAAATTCACATGGTTGATTCCCGAGCCTGTAAAATAAGGACGCTGACAGATAACTCTTAAAACTCTGATCTCTTCTCTCTTGGATGTGGGATATTTTTCGATCCTTCTAGGAGAAAAAGCCAATAATAGTTTAGAATAGAAACCTATTTTGTTTGTATCCATAGTTATTTTTTTTGACATTTTCTACACCTCATATTATCGGAGCGATTTTGAGAAAAATCTAACTTTCACGTTTGAACCAATTAATCAAAGGTTATTTTCTTTTCTTTTTTTGAAGAAAATGGATTCTAATCTATTGATTTCCATAAATTGTTCCCATATTCCTTAATAAATCTTCAAAACAAACCGATCGACCTTACGGCGATTTCTTTTTGTAAGAAGCAAAAGTTTTATTTGATTAAGTCAAACCTTTAATTATGAATAGTTTTGAAAGAATGTGGACGGCATTAAATTTAGACGAACCTGATCGCATGCCAATTCATACAATAAATTTAGATGGAAATGTTGCAGATAAGATATTGGGCGCTCCAGAGAGCAGTGCGTTTGATGTCTTTGATGAAATGGAAGAAAAGTTTCCGGATACCTGGGCTGATAAAATTAACGCCATTCTGAACGATATCCAGATCTCGTTTTTTGCAAAAACAGTACGAGCGGGACATAAACTAGGATTTGATGGAGTGGGAGTACAGTATATTCCATTTATTTTAGAAAGTAAGGAAGAAATGACCGATATTTTTGGAAAACGGCATAAAGTCAGAAATATTGATGGGAATCCCTATCCCGATTATTATGGAGGGTATATCAAAGATCGAGACGATTGGGAAGCATACCCAAAACCAGATTTGAAAGAAGAATATAAAAAAGCGAAAAAGTTTTTTAAAGGAGTCCAGCGAAAATGCAGAGATATTAAAGAAGATATCTGTATTGTTGCTCAAAATGCGTTAACATCAATTTTCCCTCCCGTGTGGCAAGGTATGGGGATGGCCAATTTTGCACGCGCCTTAAAAACTGATCCGAAACTAATCGAGGAGCGATTCAGATTTACCACAGATTATACTCTCACGACTTTCAGAGCATATAAAGACTGCGGAGCAAAAATATTCCTTGAAGGCGGGGATATCGCTCATAGTCACGGTCCTATGATTAATCCAAAGTATTTTAATAAATATTTATTACCCAGATACCAAGAAGTAGCCGATCAACTCCACGAGTGGGGGTGTAAATACATCCTCCATACGGACGGTGATGTCACCAGTCTTTTAGATTTTATTGTTGAATGCCGTTTTGACGGTCTACAATGCTTGGAGCCTCCGCTGGTGGATCCATATTTAGCGAAAGAAAAAGTAGGAGATAAGATATGTTTGTCAGGGAATATAGATACGCGATATATTCTTACAAAAGCCGATAAGACTGAAGTAGAAGAGGCCACAAAAGATGCGATTAGAGCATTAGGTCCAGGAGGAGGAGGAATGGTCTCACCCGCTAACTTCCATCCCGAGATTTCAGTACAAAGGCTTGAATGGATGATTCAAACTTCTCTCGAATATGGGAAATATCCTATAAATATCTAATAGATAAAATTTACGTAAATCTTTTTCTTATTTTTTAGACTGACAAATCTATAATGTGAATTTAAAAAAATATTAGATATAAAGCATTCAAATTTGGGTAACATTTCGCTATTAAAATAACTCTATTTGAGAATTTTAAATTATAATGGAAGTTTATTTAAACAGTTTTTAATATTTACTAAAAACATCTATCGATTTATTTTGGATGGGGATCGAAATAGCTAAAAAATTAATTCCAATTTTCTTTGTAATTTTAATTAGCCTCTTCTTCGGGTATAGTGTAGCTCATGTGAATTTATCGAATGGAGAAGAAAATTTTTATTTTAAATCATCTTTAGAGATGAATGAACACTATGAATTAAACGGTTTTGAAAGTAATAAGAGCAACATTAATCTAAATCTTCTCTCAGAATCAACCAGAATTAAAGATTTATATATTAATTTTTCAGATATTCAATATCAAGCGGGATATGTAAGTAGTGAAGAAAATGAGGATGTTGTAAAATTTAAGACAATCAACAAGTTTACCGATGGATATGCTGTTCAGATAAATATAAGTGAAAGAACTAAAATATATGGAGTTAATGTTTATATTCAAGATGTCGGTTCTGAGGTTAATAAATTAATAAATATTTCCATAAAAGGGTATGACATAGGAAATAACTCTCCAAATAATATCTTTTATGTAGATCCATTCCCATTAAATATCTCTAATACGGGACCTGGATGGTTTATCCAAACATTCCCATCTCCAGTCTTTTTATCAAAAGGAAACTACTTTTTAGTTTTGGATGGTTCCACGATTGATACTTCACCAAAATATGAAACTAGGTGGTTTTATAATGATATAGATCCTTTCGATCCTAATTTGTATATCTCTGAATTAAATTCCGGAATTTGGCAACAAGGAGAAGAGGGGAAACCCTTTCTATATAAATTAATATATGATAACGCAGTAATAATGTCTCCCGAAGAGATAAATATGACCGCCAGAATTAATGATAACATATATGAAATTCAAAATGGTACTCAAAAGGGAGAGGGCTTTATTACAAAAACAGATGTGAATATCATAGTAAATACAGAGATATTAACAATTCTAATCAATAATAATTTTAGTTCGAATCTATGGTTTAATTACAGCTATAATCTTAACATTTTTGGTAATTCAATAGAAAAAATAAATGCAGTTATGAACTCGAATCTAAATGATACTGTCTTATGGACTTTAAATCCTTCCATTATTAGGAAATCAGATAATATGACAGTAAGATTTATTTATCCTTCAAACTGGACGAACATTACAGTTTTTAAAGATAATCTAAATATTAGCTCTGAGATCATAATTAATAAACAAGAGAATTATATCCTTATAACGAATGATACAATTGAAAGCGAGGTAGATTGGGAAATTTTAGCTTATTCGACCAAATTACAGATAAGCCTTAATACTCCGAAATTAGAGTTTGAAACGGGGCAGGAACTCAGGTTTGAATTGAATAATCCCACTATTTCTGGAAATTATACCTTCGTTCTAATTGACTCTTATGGATTGGAAATATATAGAATTATGAAGACAATTCCACCAGATAATAACTTATTCTCTTACCTAATTCCTGAAAATATAGATGCGGGTAATTTCAAAGCACTAATTTATTGGAATAATAATTCTCATGCAGGAGTCTCAACCAGAGAATTTAATATTATTAAAGGCACAAACACACGCAATTTGAATAATGATCTGCTTCCAATCATCCTCGGAATCGTAATTGGTGGAGGTTCCATTATTGGTGTTGGTTCGATTTTTGGAGCTAAAAAACATATCAGCAATAAAAAAAAGAAATTAGATGACTTTTTCCAAAAATGTTCGGAATTACTTAATATCAAGTCAATAATAGTTACAGAAAAAATCTCTGGTGTTGCTCTTTATTCAAGATCATTCTCAGGGAAGGATTTTGATGGAGATCTTTTATCGGGCTTCTTCCAAGCAATTCGCAATTTTGGAGAGGAGGCCCTAGAAGAATTTGAGGATTCAAGAACTCTAAAATTGAATTATAAAAATTATGCCGTATTGATGAATGATTTTGTTAATGTGCGTCTTATAGTAATCATGAAAGAACAACCCTCTCCAAATTTTCAATACACTCTTGATGATTTAACTTATGATATTTATATGAAATATGGATCGGAGATAGACAATTTTAAAGGAGATCTTAGTAACTTGAGAGATATTGAAAATATCATTAAACAATATCTTGATATTAATTTAATTTATCCTCTGAAAGTTAACCAGAAGGATAATATAAAGCTAAAATTAAATATACCAGAAAGGCGCTTATTCGAGAAAGCAAAAAAAATGATTCAGAAAAGGAATGAAAATTTCTTTTATTCGATCTCTATATTGCCCCAAAATGAATGTCAACCTGAAGACTTTTCAGCATTAAAGAGTCTTATTGAAAAAGAAATTTTCTTACCAATAAAACGTCAAACTGAAAAATATAAAGAAGATCCCTTGATCCTTGAATAATTTTTCAGCTTAATCTCCTTATTCCCCAGAATATAATAACTAAAATAAGCGTCTTATTAATTTCCAATTTTTCAGAACCCGTTTCTTAAACATCAATTTAAGCCCGATGAAGTTTGATCTGATAACGGAATTAATAGAAATAATTCACTTTTTAGACGCTATATAATTTTTGTCAATATTGTAGATTTGCATACAGAAAGAAATATATGAAAACATTAATTATTTTTATTGAGAACAAAATTAACCAAAAAAAGAATATATAGATGATTTTTGTTTCTGCTTATGATTATCCCGAGCCAATTCGGACCATAATGATGATTTCACAGATTACTAACGGAATAGGGTTATTTCTAATCGCTCTTTTTGCTTTCATATACTATAGAAAAGAGGGATTTTTTGAAAATGAGCAAACAAAGACATATATCGTTGGGATTGTGATACTTTTCTCAATACTGGGTGTATATCGATTCTTTTTTTCTACCATGACTTTTTCGCGCCGGATGATCTCTCTGACATTCTATGGAGAATCGGAAACATTATTTTGTTAACTGGTTTGACACTATTAAATTTCCTACTCGAAAAATATGTATATAAGAAGACAAAATATATTTTTACCATCATAAGTCTCATTATTAGTATATTATATATCGCTATTTTGAATAAAAGTATGGCATCAATCCTTCTTAATATCGGTACACTGCTCATGATAATATTTCCTTTGATAATCCATTTAATCATCGCAATTCGGGGTTCGGGATGGGTTAGAAAAAATGCGTTATTGATCGTAATTGGAATTATCATAATTTCTTTTAGCTCTTTTGGATTATTCTTATTTGAAACCATTGGATTATTAGATACAACCACATCCAGAATATTTGGTCATCCTATAGCCTTAACGGGATACATTTTGCTAGGATATGGGTTAATTGTAATGTTAAGAGAAAAATAACGGTTTTATATAAAGGAAATCCTATAGAAGGAGGAAAAGAAATCTTAGTTATGATTTCAACCAAATTTTGAAAGTATTTAATTTTCCTCTAATGGTTAGGATCTGGTAATGATTATGAATCTAATAGGTTTTCAAACCGTAAAACATCATTCAATTGAATATGTTCTTAAAAATGCATTAGATGGGAAGTTATCGGCTTTTGAAATCTTTTTTGATGGGTTCTTACCTCGCGATATCATTCCATCTTTTATTAACAAGTTGAATGAATATAGAATCAATGAAGAATTACTGTTTACCGTTCATTCCCCCATAATTGAACTGAAGGATTCCAAATGGATTAATGCTATGAAAGATTCCTTAAATTTCGCCCAGAAAATAAAGGCAAATCTTCTCACTGTTCATGCAGAGCCTAAAATAGACCTTTTAGTCTCTAAAATTAAACCATTTTTAAGACTATGTTTTGCTTCATATCCTAAATTGAGAATTGGTATTGAAAATACCCATTATACTTCTTGTGAGAAATTCAATAATTTAATGATGAGCCTTAGGGAGTATCCTAACGTTGGAATAACATTTGATATCGGACACGCCCAATTAGCCCCACTGTATTCAAAAACAAAACTAAAAGATCCTTTAGCATATCTTAAGAATCTGAAAAGCCCGATTCTTGAATGCCATCTCCATAATAACGATGGAGTTCATGATAACCATCTTAGTATTACAGATAAGAAGGGAATTATCAATATTAAAGAGATTTTGAGAGAGCTTATCATTCACAGAGATTTTAATGGACCAATCATTTTCGAATATTTTAGAGAGCATATGGAGAAAGATTTGAGTTATCTACAGAAAATATTGCATGATGTTGCCATAAAGTGAATTTAAATTTTAAGATAAAAAATTAATAATTTTAATTACTTTTGCAGAATAGTAAAGCATATTCGAAACAAACATTAACATTTGTAAATAACTTTAAGTGAAAATATTATGATCATTCCATTTGAATTCGCAAGTATCCCACGAATAATTTTCGGAGCGGGAAAACTTCCAGAATTATATGAAATTATACAAGAGTTTGGCAATAAACTCTTAGTTGTTATGGGGGGAAGTTCTTTGGAAAAATCCGGAAATTGGGATAAAATAAGATCAAATTTAAAGCAGAGGGGATTTGATTTCTCACATGTTTCTATAACGGAAGAACCCTCCCCAAATAGGATCGATGAAATTGCCGCAGAATATCGCAATAAGAATTTAGATGTTATAGTAGGGATAGGCGGAGGGAGCGTTACAGACGCGGGAAAAGCGATTTCGGCAATGATCCCCCATCAAGATTCGATAATAAATTATTTGGAAGGAGTAGGAAATAAAAAACCAGATGGGAAAAAAATACCATATATAGCGATACCCACGACTTCTGGGACGGGAAGTGAAGCAACTAAAAATGCGGTCATTAGTAAGGTAGGGGAAGATGGATTTAAAAAATCTCTACGTCATGATAATTATATCCCTAATATCACAATTATTGATCCTGAACTAATGCTTACGTGTCCACCATCAATTACAGGAGCGTGTGGAATGGATGCTTTTACTCAGTTACTAGAAGCCTATGTATCTACCAAAGCGAGCCCTATGACCGATGCCTTGGCCTATAGTGGTCTCAAATATATGAAAGATAATATCGTCCCAGCATGTACCACTGGATCGGATGATATTGGAGTCCGCACGGCGATGGCTTATGGATCTCTGATGTCGGGAATCACTCTGGCTAATGCAGGATTAGGAATAATACATGGGCTAGCCTCTCCAATTGGAGGATTTTTTGAAATCCCTCATGGTGTAGTTTGTGGTACACTCTTGGCAGAAGCAACTAAAATGAATATAATAAAGTTAAGAGAAAAAGGTACAGAGGGGAGACCCGCGCTCATGAAATATGCGGAGATTGGAGCTTTAATGGCTGGTGAGGAAGTTTTTAAAAAAGGAGAGATGTATAAATATTTAGATTTGCTAATAGAAAGGCTTGAAAAGTGGACGGTTAATTTGGATATTGAAAAATTGAGTGGGTATGGGATTACAGAAGGCGATTTTGATAAAATTATCGAAAAGGCTGGGCTAAAGAATAATCCCGTTCATTTAAGCTCGGACGATATTCATCAAATTTTAAAAAATAGGTTATAAGCAAATTTTTTTCATTCTATTCTTCTTGCTATTAACCTAAACATAAGATAAAGAATTGGATTTTTTTTCGAATGCTATAACTTTTCTAATTTCAAAATCGAAACAGAGTGTGCTGATAATTGAATTGTCATATTGGAATCAACATCTTTGATTGTTCTGCTGATAATATTAACTTTAGTTCTATTTTCGATTGTATTATAATCGAAAGGAGATTCACTAGTCAATTCTACTAATATTGCTTCATATTGAGGAGTAAATCCTTCAATCTCCAAAATTACTGCTAATGGATCGGAAAAATGTTTATTCACAAATATAATAGAAAGATGTTTTTGGGAATCATCAATAGTAGCATTGCATTCAATATAGGGAACGTCATCTCTTTTAGGTATAGTTTTAAAACTTTTATTTGAGAAGGTAGAGCAATTTACATTAATTTGCTCTAAAAGATTGCGTTTCATATGATCTATAAATAGTTTGAATACTATATAGACAGGTGTGAGTATTAATCCATCGGGATCTGTTTGAATGGTCCCTAAACAATTGATTAATTGAGCCCAATTGGCTATAGGGCATATGTTTGACATCCTCTGAAATATCATTAATGTCAGCGCAGTCCATAATCCATCTTGTAGATTATAACTCGTCCTAATCACATCTGTAATCAGATACCATAATCCCCACTCATCGAAAGCGATTCTTACATTGGTATCTTCTCCTAGAGCTGCAGTTATATCCTTCCAAGTATCCTTGATGTAATTTTCAATAAGAGGTGTTGAAGCCATTAACGCGTGATAACTTTTTTCATTATCCCTCCGTTTTCTCCCTGCGGAAGCACCGGCAGTATTCGGGAGATATCTGTGAATACTTAAGTAATTGACCCAATCTTCTCCAAGATTTTTTAGAAGGGTTTGATTCCATTCAGAATTATCATATCCTACAGCAACTAATTCAATAGATGGGTCTTTGCTTCTCATTTCTTTCGCGAACTCAAGATATTTTAATGCATAGTCTTTAGGTGAGGTTTCATAGCCCATTTCCCAGTTCGCATAAATTTCATTCGCGATTCCCCAAATTTTCACATCGTAGGGATTTGATCTGCCATATTTTGCTCGTAATGCCCCATATACAGAATCGATTGAACCATTACAGTACTCTACCCACTCTGCTGCTTCTTGGGGGGTTCCACTTCCATAATTCACGTTAAGGTAGGGTTCAGCACCAATTTCCTCACAGAAAGTTAAAAATTCGTCAGTTCCAAACTGGTTTTCAATTAGTGGTCCTAATCCTTCAATAGTCTCAAAATCGCCCGCACCCCAATGTAAGTTTTTAACGGTTTTCCTCTTATCTCTGGGCCCAATAGCATCTTTCCAATGATATACATCTGAATAACAACCACCGAAAGCTCGTAATATAGTAGGGTTAAGGTTTTTCACAGCTTGTAATACATCTTTTCGTACTCTAGATAAAAGTGGATTTCCCTCAACTAAAGGGACGTTGACAAGGTCATAAGTCCATAATCCGTTATGAATACAACCTCCGATATGTTCAATAAAATTACCATAAATTCTCGGATCTATTAAATTTGTTTTTGAATTTACATTAATGCGTATTGTATTTTTTATATCAACCATAAACTCATCTAATCAAAACAAATATTTAAGAACTACCTAATCGCTAATTTCTAAATATCAAAACTAAATGTACCTAAGAATTTTAAGAAATTAGAACGTAATTCTAAGCAAAGATTCGCGCGATTACTGTACCTCAACGTGTGGATTTAACTATAGAAAATATGATTTTAGGAGAAGATGAGAGCAAATTTGTAAATAAATTAGTTCATGAATATTTTGGAGTTTAGGATATTTATTCTATTTCTGATTTAACTAAGGATACTGCACTCTCCACCCTTCTTTTTATTTCTTCAAAATTTTTTGAGGATATTAAATCTTTTTTAACAAGCCAGCTTCCACCGCAAGCAAAAACATTATCAAGTTTAAGATATTCAATCAAGGTTTCATTTCCAATCCCTCCAGTCGGCATGAATTTAACTGATGGATATGGACCAGAGAGTGTTTTAAGCATCTTTGGACCTCCAGATAAATCAGCGGGATAAAATTTAAAATGATTTAAGCCTCGTTCCAAACCCCATTCGATAAATGAGGGTGCGTTTAATCCCGGACAAATATCAATATCATTTTCCACGCAATAATCCACCACAGTGGGATTGAATCCTGGGGTGACAATAAATTCCACACCCGCATCGACCGCGTCGTTCACATGCTCAATACTAAGAACAGTTCCGGCTCCAACTAACAACTCAGAAAAGTTTTCTCTTAAGCGTGATATCGATTTCGCTGCCGCTTCCGTTCTAAAAGTTATCTCGACAATTGGAAGTCCCGCCTCTTCAAGAGTCTTTCCCAGTGGAATCGCATTCTCCACATCATCTATAACTGCAACGGGTACTATTTTTAATTCTTCTAATTTTTTATATACATCCATTTTAATCATACCTAAATTAGTGATTTGTTAATTTCTAGTTCTAAATTGTGTAAATATAATTTATCTTGGGTATTATAATTTCAAGGTTTGGATCTTGGAGATTTTCTAAATATTCTAATTCCTCTTTTGTTGCGGTATTATAGGCAAACATTCCAAAATGATGGACTATGAGTGATTTAATCGTGGTGTTTCGACATAAGTCAAGCACCTCATGAATTTTGAAATTCCCTGCAATCCCATTATCCATTCGATATTTATCCCTTCCATTTATGGGCATTAAGGCAATAGTTACATCATAATCTTTTAAAAGTTGCGGTAGTTGATCGTATGGAACTGAATCACCTGAATGATATAGAATCTGATTATTAATCTGAAATATATATCCTAAGTAAGAATGTTCGTTTGCCTCATTTATTTTAAATTCTTCATGTTTTGCCGGAATGGGTTGGATTTTAATATCTTCGCATAAATTAATTGTTTGATAAACATAAGCGGGAATAATCTGATCTCTATCAATACCTCGTGTAACCGCTTCTTCTATTTCTGGACCTGGTACTATAAATCTACAATGTGGATTGTTCTGTGAAATAGGTGTAACAGTTTCTGGATCCATATGATCTGAATGGGGATGAGAACAAAAAACATAATCCACATGTGTTAATTCTTTTGGTTTCATGGGAGGTTCCATTAATCGGATATGTGGAAAAATATTCCCTTTATACTTCCTTGATAAATAATCAGAAAGATAGGGATCTATTAATATCAAGATATTGCTATATCTCAGGGCAAAACCAGCTTGTCCTAACCAAACTAATTGAATTTTTTTCTCTAGTAATGGATTAGATTTATTCATAAAGTCTGCCATTGAAGCTACTTCTTTCTTTTCGAGCATATTTCACCTCTCTCTAAAGAAGTCGATTATATTATTAACTGCAACCTCGGCTGCGCGATCTATGCTCTCCTCCGTGTACCCTCCGATATGAGGAGTGGTAATTGTATACTTATGTTCAATTAAATCATTCATTTCAGGGGGTTCTTTATCATACACATCTGTAGCGTATACTTTTATCATTCTTGAGTTGAGTCCATCCAATATCGCCCCCTCATCAACTACTCCCGCTCTTGCTGTATTTATTATAATTACACCTTCCTTCGTTTTTTCGAGAGCCCTTTCATTGATTAGTGGGGTATCACTTGGAGGACAATGGAGAGTAATTATATCAGAATTGATTAAAAGCTCATCAAATTCCGAATAACTAAATTTGTCAGAAGGATTAAAATCTACATCTGGAAATAAATCATATCCCAATACGTTCATTCCTACTCCTAAAGCCATTTTAATAACTTTTTTCCCTATATTTCCCGCTCCTATAACTCCTAAGGTTTTTCCAAAAAGTTCCATCCCTTTTTCTCTTTCCCACAAACCGTTTTTCATTCTGTTGTTTGAAAGTGGAATGGATCTTATAGCACTAAAGATTAAACCGATTGATAATTCAGCAACTCCTTGTGAATTAGCTCCAGAAGCGATTATTACGGGTATTCCTAATCTTTGGGCAGCTTTGAGATCGATATTATCTATTCCAACCCCATTTCTGCTGATGATTCTTAGCTTAGTTGATCCTTCTAATATCTCCTCGTCTATTGGTTCAATTCCAGCCAAATAAGCATCACATTCTGGTAAGATTTGTAATTGCTGCTCTCTTGTGGGCTGTTTACCTGGAGTTGCCAATAT
>WJIN01000496.1 GCA_014730295.1 Promethearchaeota archaeon | reverse complement strand
GTATGGAAAATAATTCTATTCCTATATAATTTCCTTCGTAATATGTTTCCGCATAAGCACTCCCTTCAGAGAGAGGGTTGGAACCCACCGCAGTGTGGATGGAACAAATGAGGTTAATATCGACTGAAGTGGGATTTTCGATAAAGTTAGTTTCTGAATAGAAGTCATATTCCGTCTCAAAGCTGACAGGAACCTGATCTTGTTTTATAGAGTACCCATACCTACACACATTTCCATAGATCATCGGATAGTTTTCAGAAGCTAAAGGAACGAATACATTCGCCTTAAAGACCCCTTCACTTACCTCGGTAAAGCTATATACGCCCAATTGCTCACTCTCAAACTTTAAGGAGCCGTAGTCACCGATTCCATCCAAGATTAAATTATCGATCTCCACCGTGATGATCACATTAGAATCTAACTGCACGGTGTCTGCATGGGAAATTTCGTACCTGAACTCATCATGATTTGCCATATCGCAGATCCAATAAAGACTCTCGCTTTTTATTTGCGGTGAATCCGTCGAAAGACAGAAGTCATAATATATTTCAGTATATAGTGAATTAATTAAAGTTTGTACGGTCTCCACTTGGAATGGAATGTCTAATTCGAGCAATTGGTCCAATTTCCAGCAATAATAGATATTTTCGAGGTTAGTGTAATCAATGTGGTCGAGTAGGTAATTCTTGATTTTTTCAGTGTTTTGCGTGAACGAGTCTAAAGCGGTCATGATATAACTTGCAAAGTAGGTGTTTTTGAGGATGATATTGACATTATCCGTATCTCGCGGCATTGAATAACAATATTCTCCGGGCGATTCAAAAGTATCAAAGACAAACATATTCAGAGCGTCAACATCCACTATTAAATCTTCAATAGGGGCTAGTCCCAAATAGTCTGATAAGAATTCTAAAAGTCTTACAGCATAGTATGATTGAGTTAAGAACACATACTTATCTTGGCGTTCTTGATAATATGTTTTCAGGGCGTTGGTCGGTAAAAAGGCCCCGAAATGTTCGGAGACAGGTTCGATTATCTGGGCATCGAGTGTACTGTTTAAGATGTCGCTGAGATCATAGTAATTTTCGAAATCGTCGAGCTTATAGAGGCTCTGAAGCGCTAAGAGTGCGTGGAGTACGGTTTTATGGTTTCGCAGGTGTTCGGTATACTCAAGCGAGCTGTAATTGCCCACATTAAAGTACTCGATTGGGTAAATCCGAAAGGGAAAATAATTCCCACCGGTATTCGTATAGGCATAAAACCCCCGATAATTCTTGCCGAACGGGTCAAAATAAGCGTCTTTAATATCCGAATATAATTCATGTATAGCTAAGTCCGTCTCACGATCAAAAAGTTTGAATGAACGTGCTACGGAAAAAATCCGGGAGATGCTTACTAAATCGACCGGTGTAGTACTATATGCTTCATAGCTTTTGAAATGGTTCAATCCGTCCGCAATCTCATCTTTTTCTGTGGGAGTGAAGTAGTGAATATAGCCCGATTCATTTAACGATCGTAGCACTTGAAAGGTGTCAATCAGTTCGAATTGCGAATATTCAAGGCTGGTTGGCCATAGACCAATTGAATTTTGGATTGAGTTCAAATAATTGAATATTTCAAGCTCTGCAACCCCCTCAAATCCCGTCAGTACTGATAAATCAAGTCCCAGTGAGGTCGCAGCCGGGATCCCGAACGATGGAGCGATCTCTGCCCAGGTGAGATCAAAATAATGCTCTGCGGGATGATACATATCGGAAAGATATTCATGGAATGCATCGAGATCGACAGTCTCTAAAGCATTGAGGATATCCAAAGTCTTTAAGGCATAATAGGAAGAGACCAAATTCGGATCCAAGGTGTCTAATGAATCAAAAGAGGGATCTAAATCATTCTCAAACCCTCCATAGAAGCCATCCGATTGCGTCATAGATTGACACTCACCGATGAATTGTATTATTTCCGCTTTCTGTAAAGTATAGGGATTCCAGTCATCAATTAACACATCTAAAGCTTTCACTGCAAAATAGGTATTGTCAAGTGTGGGGATCCTGAAATTATTGTGTAGACCGGCATTATATGGTTGCCCAATAAAGCCTCCTTCCGTAGGATGGTAACAGCTCCAAATAAAATCGACCATCGTTTGAGTATTGATTTGGTTAAGTTCACCAAGGATCTCAAGGGCAAGTACTGCAAAGCAATTGACTTCTAAGAGGGTATTCAAAGGAAGGTAATATTCATCAAAATCAGTGTCTAAATAGCGAACTGCATATGGATCAAGAAAATATTCAGACGGAATATCATATTGGTTTAGAATATAATTCAAAATTTCAGTCTGGTTAATCAAATCCAAATTTCCTAAGGTATTATAGCTCGAAAGTGCGTAAAATACGCCTTGGAGTGAAGGAGTATAATATGTTGAAAAAAACCCATTATCGTTGTATTGTGAAAGCTTGCCGTCCATCGCATCCATCAATAGATCATGATTATTTACATCTGATAATGAAATAGGGAATGAATGCTGTGAATTCTGGCTCTGAAATTCTTGCAATAAAATCGGTATGAAAAAAATGCCGATGAAAAGTGCACATACCACTATTATTTTATTCTGCTTTTTTTTATTCATAAACTTCATTTTTGTTGATAAATTAAGTTATCGATCTCATTTACCTAAAGTATTTAAAGAAAAAGTGGTCGGGAAGTCAATATAAACCATACTCATTAAGAATCAGTGAATTAAATGTTATAATAAAAAGAATATAGACATAATAAGATAAAACGTCAAGGAAAGAAAGAAGAGATAAAAAAATAAAAAAAATAATTCATACCCCAGAGTATATTAGAAGTCTTAATTAACACTTCTGGAGGTTGGTCATCAAGATGTTGGTATCGGCGGTCCTTTAGGAAAATGAAACCGTGAAATCTCGAATTCGATATGTTCTTTTTTGGGTGGTTTTTGATCGTTTCTCACGTTTTCTGGGGGAGAAAATCTGATGAAGATAGGCGTCTTTCTGACCTCATCTCGAATAATGATCGCATATCGAGGACGATTAGGCATCCATTCATCCGCTGAGATGATTACCATATCATCGGCAATTTTGGATTCAATCTCAAGCTCTTCAGTTTCGGTCCCCTCCTTTGTTTCAATGTGAGTCTGAAAAGTCTTAACCTCCTCCTTTTTTCTGCCCTCTAAGACTTCTTCTAATAACTCTTCTTCGTATGCTAAGTCTTCTGCAGCAACTTTAATTAAGCCTAATTTATCCATTACATCTCGTAAGATATCGGCAGATGCCACAAGACTGGTAAATCCTGAAATTCGGAACCGTTCAATTATTTTTCGCTTCACTTGGGATTGGATCGTACTCATTTGGATATTTAAGTGTTTACAGATGGAGTTCACATTCACATCATACTTTTTACGACATAAAATTACGATAGATGCTACAAGCCCTGCAATAACATCGTCCTTGGTGCATTTGATCCCATCCCATAATTTTTCAAGGATCCGGCTCGCATCATGATAAAATGCCATATCGAGATGATATTCCTCTTTCAGCTGCATCAAGCAGGTCTTAATAAAAGCTTGTCGGTCGCGTGTATAATATTTAGGCATAATACCGACAACATTTAATTTTAACTCGTAGAAATCTTTCTTCCCGATCTCCGAATTTTCTAATAGAATTCGCTCATCGATTGGTAAACAATTAAATTTGCAGTGATAATAAAGTATGCCGGGGATCAATTTTTCAGGATTACGGAACTTAGTCCCAGGCTCGAATTCGGAGCGTGCTTGTTTATATTTCGTGAAGAGAGACTCTCTTAGGCTATACGGTAGGTCAAGTTTTTCTACCAACCGCCTAATTATCACGCGAGCGCTCGTATCAACTTGTGAATTAGAGGTGACTGATTTGCTAATTTTATGTAATTTATGATATTTTCTGGAATGTTTCGTGCGAGACCGCTCGTGAGCATGTCCTATTTGTGTGGTGCCTAAGACGGCGTGCTGAACGCGTGTCTCTTCATAAGGG
>WJIN01000499.1 GCA_014730295.1 Promethearchaeota archaeon | reverse complement strand
GATTTAAGGGTATATAGATTTAACGGAAGCACTTGGTCACAAGTAGGAAGTGACTTAAATATTAGTGGGGCGGGATTTCCCGCTCTAGCGGCTTTGAACTCAACAGACGTGGCTTTTATTGATAGCAATGATGATGATTTAAGGGTATATAGATTTAACGGAAGCACTTGGTCACAAGTAGAAAGTGACTTAAATATTAGTGGGGTGGGATTCCCCGCTCTAGCGGCTTTGAACTCAACACATGTTGCTTTTATTGATAACACTAATGATGCTTTAAGGTTATATAGATTCTTACCCACAATTAGCACGCCGCCAAACCCAGCTTTTTCATAAAAAGGACTACATAATGAAAATAATTTTGTGGATATATGTTAAATTAATTAGACCTTGGACTTCTTTTTTATTTTATTATTTGTGGGATGCTTTTGTTCCGGAGACCGAGGGAGAAGTTCCTCTAGCCGCTTCAATCCAAAACTATTCTAACTTTTTAAAATCCTTCAAGTATAAATCAGACCCTATTTTTGGTCTGATTGATTTTTCCCCAAGAAAATTAACAGATATTTTCCGACCAAAAAAAACAGGAAATGATTGTGATGACAGGTCTTGGTATTGGTTTGAGTGGGCAAAAGTAAATTGTGATGAGGTGTATGAGGTTATATACACTTCCTGGAAAATATGGAATTCTCATGCAATCTGTATTTTCCGAATAAAAAATCAATGGCATATCGCATCAAACTATTTATTTATTAAAAAAGGTTGGCGGTCTTTTGACGACATCATCACCTACCTAAAGGCAACCCATAAAGAAAAACTATATTTTCAAATTGTAAGAAAAGCAGGAAAAACACAATGGTCACACCTACACCTCTAATCCCGATTTCTCAACAAGCCGGAAACTACATTTTTGGGATGTCCCCAATTTTTTTAATTGTTTTCATAGGGGTTCTTTTGCTTTTAGTAATTAGCAGTATAGGGCTTCTTTCCTTTTTTTTAAAACTATCAAATACTGATAACTTTTCATTTGGACCCTTTAAATGGAAAAAAGAAGATAAAGAAACAGATAATGCAAAGATAAACGATTTAGCCGTTAAAAATAGGGCTTATTCAATGCTTTATGATTTTGAAAAAGTTTATTTAGACGTGTCCTTGAAACTAAAAGAAATATTTTTAATCGAAGAAAGACGGAAAAAAGAAGATATAATGCGGGTTTTTGAGGATAAGTGGGATTCCTGTACAAAACATATGCTAGAAAGGTTTCGTAATTTTTTAGAACAGGAAGGCTTTAAAGACCAGAATTTTGAAATAGCCTACAATATTTTTTCTGATAAACTTTACAAAATCGGAAAAGATTTTGTCATTCCCGAAGGCCGAAGGATGGTTGATAAAAACGATTTTGTTTTGAAAGAAAAAAATGGTGAAAAGGAAGCTTACATTGATTACCAAGTAGAAGTTCTTTTTAATATTGTTCCTCAAAAGATCGCTGAGCTATATTACTATACTAGCATAAAAAGGGGGCAGGTTAGTAAATGGGCAAACAATAACATTGACCTAATTTTTCTTAAAAACGAAATTAGGGTTGCGGTAAAATATTGCTTCATAGCGGCTAATACTTTCCAAAAAGAAATCGATAAGATTAACAATGAAATAGCGAAAAGTAAAAAATGTTTATATGAAAAATGGACAGGAGATAAAAATGAATCTAAGTAAAGACTGGTATTTTAGCCAGAGAAATAACAAGGAAAGGCCTAACTCCGCTTGTAATGTTACTAGCATGATCATGGCTTTAGTTGGTGCCGGATATAAAGATGTAATGTTTAGCAAAGTTCCGGAAGGGGTTCAACCGGAAGATGCTTTTTTACTTTTCATCAATAATGATTCTGAATTTGTTAAAAACTGGAAAGCTGAATATGCTGAATGGTTAAAAAACAATAACCGAGGGTATCTTCTAAACCAACCAGAACTAGTTATGAAAAATCTTTCAATTTGTGTTAGTGAATGGCTTGGAATTGCCGATATCGCAGAGTGCGCTGAAACTTACCATACCGCTATTGACTACCGGGACTTAAAAGACTACATTAAAGAAGGTTATGGTGTAGTTTTAGCCGGAGACTTTACTATTCCAGATGGAAAACTTGACCATTATGTTACTTTAATTGGTAGCGATAATGAAAACTACTATATTGCAGACCCCTGGGGAAACTACAAAACCGGCTATAAAGACCATAACGGATATAGTATACAAATGTCCGAAAGGGAATTTCTACACAAAGTTTCTTTTTGTGATAGTACTAAAAAAATGGGTATAGTTTTAAAACCATACAAGGAGGCTTAAATGAAAAACAAAAGCGAAGAAATAAAAAAACTACAAAAAAAATTAAATGATCTGGAACAATTTTTACCGAAACAAAATTATTACGATCCTTGTAAAAATTGCTCCAACAATAAAGAATTTTTTAGTGTTTGCAATTGTACCTTGCCTTATATGCATGGGAAATATAGAATAACAGGAGTTACTTATGTATAAGATTACGATTACTTTTAAAGATGGTCAAGAAAAAAACTATCTAAGTGAAAATTACAGAATTGATGCTGAAGAAAAATTTTTAGTTATGTTCGATGATTTTGAAAATAACATTACCATTAATTTACTAGAAACTAAAATAGTAGAAGTAATAAAACAGGGGGGATAAACTAAATTGAAAATTACTAGGGAGTTCTACATTCAGCTAAAGGACGGGAGAAAACTAGAATTAACTGAAGATGAAGCGATGGAACTGTACCGGTCATTGGGCCGCTATATGTATAAAATAGGAAACGAAGTCTTTCTAGATGATAGAAAGGAGGAAAAAGAAGAACAATGGAATTCTTAAACATTGTATCAATAAATTGGACAGTACTAATTGCTATTATAGGGCTTTCGGAATATTTTAAAAAATATCTGAAAACACTTAAAATACTAAAAGAAAATAAATTTTTTAATTTTATCTTTCCCTTTGTTTTCTCAGGACTGGCCGCTTATTTAATGAATATGGAAGCATGGCTAAAAATGTTTTACGATTGGTTTATCTACATGGGCTTTTCGGTGTTAATTTATGAAATAGTAATCAAATCTTTCAAAAATTTATTAGAAAAAGTAATTAATAAAGAAGAAATTTCCAAAACTGGGACTAACGCGGAGGGACATTAAATGACTGTTAAGGACTTACTTATATTGCATTCCGGGGTTTTGGATTTGATCAATTTCTTATCCAGAAAAGATATTTCCGTAAACACTTTAAATTTCCTATACCCCTTAAATCGAATTAAAAAAGTAATTACTAATGAAATTGATGTACTAAAAAGTTTACTAGATCCTAATCCTGAATATGAAAACTTTTTAAAAGAAGTTAAAGCACTTAATGAACACAAAACATTATCCGAAGAAGAAAAAAAGGATAAGGCCGAAGAAGTAAATAAAAAATATAAAGATGCCATAGCTAAACATAAAGTTAATTCCAAAAAAATTGAAGAAATAGAAGAATCAAAAGTAAATGAAGAATTACAATCTATTATAGATAAAAACAAAATTGATGTCAAATACTTTCCTGAAAATATGCCTATTAGTATCTTCGAAAGATTATCCGTTATTATTAGGGAAAGCTAAGAAGCTTTCCCTTCTTTTTTCCAATCACCTGAAGAAACAAACTTTGTGTCTTTTAAGTAAATATTATTATACAGCCCACTTAGCAAACTATCGTAAATAAATACCCCAGTCACTCAATACCTCTCAAAAAAGATTTACACGTATCCAAAGACAAAGCTCCATCTTTAAATAAAGACCTATCTAGCCTTACTTTCTTTTTAATTTTGTAATGCCTTGTAACATCTATACTATTGCCCAACAGTAGCGAATATGCGAATGTATCCCTTTTTTGCCCAGACCGGTAAGTTCTAGTAATACTTTGATCATTCTGAACCAATCCCCAGGCCTTGCTAAAATATATATTATACCGGCACTTTTGAATATTTACCGAAGAATTAATAGCTAACATACTAGCAAACAAAATCTTTGAATCGGAATTTTGAAATTCTTCTACTACCCTAAACTTTTCCGCAGATTTATTTTTTATCCCTTTAAGATTGCCATGGTAAATAATAGATTTTATACTTGAATACCTGGATTTTAATTGATCTAAAGTATCAGGATGAAAATCCCAAATTATCACTTTATCTTTTTCTTTATTTACGCATCTTTCAATTAAATCATCTAATAATTTTAGTTTAGAATGGTCCGAAAATTTCCAATCATTCAAAAGGTCCTCTAATAATAGCGATGCGTACTTTTCAATAAAGCTCTTCTTAAGTAAACAAGGATTATCAATAGCTTGAACAATATAACCCACATACCCCAAAAATTCCTCCGGAGGAATAAACCCAAAGTTTTTTTCCATTTCCTTTAAGCCATGGTTTGCTACCGCTTGATATATTTTTTCTTGCTTAGCGTTTAAGTCAGCGTAATAATCTTTATAGATTAGATCGGGCATTTTTTCTAAATATTCAGGTTCGGCTACCCGTCTAATTACATACGGTGACACTTTTTTATAAAATTCTTTTATTTTCTCTTCATCTAAAGTTCTTTCAAATTTCTTTTTTTCCTTTGTTAAATACTCTTGCCACATATCAAAGGGCATATCAATTAAAGTATCTTCTAAAAAATTAAACTGAGGGTAAACTTCCAATTCTGTATTGGGCGCTGGTGTTCCTGTCATAATCATTTTAATTTCAAAACAGTCTTTATATTTTTTTAGTAGTTTATATGTTTTAGATTTTATATTCATAAAATAATGGCTTTCATCGCATACACAAGCAATTAAGCCCCCATTAGCCCATTTCTGTAAATCACTCATAATAGGTTTAGAAGTATACTTTATATTTTTACCTTTCTTAGCAGGATATTTTTTATAGTAAGCATCATCATTTAACATAATAAAATTTCTATAATTCATCACAATTACTTTTTTATCACTTTGAAAGGGTAATCTATTTTCGGTGGATACTATATAAATTTCATCTTCTTTGCAAAAATTAGAAAATTTAATTAACTCATACTTCCAATTGTAAACTGACTCAGGGCTTGTTATGATAACTAATTTTTGAAAATGGTTTGCTTCATAATGATGATTTAAGGCTGTTAAAGAAATATAGGTTTTCCCATAACCCTGCTTATGAAATAAAGCAACTTTGTTTAGTTTAATAACCTTTTGAATATCTATATCCTGAAAAGCATACCTGGGCGGTAAAGTATAATGATAATCTTTTTTAACAGAACCCCTATAAAATTTTATATTTATATCGTTTGGGATTACAGTCTTGTATTTAATAGGTTCTATCCGCTCTAGATGCGGAATAATACCTTTAACGGCTTGTCTAGAACACACATACCCCCGCTTAACATCATTATAAGTAAAGCTATACTGAAAGGTTTGAAAAACATCATAAATATCATTGAAGTTCTCCCCTTTAAAAGTAATCAAGTACTCATCGCCTAAGCTCTCTATTTGAATCATAGTCTAAATAATTTCTCCAACCCTGAAGCTTCAAAATCATAATCAATAGCTTCTTTAACATTGTTTAAAGCACATTCAATTTCTTTTTCCGTGCTTTCCCCAGGATCTTTTCCTGGGACTTTAGCAATTTTAATTTCTTTACTATCAAACAAATCTCCTACTTCCGAAATCATTTTATGCCCCGCCTCATCGTCATCTATAAATAGAATAATTTCATTTTTAAACTCTTTCAAAAGCTTTTTTTGATTACTGGAAAGCAAGCTCCCAAAAGTACAAGTAACATTTTTAGTAAATTTTTCCCATATTAAAGGTAAATCAAAAATACCTTCTACAATAATTAAAGACTCATCTTTTTTTAAATTGTCATAGTTAAATAAAAAATCGGTAGTACCTCCATAAGGGTAAACACACTTTAAACTTTTTTTATTAATAGCCCTCCCTTCAAAATTCACAAGTTTATTATCATAGCGTAGCGGAATCATGATGCGATGATAAAAATAAATAGGCTTTTTACCCTCCGGTAAAGGTACTAAAGCATTCTCCACCTTACAGCGTTTAGCGTATTGTATGCCAAAAGTATCAATAAAAATATTACTGCAATTTCTTTTTTTTAAATATATATAAGCGTCTGTATTATCATACACGGGACCATATTCACCAGAAATAATAAAATGATACCGCCTTTCTTTTTTTAAAGAAACATTTCTTGTTTTAAAATAAAAGTCTTCTGTTTTTTTTACCTGCTTTCCAGTTAAGGTTTCGTACAGATAATTAAAAAACCCCCGCTTTCCGCAAGCATTACATACAAAATAACCCGTATTATAATAAATTACAAAAGATGGGTTTTTATCATTATGAAAAGGGCATAAAGCCGTAGCATAGTAGCCTTTGTTACTCAAACAATTTAAAGGCAAGTCATATAGATCATTAAAAGTTATCATTCCTTAATCCAAGTCTTACTCGCCTCTACACCGTTATTGCCTTGATATTTTCCATTATACAGCTTGTCAATTTTTCCAGAGGGGTCTGTATAATAAATTTGACCTATACGCATACCCGCATAAAGTTTTATTTCTTGACAAGCTTTAATTTCTAAGGTCCAATAGCCTTTGAAGCCAATATTACCAAAACCAGCGGTCATATGAATTTGTAAACCTAGCCTGGCTAAACTAGATTTCCCCGATAAACAAGGTATTAAGTTTAAAGTTTCCGTATATTCCAAAGTATGAGATAAATACAGTTTATTTGCTTCTAAAATCCAATAACGTCTTCCAGAATCATCTTTGTAAGCTAAAAGCTTTTCGTAGTTGTTCTGCTTGAATGGGTCTAGCAGAGTATCAGAGTATTCAAGCATAGTATTTCCTAAGCGTATATCATACGAATTAGGATTTAGATTTTCAAGGTTAAAAGGGTAAATAACAATATTCCCTTCCTTTAAATTCTTTAGTATTTCATCACTCGTAAGCATTATTTTCTCCCCCCAGGCAGTTTATTAAGAGATAACCCCATCTTTAACATAGAAAGTCTTAGCATTAAAATCATTTTCAAGCAATTCTTGGATTTCTTTTTTATGCGTAATAATAATCATCTGAGAGTAATTTTTAGATTGTTCACCTAAGAAAGTAAAAAAAGCTTCACTGCTTTCCGCGCTGGCACTGCCGTCTACTTCATCAAGGATTGCAAAATCTAAGCCCTGCATCCGATTTAAAGCATCTTTGTAAGCGAAACTAAATAATTTTTTCTCATAACCCGAAGCCCGTTTAACATCTCGCTTGTAATCCCCATACAAAATTCTAATAGCATCTTTCTTTTCTTCAAAGTAAACTCTATATGATTTCCGATACACACTATTAATAAAAAAATACATTCCTTTTTCTAAGCTTTCCAAAGTAGACCTCAGAAGGTAATTAGGAAAAGTTTTTTGCAAAATTAATTTACTTTTTTCCCATTCATCCAGTTCTACTACCAAAGCCTGTTTTTTCTCAAGCAAAGCATCCCATTCCGCTTTATCTTTCTCTTTTTCTTTCGCTAGGGCTTCATTAAACTTTTCAATCATCTGATTTTCCAGCTCAATCCTATGAAAACTTTCAATCTTTTGCTTTAAAATTACAATATCCTTATCGATCTCTTCTTGGTTTTCCGGAAGAGATATATCCGATAAAGTTTTTTCTTTAGCCAACTTCTCCAGTTCTAAATCTTTAATTTCAGATTCAATTCCACTTATAGCTAAAGTACTTTCCTCTATAGCAGCCTTCAAAGCTCCTAGAGTTCTTTTAGCTAATTCTTTTTTATGATTATCCTCGGCAATCAAATTATTAATTTCTGTTTCTTTTTTCATAGCTAAATTAAGCAAAGAGTTTTGTAATTTTTCTATCCGCAAAACTAATTTATTTTTTTCAAGCAGCGCCGTTTCATTTTCTTTTTGTCGATCATCTATTAATTTCTTTTGACTTACTAAATCATTTATTTTTTCCTGAGCAGTGGTTTCAAGTTCTTCTAACCTAGTAATGTTAAGCTTATACTCCGCTTCCTGTTCCTTAGCGTTTTCATAAGGTCTTCCACACTCCACACAAACACCTTTAGATATTTTGTCTAAAGTCTTCCTACAATTACTTATATCATTCCGCAATGAAAAAAGTTTCTGCTTTTCTGTATCTAAAACAGTTTCATCGAAAACAGGAAGTCTTTTCAAGACAAACCCTTTTTCTTTATTCTTATAGTCTAAGATCTGATTTTCAAGCAAAACTTTTTCATCTTCTAATTCTTTACGTTTACTGATTACAAGCGATTCAATAAAATTATCAGAAATAATACTCTCTTCGCTTACCAAAGCCGCGATTGAAGTTTGCTTTTTTCTTTCCTCTAAAAGCTTTTTAGTATTTACTTTATTTAGTTTATCCGCAATGTTAGATAATTCCTGCTTCAATTCCATGTACCGCTTTAGAATATCTTCCATGGACCCTTTCAATTTTTCTAAATTATCCAAAGCTTTTTTGTCTTTTTCAATTTCTTCTTTTTGAAAAGGCTGATTCACACCTTCTTTGTATTTATATTTTTTATTTTCATACGCATAGACTTTTTTATCCAAATCAATCAAGTCAATATCTTTTAGTTCCTTAATCTGTTCATCCACCTTCTTTACTTCTTCAGTAAAGTCTAAATCAGAAATTCTTTTAAGAAACTCCCGTCTTTCCGCGGGTTTAGTATCTATCAAAGTATTTTCGTCCTGGTAAGACACTATCGAAGCCATAGATAATTTCGAATGAAAATATTTCTCTAATTCCGCACAGGCAGAGGTATTATCATCCCATACCACCCCATCAATCATTAACTTTCGATTTGAAGAATTTCCATAAGAATACTCAATGGTAAAAGTTTTTCCTAAATGATTAAATTTCATTTCCAAATAAAAACTTTTCTCCCCCCATCTAATATATTCTTTTAAAGGGTTTGCTGCGTAATTAAAAAGAAGAATTTGAATTGCATCTAAAATTGTACTTTTTCCTGATCCATTGTCACCTATCAATAAATTAAGACCATTATCAAAATAGATCTCTTCATTTACCACATTGCAAAAATTTTTAAGCTTTAAATAATTAATTTGCATTAAAATGTCCTCCGAACATCAAAAATCTTACCTTAAATTAAAAAAATCTCCACCTTTTATACAGTAAGCTATATTATTATCCGAAATAAATTTCTTACCAAGCCGACTAGACATAAAAAGATCAAAGGTTAAAGGATAATTAAATATCTCCTCTTCAAAATGAAGCCAAGACTCAAACTTGGTAACCAAATTATTATCCTTATCATAAAACAAAACTTCCTTTCTATTTTTTTTAGCAGGTACCCCAAAATCCTTAGATAAGAACTGCGCAATTGATTCCGAAGCCCTCATATAGAGCGGAACATTAGGATATTCTTTTGAATATCCCGTGGGATGAAAATCAATCTCCTTATGACTAGTAAATCTGTCCCTATGCGTATCCCGTAAAGTATAATTCATATTAATCTCAGGTATTATCTTTTCCACTATCTTTCCTTTTGAAAGCCATTAAATAGGTTAGATTTCGATTCAATTAGTCTTCCATCAAAATCTAACTTTATATTAGAGCATTTTAATAAACTATTCAATGCTTTTTTACGAAATTTACATGAAAAAACACAATCGTACACTTCCCTCCGACTTAAGGGTATAAAATTAACTAAAGCGTAATTTAGTTTTATCTTTGCTTTAGCATGAAGAAACTTAGCCTTCCAATCAGAATTAAAATAATCAATATTTTCAATATTTTTAATAATATAATCTAAAGGCCGTTTATCCTTTACAAAATTGATTAAAGCTTGCTTAGGTAAATTGGGCAATCCTGGAACTATCCCATCGGATTTATCCCCTCTGATTGTTTTATACCGAACAACCCGCTCAATCGAAGGGGTGAAGCCAAAGTCTTTATTAAACTTTTCTTTTGTATAAAAATCTTTATTTTTATACAAAATAATCTTATCAGTTATTAACCTAGACCAATCAAAATCTTCTGAGACCAAAAGAGTATAACTATCTTTTTCAAAATACTTCAAAATATAAAAAACAATATCGTCTGCTTCAAAATCATGCTTATACGATAAAAACCAATTGTCCTTGTAATACAAAATTAGAGCTTGTAAAAAGTCTAATTCCCTATAAAATTGTTTGGACTCAGATAACCTATTGCTTTTATACTCAGGATCAATTTCTTTTCGAAACCTGGACTTACTAACTGGATTATCAAATAAAATATAAAACTTTCCTCCCTCTTCTAGATAAACCTTTTCAAAGTCATTCAAATACTGCAAATAAACTTCAAAGATAGTCTTAGCTGAACCTTTTTCTTTATCATGTACAGCTTTTAATCGATAAAACAAATTATTACCATCCAATATAATAACTTTAAATTTTAATCCTCCCATACAGAAACCTCCTTTAAACATTCCTCCCCCTCTTCTTCACACACACTAGCAAAAATATCATCTAAATTAGGTCTAAATGCTTCCCACGGGTCCGGAGGACCGTCATCATCGGTCCATTTTCGCAATGTTTTCTTTGAAATTAACCCTAAATAGGCCATTTCGTTAGCTACCTTTCCCATTATCTTATATAACCTCCCTGTAGTAAAAATAAAGTAATAACATAATTTAATTAGAAAGGAGGGGACCTTCTTTCTGTTAAGCCCTAAATCTTTATTAATTAGATTATATGTTGTATAGTGTAGGATTTTTATATCATCTTCAGTTAGTTTATGCTTTATTTTAAAGCTTCTATAGTCTAATCCATTGAAATATTTATAGAAGTCTTTTTTAAAATCTGTATCTAATATTTCTATAGTTAAATCTTCTATGTTTTTTTCATAGATAGGGTATATTAGTTCTTCAATACTTTTTAAAAGGAAATGTTTTGCAAAACGTATTTTTCCTTTATAGGAGTAGGCATAACCATTTATTAAAATTTCTGATAAAATACCCATGTCTTCTAATAATTTTAAACATTTACGAATACTGGTAATATTGTATTTTATTTTTATGAATTTTTGTAATTTTACAGGGAGTAGAATCCCTTTTTCTAGTTCTCTGTACTTAGGGCCATAAGATTTATGTGTTTTTTTATCATATTCTTTTTTTTGTTTTAAAAAGAAATATAGCTTCTGAGTATCTTTAATTAATTTTTCATTGACTGCTAAGTATTTACTTTTTAATTCAGATTGAAATAAATGTTTTAATACTTGGTGCATTATAAATGTTTTTTCTTTTTTTGAAGGTTCTTTTTGGTTTTCATAGTATTGAAAAAGTTTATCCTCATATGATGTTTTTTTTGTGAATCCTTCTTGTGTAGTATATGTTTTCTTTGATTTTACGGATATTCTTTTGCTTTGTAAAGAAGGAACTTCATCTTCAATATTTATTTCATTTTCGAAGTATGTTATTGTTTTGTTTAGGGGTATTGGATTTTTATTTCCTTCAATAAAAAGATCTAAAAATTTTTTAAATTTATAGAATTTTCCTAGATCTTTTATCCGGTGAGGGCTTTTTTTATTATAGGTTCCGCATCGAAAGCGGTATTGGTAAGAAAAAGGCAGTTTCATTAATTCGGTTTTGCTCCGGCATTCTATTTCTTTTTTAGTTCTACATATATCATTTAATTGGTTTCCCAAGGCTTTCCATGCAGAATCTTTAATGTAACCATCGAAATTATAGAAAAGATGATATCCTCTAGACTCTTCCGATTTTTCAATATAAAATGGTATGCCGACATTAGCAATAATTATATCAATTATTTCGGCCATCTCTTTATCGGTTTTTTTGTTTTTGCAGTCAACATCAATTACTCGGATAGTTGAATGCGCATAGCCGGGTAAAGAAATAGATACTGTTCCAAAAAGATGGTTAAACCAATCCTGATAGGTAACATTATTTTCTACTTTGTAATATGATTCATTAGATGTTACTAGAGGTTTTGTTATTTTTCCACAAGAGTTCCAATGAGGATCATACTTTACTTCTTTTCTTAGAAATTTATATTTTTTTGTGGCATCAAAGCCTGTTGTCCGGCTAAATATTTTTACAATATCTTCTTTATGTGTTTTATAGATTTGATTTTTTTTTGTTTCCGGAACAAAAAATATGGAAAAGGTGTCTAAGTCCGGAAAAAAATTAGAGGCAATCAAAGCCTGCTTCGTTTGTGTTATTTTACGTGGATTTTTTAGGTCGGGTCTTACGTTTAAAGCTTTCCAGTTTTGTTTGAAGACCTCTCTTAATAGTTCTAATCTTTCTTCTTTAGTTCCCCCCCAAGCGGTAGGATCGTATTTTTGGGGGGTATCTTTACTGAAAAAGTAATTAATTTTTTCTTGCATGCTTAAATTTTTTAAGAATTCCTTTATAATATTCCCTTGTTTTTTGTAAAAAAGCTTCTTTTCCATCGGAAGTATACCACAAGTTAGGATTGTTTTCAAGTTCTTTTAGATTTTTTTCTAATAAATTTTCTTTTTTTATGGCTTTTGTATCTGTTTCAAAGATTTCTAACCTAGATTCTTCCGGAATAGCTAAAAATATCTGGTAGGAGTCTAAGCATTCTATAATATTATTTTTTTGGGCTGGCAATAGCTTTATTAACATATCCTTAATTTTGTAATAGTCTATTGTGTGGAATTCTTTATTATTATTGATTCGGTATTTGTAACGGTACTCAGATTGAGGGAATACAAGTATCAGTTGAATATTATTGTCTATAGTTTGCATTAAATTTCCTTTTAAGTCTTGAATAAAAATCAAAAGTAATCTAAATTATAGTAAAATAGCTTGGAGGTCGGTAAATGATAAGTATTAAGACAGAGTCTTTTAAGGAAAAAATGCCTTTATATAAGGCCGTGATCAGTAATCAAAACCCGTATCATGAAAGTTTCTATATGGATTTTGGTAATTTGGAAATTTATTTTTCCAATGGTGTTATCTTTGGTAGGGATAAATTTCTAATTCATCAAGAAGATGGTGATACCTTACCGGAAAATATTTTTATTAATGGTTTTGAATTTCTATTTTTATGCAGTAAGTTTGATTCTATTGAGTATTACGGTAATGGCTGTTTTAAGTCAAAGGACGGTGGCGAATATAAACTTAAATCCTTTTCAGAGGATTTTGTTCGGCCTAATTTTGAAAAAAATGATGAAGTTAAGCAGTCAATAACCTGCTGGGATTCTTTCAAAAGAAATTTAAAAGATTCTATTCCTTTTATAGACCCAAACTTTGGAAGTATGTTTAATGGTATTTATATCCAGGGGAATAACATTCGATCTTTAACCTCAAAAATTCTGTATAATGCTACTATAGAGGATAATCTTGATTTGATTTTTAGATCGGATTCTATTAAAATTTTAGATTTTTTTATTGGGTATGATAACTTTGACATTTATACTTCTGGGCAAGAATCTATGAAGTTAGTTAAAGATGATTTAATTTTGCTTTTTGCAAATGACAGTTCGCTTTCTTTTAGAAAAGATTTAGGGGACACTTTATTAGAAAAAGCTGACCTATCCACTTTTATTGAAGTGGAAAAGAAAAAATTAGTAGAAGCTTTATCTTTTTTTGAATTTTTTGTAGAGAAAGAAAAAATTCTTTTGACTTTGGTTGATGGTAATCTTTTAATAGACTATACTACGGAGGCATCTAACATTAAACGATTATGCTCTGTGCGGGAAACTAATTTAAAAGAAATAACTTTTGCGGTTTCGGTTTTTCAAATGAAGAAAGCTATTAATACTATAATAGATGATACTATCCTTCTAAAAGTTAAAGACGGGATTTCTACTATTTCAATTAGCGGTAAGAATAATTCAGAAAAACAAATTGTTATGGCTTTGTTTTCTATTTAGACAATATGGTGAATAGTAACAGCACTGGGTTTATAGTGATCTGATCCTAGTTTAGGAAAAAATAAATTAAAAGACAGGGGGACTCAAAGAATGAGTGCGAAAGTGTCAAGAAGGGAATTGCTTGAAAAAGCAGTTAAGGAAAATGAAGAAAAGAGGGCTTTAGAGGAACAAAAAAAAGAAAACAAGCGGAATAAAGTTTATACTTCCGCTACGTTTCAAGAAAAAAATTATTTTCATCTTGAAACAAATGCTTTTCGGGTTTTTAGGTTACTAGGCGCTCCGATTCGAGCAAGGCAGGAAAATTGGGATGCTAAGTTAATCAGATTTTCCCAAATTTTAGATGATAAGGGTTCAAAAAGGAATTTTGTTTGGCCGGACAAACAAGAATTCTATGAACAAACAGGTAAACAATTTATTTTAGATAAAGTCTATAATAAAGTGCTTGCTTATGACTGGGATGACGTTAATAGGGTTCGATGCTATAAGCATTCTAAAACGCATCCAGTTTTATTTAACCGCGTAATGTCTAATAATCAGCCGGAAAATGCATTTGCTTCGGGGTGGAAACCTTCTAAAATTGTAGTGGCTAATGTTATTGATCGGCAGGATATGGACTGGCATAAAACTCATAAAAAGACAAAATTAATTTCTTCAAAACTATCTTTATATAAAAAGCCAAAGGATGGAAAAACAATTTCTTTTTATAAAGAGGGTATTCCGTATTCTTTATATGAGACCATTGAGAAAAAAGTTAGTGTTTTTGGTCCCGCGGAGTTATATGATCTAGTAGTTAAGAAAATTAATGGTGCGCCGTATTATGAGGTTTATTCCGCAAGCGAAACACAGTATTTTAAGAATTCAGATATTCTACCTTTAATTAATCCTCAGGAAGAAATTCCGGAAGAGTTGTCCTGGGAAAAGTATGATTTGGATACAATGTTCAAGGTATCTTCCTATTCTAAGATTCTTTTTTCCCTTGGGGAATTTATTTTAGCGGTAGATGATACTTTTAAAACTAATTTTCATACGGAATTAGTTGATCTAGTTGAAAAGGAAAGGGAAGGCAAGCAATCAACCGATAGTAATTCTGAAGAAGTTTCCGGGGAAGAAGTTAAAGATATGCGGCATGAACCTGTTATAGCTAGAAAAAAGATTAATTTTGATCGTGATTTGGGTATTGAAGATTTTAATCCGGATAGTTTGGATTCTACCAAATATAAAGGAATTTTAAAGCTGACCGAAAAAGAAAAATCTTATATTATCGGCGTTGATGAAAAGGGGTTTCTTAAGTACCGGGAAACAGACGATGAAGGTAACCCGGTTGTTTTAGCTAGTGGTTTTGAAGACGATGAATTGTCACCGATTTTCTTCCAGCATTGCCCTTATTCTGGGGTTAAGCTAGTAGATTAAAAGTTTTTGGGAGGGGTTTGCCTACTAGGAAGCAATTTCTAGTAGGCTTTTTTTAGATTTACTATAATTATATGAAGGAAAAAATGATAATATGCACTAATTGCGGTAATAGCGTTTCAATAGATTTAAAAGTTTGTCCCACGTGCAATGAAAAATATTTTGATAAACCTGGCATTGAGCGAGAGCTTTTTAATTTACAAGATGTGTTTGTTAAAGACAGGCGTAATAAAGAAATTTTTGAAAAATTTTATTTAAAGTTAAATGAATATTGCAGGCCGATAACGGTTAAACTTTTAAAAAGTCGCAAGTCTTATATTTCTTATGAGGAATTTGATGATAGGATTCATGATATTACGGTCAACTTTATGGATAAGTATTTTAATGCGAAGAAATTTTTTAAAGTAAAAGGTAGTTTTTATGGATACCTATCTTTATTTATTCGAGGTGAGCTTTGGATTGTTTCTAAGCATGATGATCATGAATCTTTAAATACTCTCATTCATACAGATATTGAACTTGGTGATATGCTATCTAAGGTAGGCTATTCCACTATAGGAAACCTTGAATATGATGTAGAAGAGGAGATTATTGATAAGGGCTATCATGAAAATGAAGTTTTAGAATCTATTTCCGAAGCTTTAATTACTGTAAAAAAGAAAGCGGGGTTTAGGGATTATTTCATTACTTTGGCGGCCGTTTCAGAGTTGTTTTCGACTAAGGATCGAAAAATTATTTATCGTTTTAATG
>WJIN01000295.1 GCA_014730295.1 Promethearchaeota archaeon | reverse complement strand
TGGATGTAAAAAGGAAAAAGACACCTTTGAAGCGCCAAAAAGACGATTTTTCAATGATACCTACGATAATGTCTCGATGGATGCCGTCGCAGAAGATATCGAGCTCTCTAAAGCAACACTTTATCTATATTATGAGAATAAGGTCTCCTTGTATTTTGCCATTGTTATAGAAGGGATGGAAATTCTCAAGAAAACATTAAAGAATGCTGCCAAGAAAGGTTCAACGGGTTTGGATAAAATCTTGAACATATTTCATGAATATTTTGACTATATTGAGACTTATTCCAAATTTTATCATCTCAATCTATCCTCCAGAGCACCCGCTAGCAAATAAAAGTAGTATCCTAACCATTAGATATTTGCTTCTTTAATTTTAGTTCTCTGTAAGATTAAATGCTTTTTTCTCCATTTTAAAAAATTTATGAGAACTAAATTGGAAAACTATTAATGGCAGAAAAAATTGTATAATAAATTATTTTTTTATTGAAAAAAATGAGGTGAAAATAATAGTAAATATTTTTGGTCTAGAAATCGATCCAATAAGTCTTGTAACATCAGCGGCTGCAATAGTCTTAGCGATAAGAAATTTTTTAGTTATGCGAAAGGGAGCAGACATTTATCCACATGAAATAATTACCTATGGCATTGTGAAGAATACTGCCGAGAATCCAACGCATAATCACTTGTACATACCACTGATATTCCACAATGAAGGTATCAAGCCAGGAATGATAACAAAAATAGAAATTTTGTTTGATAATGAGGGTGAGATTAAACCCCTACAGATTTTAGCAAAAGTAGAATTGAATGATATTGGTCAACAAGCGGCAAGAATGAATATCGGAGACTTCATACAGAAAGGATATACGGTGAAAATTCCGCTCTATCCAATAAATATTCCTGCGGGGGAATCTACGGATATAGTTTTGCAATGTTATCAAAGAATAGAAGACAATATATTCCCATTAGATAAGGAGGTCATGTGTATCATCCGCATTAATTACGGAAGAAATAAAACTCGAGAAGTGAGATTTCCTTTTTTATTGACATCAGAAGACTATGAGGAAACTCGATTTCTTAAATGGTATAGACCAAGGGCGGGAAATCTCAAAGAATTATATCCTCACTAATATTATGTTCCTCTTTCTTTTTTATGATCCTCTTTCCAATTTAACAAATTGCGAAAGAAGTCCTCTTCCTTTAGAGCGAGGAGACTTCAATGCTTAGATTAGTTCTTAAAATAGATCTGATTTACGCTAATTTTCAACAAATTAATATTCCTAAAAAAAAGACTCCCAATTGAAGTAATTGATTTGGTAGAGCATAACCATTTTTTATAAGATATTTATCGAGGATTAAAGAATTAAATATTCTCTCGTCTAATAGTAATTCAACAAAAATAATTAAAACCTAATGAGAGAAAAACAAAATGGTGATTATGTAAATGCTACCTAAAGTTGGAATAATAGGTGTAGGAATTACGCCATTTCGGGCGAGATATTTAGATAAGACTTACTTTGAACTCGCGTATGATGCAACAAAACTTGCTCTGGAAGATGCGAATAAAAATGACGCGAATATTACTCACAAAGACCTAGAAACAACAGTATATGGAATTTATAATGAACTTTTTGAACGACAATTCATGCCAGATATCTTTACCAATAGTTATATTGGAATGAACGATAAGCCAGGAACAAGGATCGCAAGTGGAGGAGCAACTGGAGGTTACACAGTAAGGATGGCTTTCGCAGAAGTCGCGTCGGGATTATCAGACTTATGTTTATGTATTGGACTGGAAAAATGTAATGATTGTTATGATGAACAAACAGGCACCACAACTCCCGAAGTGCTCAATGCTATTGCTTATTCCGCAGATATGACCTATGAATACCCTATGGGGATGATGGCAGCAAGCTCGTATGTATCAATGGTAAATGCGCATCATGATGAATTTGGAAACCCCACCGAGAAACAGATGGCATTAGTAAGTGTTAAAAATCATGGAAATGCAATGAAAAATCCGAAAGCTCAATCTCCTATGGAAATAACCGTCCAAGATGTATTGAATTCGAGAATAATTTGTTACCCTTTTAAGATGCTTGATTGTTGCCTTTATTCAGAAGCCTCTGCGGCACTAATTTTAGCAAGTGAGCAGAAGGTAAAAGAACTGGGAATTGATAACCCGATTTGGATTACTGGAGTTGGTGCTGCGAATACCGATTGCTTTATTGGAAATCGTGAATCATTGGGAAGGTTATATTCTAATATCAATGCAGCAAAAGTTGCCTATAAGATGGCTGGCCTGGATTATAATAATATCCGAAACCAAATTGATTTAGCAGAACTTCATGACGCGTTTTCGGGACAAGAAGTTATTAGTTATGAAGAGCTTGGATTTGTTCCATTCGGGGAAGGTGGTCCTTGGATTGAAAATACTTATCAAAAACCTGGTGAAGGTCCATGGATTGACGGAGAACTGCCCTGTTGTCCTTGTGGGGGATTAATAGGGTGTGGACATGCAGTCGGAGCAACAGGCATTATGTCTACCGGAGAAGCGGCTTTACAACTACGAGAAGAGGCGGGAAAACATCAAGTACCTATTGAAAAGGGAAGAGCTATATCACACAGTATAGGAGGTCCAGGAGCCGCATATGCGGCCGTAATAGTAATGGAAAATGAGGAGGGATTAGCAAAAAAATGACGGATAAGAATTTTCACGCTCATGAGATAAGAGATGAAATTAGTATTAATTATAAGTATTCTCTTGGTTCTCAGAGTAAGTTTTTTATAGATTTAATGGATGAAAAGAAGCTACAAGGGACCAAATGTAAGGAATGTGGTAAAATATGGATGCCTCCGCGAGTGGGCTGTTCTGATTGTTTTGCAGATACAGAATGGATTGAATTACCGCAAGCAGGGGAAATTATGGTAAGCACGATTGTATGGTATACCACCTCAGATTTTATTCAAAAAATCCCATATGGAATTGCGTTCATAAAGCTCGATAAAGCCGATACAGGTATGCTGCAGGGTGTTTTCTCAGAAAACTTGGTACCTTCTAAACTTAGAAAAGGGCAACGAGTACGAGCAGTCTTTAAAAAAAGAGAGCAACGTGAGGGGAAGATGACGGACTTCTTTTTCGTACCCGAGGAAGAATACGAGACATGGATTAATCAACTGGAATATGAAGGAGGTGAATAGAATGGGTGTCGCGAAAGAAAATTTAGATGAAATAATAGAAAAAGTCAATCAAAACGAAAAAGCTAGAAATGTTTTTGTGACTAATGTTGCTGGAAAGGATATTAATTGGGATATGAAATTCCAATTTGAACTCGATCAAGAAGAGCCCTTTTATTTAGAAATAAACGAAAGAAGCGGAAAACTCTATGAAGGAAGTGCTGATGATCCAGACATAGTTTTAACTGGTGATAACGAGGCAATCGTGAGAATTTGTAATGGAGAAGGTGACTTTACCCATGCGATTTCCCGGGAACAAATCACCGTTGAAAAGGGTAAAGTGATGGATGTTATTCGCTTAACACGAGCCATCACAGCAGCTCTAAGATAAGTTCCTATTCTTAAGCAAAATTTAAAATCAACACAATTTATTTATTTTTTTGAAATATGGGATAAGGTTCTATTTTTAGCAATATTTATAACCTGTTTCTAATATAAATAGTTAAACAAAGCAAGGAGATTGAAAATGAGTGATTTAAGTGAAATAGAAGAGACTATGCTCGGACCATTATGGGCAAGAGCAACATTCTCAAAAAAATTTCCCGAATTATTAGATGATCAAAAAGCTATCGAAATCATCGAAAATGTGGACTATGATTTTAAAAAGATGGAGGATGCCTTGAGAGAATGGCGAGCTGTGGGATTAATGATTAGAGCACGCAGATTTGATGAAGCAGCAAAAAAATATATCGAAGATCATCCATACACCACTGTTATTAATGTCGGAGCTGGACTTGATACAACTTTTTCAAGAATAGACAATGGAACGATTACAATGTATAACATAGATTTGCCAGATGTAATAAAATATCGCAATCAATTGATTGGTATTCATAATCGCAATAAAAATATTGAATCCTCTGCATTTGAGGAGGTTTGGATGAAGCAAATTGAATACAGTAAAGAGAAAGGCATTTTTATCATCGCGGGGGGATTTCTTTATTATTTTGATGAAAATAAAATTTCACATTTTATAAATAAATTAGCGAAAATTTTTCCCGTAGGAGAAATAGTATTTGATGCGGTCTCTTCATTGGCAATGAAGAAAGTGAATAAAAGAGCAGAAAAAGCAGATTCAGATTTAAGGTTTAACTTAGCTATTGATAATCCTCAAGAAAAAATTCCTACCTGGTCTAATAAAATTAGAATTAAAGAATGTTTTGTGATTGGAGACCGTGTTTCAACAAGCAAAAATTGGAAATTAAAAACTAAAATTATGAACAAGATAAGTAATTGGCTTAAAACAGCAAGAATAATTCTCTTAGAATTTATAGAATGAGTGATTCTATTTATCTTTTTTATTATAATATCTGGTATCTTTCAATAATGACACATGAATAATGTATCTACAATATAAACCTAATTTTCAGATTTGCAAATGACTATTATCAAATTAGAAAATATTAAATAGAATTAAGGAAAATCATAATGTATAATCCAAATTTTATTAATAATAAAACTAAATATGATGGATATCATGTCACAAAACTTACACACCGCTGACATCAGTGAAAATTTTGATGTTATAATAATTGGTGCTGGATTGGGGGGTTTAGGTGCCGCTTGCCAATTAGGATTGACCGATAAGAAGATTCTCTTGCTGGAAAAGCATAATGTCCCCGGGGGGTTTGCCACCTCATTTGTACGGGGGCGATTTGAATTTGAAGGGGCGCTTCATATGCTTAGTGATATTGGAACTCCAGAAGATCCCGGTGCTCTGTATCGCTTTTTTAAACGAATTGGTTTAGTACCCGACCTTTTAAAGTTTAAACTTATTCCCGAATACTATAGAAGCGTATTCTATGATGGATATGACACAGTTATTCCCTATGGGGTTGAAGAATATTTCAATAAGCTCTTAGAGTTATTTCCAAATGAAAAGAAGGGTATAGATAATTTCAGAGAAATATGCGAGGCAGTCTATAATGGAATTCAATATATTGGCAGTCGGAGGGGGAATGTCTCGCAGAAAGAAATTATTAAAGATCATCCGTGGATCGCTAGAGTCGTGGGACTTACCTTACAAGATATATTTGATAAATGCTTTGATAATAAACGACTAATTTCAGTTATTTCCCAACCTTGGGGCTTTTTAGGGCTTCCTCCCTCAAGATGTAGCGCATACGCGTTCCTCGGAATGACGATGAGCTATTTAGACAAAGGCGGAGCATTTCCAGAAGGTAGATCTCATGCATTAACGAGTGGTATGGTCAAATGTTTCGAGAAAATGGGGGGAACAGTAAAATTAAATGCCTTAGTAAATAGAATTTTGTTGAAAAATGGCAAAATATACGGAGTAGAACTTATCGATGGTAAACGATTTCATTCAAAAGCAGTAATCTCAAATGTGAATCCGATTTGTACGATAATGCAATTATTACCAAGTGAATCTATTCCAGAAGTATATAAGAAAAAAATTTATGCTCCAGAAATAGGGCCTTCAGGATTTTCTGTATATATTGGTCTTAACGCGTCACCTCAAGAATTAGGGCTTAAAGAACATGAAACATTTATTAATAAGGATGATGATCTTGATGCGGCTTACGAAAGTTTTAGGAAAATCGAAGATCCCAGGTATATTGTTGCGGCATGTTATAACAATATAGATCCAAAGATTTCTCCTCATGGAACTTCACAATTAGTTCTGACCACTCTACAAATGGGAGATGAGTGGCAAAGCATCGCGCCCGATCAATACCACAAAATCAAGGATAACTATGCTGATAAAATGATCCAGATGGTAGAAAATACCATTCTGCCAGACATTAGAGAGTATATCGAGGTAGCTGAAGTCGCCAGCCCTCTTACATATTATCGGTATTCAAAAAACTATAATGGAGCTATATATGGCTATAATCAAGACGTTTATAATAGTCCTATGATGAGATTAAAGAGTAAAACGCCAATTAAAGGACTTTATTTAGCGGGAGCCTGGACAAATTTCGGAGGCGGTTTTTCTACCTCTATATTGGGAGGTAGAGTCGCAGCCGGATTATATTTAAGTGAAAATAAGGAGGGAAAAATCTAATATGATGGAAGATATCAAGAAATTTCGAAATGTCGAAAAACAAAAAAAATGGCGCGAGGAAGTCCAAGAAATACCTCCATATAAAGATAATTTCGCTCGATTAAACAAGAGAATACATCCGGAATCGCAAGAACTAAGGTTAACCGATATCAAGAAATTATCACCTAACACTAAACTACTTCGATTCGTTTCGAACAATCAAAATAAACCATTAGCAGTTTTTAGAGCTGGTCAGTATATCGGATTAAATATAAATATTAATGGTGTAAGAACTGTCCGTCCATATTCAATTGTGTCTTCCCCGAATCAAACGGCATATTATGAATTGGGAATAAAGCGAAAAGAAGGTGGATTTGTAAGTCCTTATATTCTTGATTATGCAAAAATAGGTGATGTATTCCAAGCAACAGAGCCATTGGGTCAATTTCATTATAATCCCCTATTTCATGGAAAAGATCTGGTTTTTATCGCCGGTGGATGTGGAATTACACCATTTATGTCAATGATACGATGTTTCACGGAATTGGATAAAGATATAAGTATTGAAGTTCTTTATGGATGTTTAAATGAATTGGATATCCTATTTCGAGAAGAATTGGACGATCTTAGCACCAGAAGAGAAAAATTTGATATCAAATATGTGTTATCCGAAGCACACTCAGAATGGGGTGGACTTTGTGGATTTATTACAAAAGATATCATCGAACATAACATCAAATCATTTAAAGATAAGTTTTATTATATCTGTGGAAGTAAGGAAATGTATAAATTTATTTTGAAGGAGTTAGATCGATTATTAATCCCGCGCCATCGTATTATTTTTGAAGCCTTCGGAGTACCTGATGATGTTAGTAAAATAATGGGATGGCCAATGTCTCTAAATTCTTCAAATCTTTTCCAGATAACTTTAGAATATACTGATGGGGGTCAAAAGAAAGAAATGACTTTTGAAGCAAATTGTACAGAGCCGCTTTTGAATAGTATTGAGCGTCAGAAAGATCTTCCTATTTCAATTAAAAGTGGATGTCGTTCCGGAATATGTGCATTATGTAGAACAAAATTGCTTTCTGGAGAGGTATTTATTCCACCAGATATAACTATTAGAGAAGTTGATAATCAATTCGGATATATCCATCCGTGTATTTCATATCCCATCACAGATCTACACTTAGATCTAAAGATGATATAAAATAAGCTAAAAAAATAATATTTCATTCTCTCTTTCTTTTAAGAATGCTTCTCACTTAATAAGAAAATTAAAGGAACTCTGTATCTATATTTTGCAAAGAATTTACAATTTCTTGGGCTGCTCTCGTTGCTCTCATTAATTTTGCCATGTTTCCCGTTAATTTTAGTTTTCCACTCATTACTCCTTGTATGGTGTCAAGCTCACCTTTTGCTACTTTTACAAAATTATCATAAGGTCCCGCCAAAACAAATTCACATTCTGGATTATCCCCTTCTTTAATTATATAGGTTCCGGTACACTCACCTTTATGAAGTCCTAAAAAAAATTTCACATCATGATCTAAAGGACCACTTGGCTCTACATGTACTAACATATCACCCGTCCACCAAGCAGCAGCTTCTTTATACGCGGGATTATTATTGATCGCCTTGCCAAATTCCTTAACCCATTCCTCACTCAATATTTTGACTGCCATATTATTCCATCACGTAAATAAAAAAATTGATCTAAAGGAATTTTTGTCGTGATTCTATATAAAAGTTTGTTAATCTATTAGTTAGAAATTAAAAAACCTAAAAAGAAAGTAAGAAGATTAGTTATATATTATCTAAATCCAATTCTTCCAGTTTTTCTGGGCTTGGATACCCTGTTTCTGGATCCCAATCTCTCACTTGAAAATATAATTTTTTCAATTTTTCAAAATCAGGAGTTTTTCCCGCAGATCCTCCCTCTTCCAAAGGTTCTAATAGAATTTGGGGTAATTTTTCATCCTCTGGTGTCAAACCCATTTTTAGATTAAAGAGACGTTTCATTGTATAAATTCTTTCTCCGGTAATTTTTATCCTTTCAATATCAAAATCCAAACCTGTTGCAGTTTCAATCACCTTCGCGACCATATCCGGCGGAGGATTACTAAAAATACAGAGCACGAGGGAATTATAAAGAGAACGATAATCATACTCAATAGCACAATTTTTTGCCATTATCTCATCATCGCTGTATTTATCGACCAATTCAATTCCTAAATCTTGAAACGGGAGTCCTAACAACACCATATACATATCACATGCACAATGGCAAGGACCTCGAGTTGTACCTACAGAATAGGCTAAAGCCATCCCCCATGTATGACGCAGATCATGATAAGGTACTTCTTGTCCGATTGCAGTTGCTATTTCGTCTTGGGATATACCAAATTTTTCACCAACCGCATCCGATCCTTCTGCTAAAATATCTCCAATACCCTCTCTGAAAGCCATCTTTTTTACCATTTCTAAAGCAGGTTCAATCTCTCCCCATTCGGGTTCAAGACCATCAATATCTTCGGAAGATATCTTGCCATTGTTATATAGATAATATACAAATGCGATTGTACCTCCTCCACTAATAGTGTCAATTCCATAATCATTACACAGTGTATTCGCTTTTACAATAGATTTAAGATCATCGTTTAAAATCAATGAACCGAAACTGACAATGGTTTCATACTCTGGAGCTTCCACCTCCCCTTCAAAAGCATACTGTCCCTCATCTACGGACGCCTTATGAGCACAACCAATTGGACAAGAATAACAAGGATACTGCTTTGTATATATCATTTCAGATGCAGTCGCACCAGAGATATTAAATGCGCCATCCCACTGCCCTTGCGTCCAATATTTAATCGGAAGTTCACCTTCCATATTGTATTTATCCACACCACCAGGAGTTCCCAGCATTCCGAACATTTGCGTAGTGAATGAATTGTTAACATTCCCGATCATTTCATTAACAGCTTCCTTATATTGATCTGGTTTTGCAGCTTCGAATTTTCTTTTTGCCCCTCTGACAGCAATTGCTTTCAATTTTTTAGATCCCATAACCGCACCCATACCAGTTCTCCCCGCTGCTTTTTCCTCTGAGGCGATGGTAGCAAATTTGATTAGATTCTCTCCCGCTTGTCCAATGCATGCGACTCTCGTTAAATTCGATCCGGATTCTTCTTTAATAATCTCATGAGTTTCCAAAGTTCCTTTACCCCATATATGGGAAGCATCTTTCAATTCTGCCTTTTCCTCTGTAATATTAAGGTAGACGGGATCATCAGAGGTGCCTTTTATGATAATACCATCATACCCTGCTTTTTTTAGTTCCGGGCCGAAATATCCTCCACAGTTGGCCTCACCCCAGATGCCAGTATAAGGAGATTTCGAACATACGGTAAATCTTCCGGAGGTGGGAGCATTGCTTAAACATAATGGACCCGTCATAAACATAAGAATGTTATCTGGTCCTAATGGATCGGTTTCTTCTTCAATGAAATCATAAAGATACCGTACGGCATATCCCGCAGCTCCCAAAAAACCCTTCGCAATCTCTTCATCGAGTGAAATTTCTTTAATCTCCTTGGATCTTAGGTCTATATCTAAAATTTTCCCGATAAATCCTTTTATAACCACTTATATCACTTTTATTTCTATATTTAATGAAACTTAATTCTTTACTAGATTTATATATTGTTTTATTGTTATTTTTTTAGTTTAAAAAATTATCTAGAACAGAATTCAACCGAAATTTCATTCATTTTTTAACCACAAATAATCTAAATCATCAACTCACTAAGTTACAAAATTTAAATTTAATAGAATTCCATTATAATTTAATAATTAAATTTTATAAAATAAACACGAAGAGGAGTATAAATTCAAATGTGGTATTTTTATTCGCCGAATATTATTTATGGAGAAGATGCTCTTGATTTTATGGAAAATATTAAAGGAAATAAATGTTTCATCGTAACTGATAAGATTCTTGAAGATCTCGGATACTTAAAGATATTAACTGATAAATTAGATGAGTTGGGAAAAGAATATAAAGTTTTTAACGAAGTAGAACCAGATCCTAAGGCAGATGGCGTGCTTAAAGCTAGAGAACAATGCATCCAATACTCACCTGAATTAATCATCGCCCTTGGAGGCGGTTCTGTAATGGACACCGCGAAGACCGCTTGGGCTCTTTATGAATTTCAGGATATGACTTTAGATGACCTTCATCCGTTTAATCCTCAATTATATGAAGTTGGGGAGAAATCAGACCTCGTTGCGATTCCTACTACTTCCGGTACGGGAGCGGAGACGACATTTGCGGTTGTGGTATCTGTTGAGGAACAAGGTATGTGGAGAAAATCAATTCAAGCTCATAAAGGTTTGATACCCACCTATGCTATTGTCGATCCTAGGTTTCCAGCAGGTATGCCTCCAAAATTAACCGCAGATACCGGGTTTGATGCATTAGCACACGCACTTGAAGGAATGGTTTCCAGTTGGAAAAATGAATTTAGCTATGCGTTAGGATTGAAAGCAATCGAAATGATTTTTGATTATTTACCTATTGCGTATAAGGATGGTGATAATATGGAAGCCCGTGATATGATGCATCAAGCTGCTACGATGGCAGGTCTTGCGTTCGGAAATGGACAAGTACATATCGGTCATACTCTCGGACATAGTTTAGGCACGATTTTTCACACCTCCCACGGAAGGGCTGTCGGCATTTTTCTCAAATACGTGACACAATTTTGCCTTAATAATCCAGAAGGCAATGAATCTGTTGAAATTTATTCAAAAATGGCGAAGCAATTAGGATGGGCGAACTGGGATGATTCAGATGAGAAGGCAGCTAATTCTGTAATCGATAAAATAAAAGAATTAGAAGAAAAGGTCGATATACCTCACAGTTTTAAAGGTGTAGGACTTCCTAAGGAGAAATATGAGGAAAACATAGATAATATGGTTCAACTTTGTTTCATGGATGCAAGCGGCACTATGGCACCCAGATCACCCAACAAAGCGGATTTTGAGAAACTATATCGCTATGCTTATGAAGGAAAGGATGTTGATTGGTAAAATTAGTAATTAAATTTCTGGTTATTCTCTCTTTTTTTTAACTACAATATGGTATTGCTTTTTAATCGAATATAACTTTAATTAGATTTTCGTATCGGTATTGAAATGTAGAATGTAGACCCTTGATTTCTTCCATGAGACTCCATCCAGATTTTGCCTTCATGGAGTTCAATTAATTCTTTCGAAATATATAAACCTAGTCCCGAACCATTAATGTCTAAGTTTAATCCTTGTCCATAGCGCTCGATTTTTCCGAATTGCGTAAACAATAATTTTTTTTCCACCTCTGTAAATCCAATACCGCTATCTTTTATTGAGATTATATAAGAGTGATCATTTATTTCTGATTTAATGTAAATATCTCCGTTTTCGGGAGTATATTTAATTGCATTTGATATTAAATTATTGAGCACTTCATAGATTTTTTCTTTCTCAAAAAAGGTTTCAAGGCTATCGTGTAAATCTAAGTGGATCTTATGAGACCTTTTCTCTATTAAGGGTTGTAATTCTCTGAGTGTGAATTTTATTAAAAAAACTAAATCTTCCTTTTCAAGATCAAGCTCAATCTTACCCGATTCCAATTTTGAAGCTTCCATCAATTCTTTAATTAAGTCTTCCAATCTTTTAGTGCCTTCATTGATTCTGCGAGCTATTCTTAACGCATCAAATGGAAGTTCATCACCATATATCTCGAGCAAAAAATCTGCATATCCCTTGATAGAGATTAGAGGTGTCTTAAGTTCGTGTGTGATTCTACGCAAGAAATCAGATTTAAGTTTACTTACTTGTTCCAGTTCATTTTGAACATGTTTTTTATCGGTTATATCAACAATAGTAATAAAGGAGGCGGGTTTTCCCTTATATGTAATATCTTTGTAGAAAATATCAATCCATTTAACCTTACCAGAAGAGGTTATCCCTCTAAATTCATATCGATTTTTTGCTTTTTCAGGATTGATTTTTCGTAATATCATCTGTTTTTTAATAAATTCCAAATCGTCTTGATGAATATATTTTTGCATACTACTTGCCTTTTTATTCATCAAATCTTCAAGCTCCAATTCAAAAATATCTGCCCATTTTTGATTAACATATTTAAGGATATTATTTTGAACTATTTGGATACCTGTTGAAGATTGTTCTGCTAAGCTCCTAAATAAATTAGCGGTTTCTTTTAACTCTTGCTCTATTTTTTTTCGATCAGTAATATCAACTAAAATAATCAGCTCTGCTTCCTTATCATCATAGATAATTTTCTTAGATTGACTTTCAACCCAAAACACTTCCCTTTCTTTATTTACTATTTTAAACTCATAGGGTTCGTATTTTTTTGAGCTATCCTTAATTCTCTTATTATATTGGTTTACTACTTTCTCTCTATCATCAGGATGAATGAATTTAGCCAAAGTTTTAATATCGAAACTCTGAACTTGGTCTTTTTTGAGTCCACTAAACTCTAATGCTTTTTCATTGATGAATTTTAATTCCCCATCTTGGACAATTTGGATCCCAAGAGAAGATTGTTCAGCTACTTTTCGAAATTTTTCCTCTGATTCTTCAAGTCTCTTTTTAATATAGTATTTTTCGGAAATATCTATAACCATACCTATGTATTTTGTTATATCTCCATTCTCACTAAAAATCGGGATCGCATGATCTAAGATATATCGAATTTCTTCTGAATTTTTATGGATTATACGAAATTCACAACTATATTCAACTTTATTCTTGAAGGCCTTAATATATTCATCAACAAATCGCCTTCTGTCTTTGGGATGGACGATATTATACATCAATTTTGGATCATCATAAAGTTCTTGGAGAGTATATCCAGTCCAATATTCAAATTTTTTTGACATAAATTCTATTGTACCATTAACATCTGTAAAAACCGAATAAACAGCTAGCGGGAGATTTTGAATGAGTGTCATATATTTATCACCCGTCTTAAAATACCTCTTTTCTATCTCTTTTTGCTTTTTAATACTTTTTGTAAACATCATCACAGAATTAGGAGGTAAATATTCATAGTAAATTTGAAGAAAATCTTTTTCCTCGAGAGTAAAGGGCTTATAGGGCAGTTCCTCTTTGATTGAAACCTTCTTTTCAAGACACCTATTTAGATTTCGAAGGATGCTGGGTTTATCTCTAAAAATCAAGGAAGCTTTTTTATGTTTAATCTCCTCTACTTTGTGTTTCGTTTTTTCAATTGCAGATGAGTTATAGTCAAACAGAATGAATTCTTCGTCCAAATTTTTCCAAATAAAGCAAGGAATAGGAATAGCATTGAATAAGAAATTCGTTTTATCTGGGGTATTAAATAAAGAAGAATCATTCATATCCAAACAATAATTTCCTTTTGTAATGGGGAAGATTTGTAAAAGATCTAAACAATTAGTACCAATTATGATTTTTATAATCTTGCTTTAAATTGAATTTAAATACTTACTTAAAGAATATTCCCAGAAATCTAAAAATAATTCAAAAAAAAAAAAATTAGATTGGTTTAAAATATTCAATATCGGTGATCTTTTTCTGTCGTTTGTCTTTAAAGACCGCTTCCACCCGCATACCCTTTCTCAGTTTATTAGGTTCAGCTTCATTAATAATATGCACGAATCCTGTATCGGCACCATCCAGAAGAATAATTCCATATCCAAAGGGCGGTTTTAGAGGCATCACATCGGTTGAGTGAGTGATAACAGTAAACCCTTCAACAGTTCCTTTCTTTCCCACTTCAACCCATTCATTCATTTGCTCAAAACACTCAAAACACACCATTTTTGGAGGTACATAGACTTTCCCACATTTTGGACATTTTACACCCATAATTTTATCGTCTTTTCCGATTCCTTCCATAAATTTCTCAACATAGTCTCCTGCTGTATGCTTATAAGGAACTTTGATTCTTCCTCTATAAATTTTTTTTTCCTTCTCTTCACTCATTTTTCTTTACCTCCTTTCATTCTTCACTTATTATTTCAAAATATGGAATATCTCCTAGGCTCCCTTCCATCTCGTCTTTAAATACTGCTTTTACTCTTTGACCGATTTTCATCTTAGTATGGTCCTTTTCATTGATAAAATGCATAGTGTATGTATCCGCACCGTCTAATTGAAAAAGTCCATATCCATATGGAAATGGTCTCATCCCTCCCGTCTGAGGATCCACAAATGGATAATTTACAACTGTGAATCCCACTAAAGTACCTGTAGGAGGAACCTCAACCATATCTTCCACTGTCATTCGGACCACACATTCAGCACAGACACCTCGAGGTGGAAAATGCATCTTACCACACTTAGGACATTCACTCCCCAGCAGCTTCCGCTCCTTTTTCAATGTATCGAAAAATTTGACTGATAATTTGCCTATCGCATATTCATATGGAAGATCTGTTTTCCATCTTATTTCGAATGGTTTTTCTTTATCATTTTTTTTTCCCATTTTTTTAATCACCTCGGTGGTTCATTTCCTAATATAGCTAATTCGGTCCATAATGAGCCTCCAAAACCCATAGCAAGCGCTTTTTCAGCGTCCGGTACTTGTCGCTTTTCACCACGATCCATCACTTGCAATGCTGCTTCTGCGATTCGAACTAATGCTGTTGCACCAATTGGATTTGTGCTAAGAACCCCTCCCGAAGGATTTACCGGTAATTCCCCGCCCATTTGAGTAATGCCTTCCCTAAGGATTTCTCCCCCTTTTCCAGGTTCAGCGAAACCTAAAGCTTCAGTCCATGATAATTCTGCCCAGGATGTTGGTTCATATACTTCTGCCACATCTAAATCCTTTACCGGATCCTTTATCCTTGCCCTCTTGTAAGCTTTTTTAGAGGCGATTGTGGCGGTGGGTAGATCGTACATTTTATCATCACACCCAAAGGTATAATAATGCGCTGTTGCAACAGAATGAAACCATGCTGGATTATCTCTGATCTTTTTTGCCTCACTTTCATTTGCGTAGACCACAGCGCATGCCCCCTCACTTTGTGGGCAACAATCATGGAGACGTAATGGATAAGAAATGGTTTGAGAACTCATTACATAATCTAGAGTAATATTAGGCATCTGTAGATGCGCAAAGGGATTATTAGCGGCATTGCTACGGTTCTTTACAGTGACCATAGCGGCTGTTTCTGGGCTCACGTTATATTCATTCATATACATGTTCGCCATAAGCGCAAGCGGTCCTAATGCTCCCGCGAGGGAAGGCCGTTCCCACACCGGATCGAAAGCGGTGATGATACCCGTCGTCGCACCACCTTCATTCAACTTTTCCCAACCTACGACTAAAATCTTATCGTATATACCAGAGGCGACATTATAGTATCCGCTTATTCCCAAAGAACTACCTGTGGTTCCACCAGTCGCTATTTTCACTACCGGTTTCATAAACCCCGGAGCCGCATCAATTCCACACCACATCTCCGAGAAATTAATGCCTTCAAAGTGGTCCATATTCCCGATTAAGATGGCATCGATGTCTTTAGGCTCCATTTGAGCATCATCTAAAGCCATTTTTACTGCCTCATAGACCATTTCAGGAATATTTACATCCCTCCGTTTACTTCTAAACTTGGTTTGTCCAACTCCAACAATTCCTACTTTTTCTGGCATCACTTTTCACCTCCAAATATTAATACACAATTCCCTTGGGAACAGATTCCATTCATTCCATTCGCAAGTCCGAGAGTGGCGTCGGGGATTTGGCGCTCTTCAGCCTTTCCCATTAATTGAAGCGCAATCTCAGCAACTCTTATCAATCCATTTGCCATCGTGGGGTTACTTGAGAGAACACCACCTGACGGATTCACCGGTATGGAACCATTCATTTCAGTCTCACCACTATCTATAAAATTGCCTCCTTGCCCTTTTTTGCAAAATCCGAGTGCTTCATAAGTCATTAATTCCTGAGCTGAAAATGCATCATATATCTCTGCGACGTCCAATTCTTTCACCGGATCTGTAATTCCCGCCATTTTGTATGCTTGATTCGCTGCCCCCTCTAAAGCCACTAAATCACTCATTCTCCTATGCCCCAAATAATAGGCATCCGTACAACTTGCATAACCTTTCAACCATACGGGTGTATCCGTTAATTCTTTTGCTTTCTCTTCACTCGCAAGCAACATGGCAACTGCACCATCAGAAAACGGAGGAAAATCTAATTCTTTCAAGGGATATGCCAACATCGGGGAATTTAAAACATCCTCTATAGAGACGGCGTGTTGGAGATGGGCATAAGGATTGGAAAGGGCGTTTTTTCGATTTTTCACCACCACTTTTGCAGCCTGATCTTCGGAAATCTGATATTTGGTCATATACATATTAGCCATCAATCCCGCCGCTGATATCTGATCTAAACCTAAATGTCTTTGGAAAAACGGGTCGAAGATACTGTTATTGATAAGATATTGGTCACCTTCTGAACATTTTGTGTGGGACACTACTAATACTGTATCATATTCCCCAGAAAGTATTCGCATGGCGCCATATACATATGCAAAAGCTCCATCTCCGGATACTCTTGATTCTGCCTTACGTACGGAACCAACTGCATCTTGTATCGCCATATTTGCGATCGTTCGACCGTCATTGAAATCATTAGAGCTGGAAATAACACATCCGACATCCTCATTGGTAATTCCCAATTGATCATGCAACTCTTTTACTACTTCAAATACAAGCTCCGATATGGTTAAATCGATCTTTTCATCTTCATATTTAGATTGTGAAACACCACAAATTGCTACGTTTCCGTCCATGACTCTCACTTTTAATATATAATTTAATTTATGTAGTTTTGTTATTAATTTGGAATTTATAGTAAATACTTTAATATGCAACTCAGAAATATTTAAAGCTTTCATCCAGTTTTTATTTAATTTTGATCAAATATCATACATTATCTAACAAATTATATAGGGCGCTTGATTATGAGCTCAATTCTCACTAAACAAAATTTCTAATTTTGAATAAAAATTTTTTCAAAAACGAAAATCAAAAACGAAAATTATAAATAAACTAAGAATCAATGCTATTTTATTGGTTATTAGAACCATTGAAAAACAATATTAACTCACCAAAATGAATGTCGAAGATTTTGAAGATATAAAATATGAGAAAGAGGATAACGGTATTTGCACTGCAATGATAAGCAGACCAGAGAGAAGAAATGCGGTCTCTTATGTGACTTTTCTTGAAATTTATACTATTTTAGAGGATATGGAACAAGATAAAAACGCAAAAGTTTTAATTATTACTGGGGATCCCAAGGGAGATGCTTTTACTTCAGGAGGGTATTTTGAACCAAATTTTTTCGAAAAAGTACATAAGGATATCAGAGCGGAAATAAACCTAATGGATATTGCCCAAAAAAGGACCTGCATGAAATTTTGGGAATTCTCTAAGCCTGTCATCGCCGCAATCAACGGGATGGCAATTGGAGGGGGTATCTCTATGCCATTAGCGGGCGCTGATCTCATCTATATGTCTAATGATGCGTGGTTAGGGTTTTACTTTTCAAAACGGGCAATAATCGGTGAATTTGGGATGAATTTTCTCTTACCTTTCTATTTGGGATTCCAAAAAGCGAAAGAAATCTTGTATTTCGGAAAAAAAATATCTGCCAAAGAGGCCTATGAATTGGGTTTGGTTAATAAGGTTGTCCCTACGGATGAATTAATGTCTTTTACTCGCACACAAGCTTTAAAGCTAATACCACCGAAAGCTCCTACTAAGTCTATCAACTTAATGAAAAAAACTATGCATACTTATTTTGCACCTATATTGGACCAAACTCTTGATTTAGAAAATCGAGGTTTAAGGAAAACTTTCCGTTCGAAAGATTTTCGAGAATCAATGAACGCTTTAAAAGAAAAACGACAACCTCATTTTATTGGAAAATAACGCTATAAACTTCAGATTTTATTTCTTTCTTATATTTAAAGATATAGAGCAAATTTTATATTACATCCGGAGAATTAATTGGATCTGAGCTTATCTAACGGAAATTAATTCAAACACTTATCATTTTTATAATTTTTTTCATAAAAGATTGAAATTTTCCGTAATAGTAAGTTATTCTTATACTAAAAAATAAAAGAATCAATAATATACCATCATCATATAATAATAACTGTTGATCTTGATCAATAAGATGAAAATTTATATAGGAAACTAACAATATTAATTGTTACAAATTGATTAAAAGTGAAAAAATTGACACAAGAACAAACATCTAAATATGCCCAAAGATTTTGGAAAAAGAATTGGGATGAAGGGATTGAAGACTTAGCCTATGAGGAGTATAATAAAACATTTATTGAATTCATTTCTCCAACATTTCAAGATTTTCCCGATGAAATGGCATATGCTTACTTAGGTATTGAACATACTTTCAAAGAATTGGATGAAAAGTCCAATAAATTCGCCAATATGCTATTAGATCAAGGATTTAAAAAGGGAGATATAGTAGGAATTAATCTTCCCAATATTCCCGAATATTTAATTTCAGTAATTGGGACTCTTAAAGCAGGTTGTATAGTTTCTGGGATTTCTCCTCTGTTATCTGCAGTACAAGTACAATATCAGCTCAATGATTTGGGGGCAAAAGACAAAAAAGTTGCTTTGGTCACTCTTGATGCAGCATTCGAAGCAAATATAATGAAAATCGCAAACAAAATTGAACGGACTGAGCTTATTATTACAACTAATGTCGCTGGATTTTTACCAGGTTGGAAGCGATTTCTAGGTAAATTATTGGGAAAAGTCCCCAAAGGAAAAGTCGTCCCCATCCCAGGGAAGACTGTACTTGATTATCATAACGATGTATTAGCAAATTATCCCTCAATAAGTGTAAATGCTGATTTGACTCCTGATGATGTGGGATGGATACAATACACAGGGGGAACAACTGGTCCTCCCAAAGGCGCAATGCTCACCCATAGAAACTGTGTCCATAATATAAAATCGGTCACTAGTTGGTTGCATTGGAAACGGAACCAAGGAATTTTGTTATCTGGTTTTCCAATGTTCCATATTGCGGGACTTACATTAGCAGAAGCGGGTCCTTCATTGGCAATACCTCAAATTTTAATTCCAAATCCACGAGACACCGCCCATATTGTTGAAGAGATGAAAAAGTATAATGTCACCAATTTAGTTAATGTCCCTTCTCTTTATCAAATGTTGATGAAAGAAAAAGAGTTCCAAAATATGGATCACACAAATCTAGGTATATGTATCTCAGCAGCAGCGCCCTTTCCAAAAGAATCTCAAATTGAGTTGGAAGAAATTATCGGAAAAGAGAAATTGTTGGAGCTCTACGGAATGACAGAGACCTCTCCTGTTAGTACGATGAACCCAGCGAAAAATGAGAAAAAGCTTGGAACTGTTGGAATGCCATTTTTAAATGTCAAATGTAAAATTGTTAATCCTCAAACCAATGAACTGGTTCCTATTGGAGAAGCGGGTGAAATTTGTATCGGCGGCCCCTTAGTTATGAAGGGATATTACAATAAGCCCGAGGAGACCAAAAATGCGATTGATACAGATGGCTATATGCATACGGGAGATGTTGGTATAATGGATGAAGATGGATATATACGAATCGTTGATAGGACAAAAGATATGATAAATGTGGGTGGATATAAAGTATTTTCAAGTAAAGTTGAGGATGAATTGTCTAAACACCCTGCCATTGATATGATGGCCTTAATCGGGATTCCACAGCCAGACAGACCAGGTTCGGAAATCGTCAAAGCGTATATACAGATCCATCCAGATTATCAATATGAAAATGAAGAATCGTTAAAAAAAGAAATTTTGGACTATGCTAATGAAATTTTGGCACCTTATGAAGTTCCAAAAGAGATCCAATTCACAAAAGAAATTCCACTTACCGCTGTTGGAAAAATCGATAAAAAAGTGCTCCGAAAAGAGGCACATGAATAAAAATCTAATTCATGTTTTTTTTTATTACCTTAGTTTTTCTGATTTTAGATAGGGAAAATATTATTTAAAAGTAATTTCAAGTAAAGGCTTTTTCTACTTCTAAATTATTTTATTAATACGAAATCGAATATTATAGGTCATAATTTTTTTAAAATTTAAATAGGTAGTCAGAGAATATTTTATTTAACATATATACAAATAATTCAAATATTTGTAAATCCAAAAATAAAGAGTGAGAAAATATGGTTCATAGAACAGATAATTTAGTAATCTCTGCGGCGCTTGCTGGTGCAGTTACTCGAAAAGACCAGAATGAGGCAGTTCCCTATACACCTGAGGAGTTTGGAGATGAAGCAAAAAGATGCTATGATGCGGGAGCTGCGATTGTACATATTCATGCCAGAGATGAACAAGGCTTACCAACTCCAGATTTAGATATCATTCAAGAGACATTAGAAAATATTAAGAAGAAAGCCCCCGACATTATTATTAATTTAAGTACTGCTATAAGTATCAATGCAACCGATAGGGAAAGAATTAAGCCAGTACGCACCTTTAAACCACCTTTAGCCTCTTTAAATACAAACTCCATGAACTTTTCCGTTGCCAACTGGAAAACAGGAGAAGTTGTGATGGCTGCTGATAATGTGTTTACAAACACCTTCAAGACTATCCAACGATTTGCCAGCTATATGCAAAAAGCCGGAACTAAGCCTGAAATGGAGATATACGATATGGGTGGATTGTACAACATGTTACTTCTGGATAAGCAAGAGGGCATGTTCGATCATCCATTACATTTCCAATGTGTATTTGGAGTTTGCGGAGGTATCCCTTTCACTCCAATGAATTTTGCCCACTTTCTTAATGTTATGCCCGAGGATGCAACATGGAGTGTATGTGGTGTCGCGAATCAACAATTTCAAGCAGCCCTCTCTGCAATCGGATGGGGAGGTCATGTTAGAGTTGGTTTAGAAGATAACATCCGGATGCCGAATGGAGATCTAGCAAAAGGTAGTTGGGAGCAAGTTGCCTGGGCGAAAGAAATGGCAGAAAAAGCAGGTAGAAATGTAGTCCAAGGAGAAGAGGCTCGTAAGGAGTTCAATATAAAAAATAAAGAAGTTAGCTTATAAAAATACTTATTATCATTTATTTTTTTTAATTTAATCTCGTTTTCTAGATGTGTTTCTCTAATTAATTGGTAAATTATAAAGAATTAGGAATAAAAAAATAGAGTGTTATCTTAGAGTTTTAGATTTCTTCGAAATAGAGAATATCTTTTATTACGCCCTCTCGTTGCTCCTTTGGTCTCAAAACCGCTTTAACTTTCGCTCCAATATGATCTTTATCTAGCTCTGTAGTCTTTATGATTCCTAACATTGCTCCATCTGTTTGTTCTATATCGATGAGTGCCACCATTTTTGGAGTTTTCATCTTTTTGCCATGTGCATTTATCGTTGCGGTTGTGAATAATCGTATAGTCCCTTGCGCGGGGACTTCTGTCCAATTTTCCTCTGGAATTTCCACGAAACAATCTTCGCAATAGAGTCGAGGTGGGAAAAAGATTTTCTCACATTTTGGACAGATGCTGGCAAGGAATGAATCATTTGCTTTCAAATGCTTGAAAAATTTATCACCCGCAACGCCACTTGGATAAAGATAATCTGCTTGCATATTTCCTCTCCAATGCGTAGGAGCCGTTGGATCAGTCTGCTTTTCTGTGAATGTCATTACTATTCACCTCCTCTTAAAGGTTTAAAATATTTGATATCTGTTATTGAACCTTCTCGTTCTTCTTCTGGTTTCCACACTGCTTTAACTTTCATACCAATATGAATCTCATCTTTAGACATCTCTCCGAAGTAATGCATAAAACCCATCGGATCAGGACGTGCGCCATCTATCGAAATTACACCAATAAGGATTGGGTCTTCAATGCGATTTGCGTTCGGGTCTAAGTATGAGATTGAATAAGTATTAATTGTTCCCGTATCCTTTAATTCAACCCATCCTTCAGTTGGTCCATAGCAATATTCACAAAAGCTTCGCGGTGGGGTAATAACTCTATCACATTTATGACAATTGACCCCTAAGATCTTTCCTTCTTTGAGCCCCTGTAAAAATTTCGAATAAGCAGGTCCCAAACTCCAACTATATTGGATTTCGGGTTCCCACCAAGTATAAGTGATATTTTTTTGGTAAATCTCCTTTGTACCTACGTGTGTTCCAGGAGCATATGGAGGACTACTTTTATTATCTTCTTTTTTTTCCATTTTTTTCACCTCTTTAATACCATAACGGTTGCCATTTGCATTATATCTCCCCAAGCTTGGCCAACTCCGATTCGTGGGTCTCCAGGGATTTGCCTTTTTCCCGCCTTACCAGCTAATTGCCAATATAACTCGCAAACCTTTTGTCCCATGGTTGCTGCAATCGGATTTCCGACTCCTAATAATCCTCCAGAGGGACAAATAGGTAAATCACCATCTCTTTGGGTTACCCCTTCTCTCGTGAGGATTGGAGCCTCTCCTTTATCACAGAGCAAAAGTCCTTCCATATGATGAAGTTCTTTATAATCAAACGGATCATATGGTTCAGCAAAATCGATTTCACGACGAGGGTTAACAATTCCCGCCATTTTATATGCCATTTTAGCAGCAAGGGAAACATAACGAGGAAAATATAAATCACGATTAGTCCACATCGTACTATCTATATTATATCCAACACCTTCAACCCATATGGGATCATCAGTATATTGGTTCACGACATCCTCAGAGCAAAATATTAAAGCTGCTGCCCCGTCACTTGGGGGACTAATATCTAATCTTTGAACAGGCCATGCCATCATTTCAGAATTTAACACATCATCAACGGTTATATTTGGATCTGCTAATTGAGCGCAAGGATGACCTACAGCATTTCGCTTATTCTTTACGGCTACGCGAGCTATATCTTCCTTCTTAATATTATGTACGGTCATATATCGGTTCATCTCCATAGCAAAAAGCCATACTAAATTCGGATTCAGTGGTCTATCAATAACTGGGTCCCATATATGTCTGAATGCAGTTTGAGGGTGAGGATAACACGAACCCATCTTTTCCTCGGCTATCACCATACATACATCAGCAACACCTGAAGCTACATGCCACCATCCAGCAATAGGGGCAAATACTCCAGTACCTCCACCGTTGAATACTCTCACATAAGGTTTTCCCGCTCCTCCAGCACCATCAAGTAAATTTTCACCTTTCATGTGGATACCGTCAAAAGCATCCGGAGCACTTCCCATTACTATCATGTCGATATTCTTCTTTTCAATGCCAGCTTCTTCCATTGCCATTTTTGCTGCTAAAAAGGATAATTCTTTTCCAGTTTCTTTTAATCGCCTTCGAAAGAGTGTCATGCCCGCTCCAATTACAGCTACATCTTTTTTCATTTATTTTTTCACCTCTTAACCTCTTGTAAATATTGCCACTGCTCCACTTCCTGACGGAATACCCCGCCAAGATTGAGCAAGTCCAATCTCTACACCATCTATTTGTCTTTTTCCAGCTAGTCCTTTAAGTTGTAATACAATTTCGAGTGATTTTTGAAGTCCAGTTGCCTCTAAACAGTTTCCTATCCCTAATGATCCTCCCGATGGATTTACTGGAAGGGAACCTTGAATTTCCAACGCGCCCTCATCCAGTAATTCTTTCGCCTCTCCTTTTCGAGCTAAACCTAGTGCTTCAAGATGCTGTAGCTCTTTATAGGTGAATCGATCATCGATCTCTGCCACTTGGATTTCTTTTCGAGGATCTATAATTCCCGACATTTTATAAGCCATCTGAGCCGCATCTTTCGCGTATTGCGCTTCCATTCCTCTGGTAGCAAGCCAAGGAGTCTCAGAACTCCAACCGAATCCAGAGAGATAAATCGGCTCCACCCCCAATTCTCGAGCGAATTCTTCGTTTGCCAGCACAAAACAAATAGCACCATCCACATTCGGACTGATATCTAATCGTTTGAGCGGTTTAAAACAATATTCCGATTTCATTACATCATCTACACTTATCTTTGCCTCATAATCAGCATAGGGGGTAAAATATGCATTCTTTTTATTCTTTACTGCAACCTTTGCACATTGTTCTTCCGTAGTATCAGTTTTTCTTAAGTAATGTTGCATTTCTAATCCCGCTAAAAAATACGGATGCATACGCTCCTCTTCGTCAGTGCTTCCAACGAGAGGTTTCGGACTTTCCTCACTATAAGAAGGCGACCCAGCATAATTTGGGCGCTCTACAGGCCCACTCACGGGACGATCATAGAGAGGATCAAATGCATGAAGCATTACATCTCCATAGGTAAGTAAATCTGATACTTTACTATGAGCTTCGATTGAAACGACATTCATTAATCCTGTTTGTATTTGCATGTAGGCATTTCCTAATCCATAGATTCCGTCACCGCAAACAGTGCAGCAAGGTCGCAAGAGGGCCCCGATCTGGTCAGGGACAAATTCATCAAAGATACTAAATCCTTCCCAGTAATCTTCTGCACATGTTATAAAACTGTCGACATCTCTTCTAGGATCAACTCCCGCATCCACGTATGCTTTATTACACGCCTCATACATAATATCTTTCCAGCTCATCCCCGGTGTCATACTATTAAAATCAGTATGACCGATTCCAATTACACATACTCGTGTCATTTAATTTTCACACTTTTTTTGACAATATTTTTTTATCTTTTAATTTTCAATATATAGATAAAAGATTGATTGAAGAATCTAATAAAGCTTATTGTGGGATAAATTCCGCTTTTCAATAAAATATAAATTAAACCAATTCTTTAAGAGTTAAAGTTCATTCTTGTATCGAGATGTGAAGAAAAGAAATATTCTTTTATCTCTGAATTGGAAACCAATTTTACCGATTTTCAGATATTTTATAAAACAATTACCTATAAATAGTTGAATCCTTCTAAGTTAATATGTAGATAAATTTCTAAAATACAGACAAAACAATTTGAGATAAAAAATGGATACAAGACTCTCCGAATTTAGAGAAATTCGGATTACTAAGTATGTCCCAGAACTCGATATTCTGAATAATCCCATATTAAAGGCAAATGAGAAGAGATTTTTAGAGGACTTTTATGAATTTTTGGAAAATGATTTAGATCAGGATTTAAGAAAACTTGAGGAACTAAATTATCACGTAGAAGAACCCATAGAGGACAAAAAGCAAGAAATTGTAACTGGAATTATGAGGAAGCTCTCCGATCACGGTTATTATAGCACAGTAGGGACAGAAGATCCCGAGTATGAACTCGGTCCCATAATGAGAAATGCTCTTATCGCTTATGCTTTATGTGGAGGAAGATGGTCGGATTATTCTGAACGTTATGTTGCGGGCAATTGGAGTATTGAAATGGGTAGGCTTGCGGGGGGTACTTTATACTGTAATCCAGTAAATTATAAAGCGAATAACTATCAAAAAGAGAACTTTTTATATCCTGTTTCCAAGGAGGGAAATATCGGCGCGTCAGCAATGACAGAATTTAATGCGGGAAGTGATATATTTGATATGGAACTACGTTTAATGGAAGAAGATGATACCATTGTGATTAAAGGCAAAAAAGTTTTTATTACAAATGGCTTAATTGCCAATTACATAATAGTATATGGTCGTTTGAATAGTGGACAGTTAGGCGCAGTCATAGTGCCAACGGAGGACCTCTCTTTAAATGATTTTCGCGCAGCCAGAGTTTATACCTATGGAATGAGGGATGCTTTCGTAAGTCGTCTAATCTTCGATAGAACCAAAGTTCCAAAAGAAAATCTTCTACGTGGAAATGGGATCGATATAATGTTTCATCAATTAACTGAGGAACGCTTAGTTATAAGCGCAGAAGCATTGGGAGATGCGATGAAAAAGATACTATTTTCCCATACATGGGCTTCACATCGAGAACAATTTGGGAAAAGACTTCATCAATATCAAGTAATACGATTTCCTATCGCGGAAAATATTCGGCAATTAAATTTGTTACTTTCAGCACTATTTCAATACGCAAGGACCTTAGATGAGAAACCTGAATTAGTGAGTTCAAAAATAATGGCCGCCAATACAATGGGATTAAAAATACAAACGACTGAATTAGCGTTCGAGAGTGCGCAGCATTGTTTCAGAACGATGGGTGGACGTGGATTTATTCGACAATATTCTAACCAAATCGGACTTTTAGACCCATATTGTATGATACATGGTGGTGGCAGCAACTACGTTCTGGAAGATAGCGAGTCCCGCCGATTCTTCAAGACCCGACCTACCAAGTCCGAAAGAACTGACGTTTTTCCAAAAATAGATTTATTTTTCGAATAAACTTCTTTCTTTTTCTTAATTCACATACATCTACACTTTCACTATAAATTATCACAGAAGTATATTTTAAATACAATTTTTTATAGCATATATATAATGGAATTTTCGTATAATTTCGAAAGTCTCAATATTACAAATATTATCGAAGATTACAAGGGAAAGCAATTAGATGATTTATTTAAGACTCAGAAGGTAATTGAAAATGGGTTGGGAGAGTTTTTAGAGATTTCACGGAATAGCAATGAAAAAATTCCTAAAACCCTGAATTTAAAGGCATCACGAAGAAGCATTCTCTGCAATCTCAAAACAGTCTATAACATTGGTGAAATTACTGAAAAGAGATTTATCAATAAGGGGGTTAAAACACTCTATGATTTACGATATAATATACGTTTTAAAGACGCCGCAAATGAAATACTTTCTCTAATAAAACGCAGAGATTTTCATAATTTAAACAGAAATAAATATGTCTATGATTTAGATACCTCTTTTTGTTTTGATCAAGATGAACTGCTTTTTTTTGATATTGAAACGTTGGGCATATATGATAGTCCAATTATTATTATTGGTTTGGGATATTACCTTAAAGAAACATATCATATTATCCAATTATTTGCAAGGGGGTTAGAAGAAGAAATTGCTCTATGTGAACATCTTAGAGCGGAGGTCTTACCTCTATTTAAATGTTTTGTCTCTTATAATGGAAAAAGTTTTGATATTCCGTATTTAGCAAATAGATTTTTATATTATTTTGATGAAAATCCGATGATTTCCGAAGCAGATACTCCATATAAAGATTTTAATACGAAATTTGGACATATCGATCTCTATCATAATTGTCGACGAAAATTTAAAGGAAGATTTCTAGATTACACACTCTCAACAATCGAAAAAGATCTGCTCAATTGGGAAAGAGAGAACGAATTAGCAAGCAATTTAGTTGGAATATGTTATAAAAAATATTTGAAAGATCCGGAAAAATATATTGGATTGGTCAAAGAATGCATTGATCATAACTATTTTGATATTCTTTCACTTCCGTTGATATATGATAAATTGCTAAAATGCATTTAATTTTTAATAGGTTATTTCTTTCTCTAATTTGATATAGATGTATGAGAAGAGAAATGAATACGATTTTACCATAGAAACACTTAATTCTGTTAAATCAAAATTAGATGATAGATTTGCAACCAAATTAAAGTCTAAACGAGTTTTTTTAGCTATTGATGGGTTTATAGATTCTCTTTATTCCCTCATAAAATCTCGAAAGAGTCTTGAGGATTATAAGAAATTTTCCACGATTAAGGAATTCGCCGATCGATTATACACTATAGCTGGAAGCTCAGGAAATATAGAATTATATTTAAAGAAGAAAACTTCTGGTGGGTTTGTTCCCAATAACGGGAAAGCCTTAAGTTCATTAGGAGTCAATCTTTTCTTACTTGGAGCACTAGGATATCCTAAAATAAAAAAAGTATTTTCACCACTGATAAATAAATCAAATGTGGATATTTCCTCCATCGCCAATCCTGGAAAAACTATCGGCTTAGAATTCTCAGATGGCAAAATTATGCTCTCTGATTTTAAAGGACTATATGAGATCTCGTGGGATACAATAAAATCCCGGATAAAAACAGATATACTAATTGAGGAGTTAGAACACTCAGATGCAATTGGGTTTGGATATTGGTCTCTCACCAGTAGTATGACAAAGATCTGGAAAAAATTTAGTAAAGAAGTCTTTCCATCCTTATCAAATTTAAATAAAAAATTCTTTTTCATAGATCTAGCTGATGTTAAAAAACGCAGCACTTTCGACATCTTAGAAATGCTTGATGTTGTAAAACGTTTAGAAGATAAAATACCAATCCTTATGAGCCTTAATGACCAAGAAGCCATTGATATTTCAAAGGCTCTTGATGAAATCCCCTCGATTGATCCTAAAAAAGAAAATTTCAAGGATTTTATCAGTGCGGGCAAAAATATCAATAATGAATTGAATCTATCTTATCTAGTAATACATTCTCCGCACTTCGCAACAATTTCTCTAAAAAATGATGAAGGACATTATTGGATTACCGAAGGCTATACAGCGCATCCTTCATTTACAGTTTCTGCAGGTGATCATTTTCTTTCGGGGGTCGTTGCGGGATTATTAGGAGGGTTAACTCCCCAAGAAGCCATTCTAGTTGGAAATGCTTTAACGGCAATTTTTGTCCGAATTGGCCGATCTCCAAAATTTAATGAGCTTACTGAATTCATTTCAAAATATATACACTATATAGACCAAGATGATCCTAAATTCCCGTAAATTTCTATTTTCTTTCAACTTAAGATCTATTAGACAAATCTTAATTACAGAATAATCATTTAGACACGTGATAAATATGGAAAGCAGATTATTTGATCAATCTTGGAATTTAAAGAACCGAGAAAAAATTAAAAACAGATTAAAAGAAACTGAGTATGATGTGATAGTCATTGGAGCGGGTATAACTGGTGCAGGAATAGCACGAGAAGGCGCTATGAGAGGGCTTAAGATTGCTTTAGTAGACATGCAAGACTTTGCGGCGGGGACATCCTCAAGAAGTTCCAAGTTAGCCCACGGTGGCATACGCTATCTTTCCCATGGTGAGATGGACTTAGTAAAAGAGGCAACAACAGAAAGAAATTGGATGCAAGCCCATATTCCACATCTAATTCGTCCCATCCCCTTCTTATTTGTAAATTGGGAGGGAGGAAAATATAATGAACGTTCTATAAAATCAGCGGTAAAGATTTATGACTTTTTGAGCGATAAAGATCAAGAATTTAAAAACTATAAACAACATCGGTGGTACTCAAAAGAGGAAGTGTTAGAATTAGAGCCCGAAATTAAAAAAGAGGGTAATAAAGGGGGTGCGGTATATTATGATTGCAATGTTGACGATGCACGACTAACAATCGAGACTTTAAAAGAAGCAGTCATAAGAGGGGCAGATATTATTAATTATTGTGAAGCCGTTGACTATAGTATAGAAGATGGTAAGATTAAGGGAGTAAAATGTAAAGATAGAGAAAATGAGGAAGAATTTGAAATTAGAGGAACATTAGTAGTAAATGCGACGGGGATTTGGAGTGATGATTTATTGAATATATATCCAGATGAAGTTCCCGAACCTTTAATACGACCCACCAAAGGCGTTCATCTTACTTATAAGCGTGAGGATGTGGGAAATGAAATGGCGACTATTATCACTTCTATTACTGATGAGCGAGCTTTTTTTGTCCTTCCAAGAGGCGACTATACAATAATAGGAACTACTGATACGGATTATAATGATGATTTAGCGAATCCATATTGTAATAAAGATGATGCGGATTATTTAATTAAATCTGTTAAATATTACTTTCCAGACGCTAAATTGGAATATAAAGATTATTTGTTAGAAACATACGCAGGAATACGACCTTTAGTAAAGGAAAAGGGAAAATCAGAAAGTGAGGTATCTCGAAAACATGTTATTTTCTTTAATGAAAGCGGATTGTTAACAATTGCGGGAGGGAAATTGACAACTTGGCGGGCGATGGCAGAAGATTTATTCAAAAAGGTGGAAGAAAAAAATATCTTTCCCGATATCGGGCGAGAAGAAGGTTTTTCCAAGCAAAAATTTGCTATCGCTTTAGAAAAAGAAGATTGGGAAGAAAAACGAAAAGAATTTAACGTAAATATTGATGATAAAGTGGCTGATCATCTTTACATACAATATGGGCTTGGTGCCCTCGAAATACTTAAAATGATTGAAGATAATCCAGACTTAATAGAACCTATAGTTGAGGAGAACGAATTCATTAAAGCAGAAGTACTTTATTCACTTCGTTATGAAATTTCACCTCATCTAATCGATATCTTTTGCCGCAGAACAGAAATGAGTCTATTTATTAATCATGAGAACCAATTTGAGGCCGCAAAAACGGTCGCAGATATGATGGCAGAAGAATATTCATGGGACGATGCGAAAAAAGAACAAGAAATACAAGAATATATGGATTATGTGAAAAAGACAGTGGAATTTGTTTAATTTTCTTCTTTTATTTTTTTAAAATTGGACTCTAGAAAATAAATAAATTAGTAATCCTAATTATTCATATAATAATCAAAAAATATTTGTGATTCGAATGGTATTCCAAATTGACTATACAAATCTGATTTTAATTCCGATGGCAAGACTGGGAGCATTATTCTTGCTTTTCTTAGGAATTATATGGATTGTTTATGGTGTGTATGAAGGAAGGCGTCGCGGATCTTATAAAGAACGCAAGGTAGAAGATTGGGATTTTAAAATCACCCGTTTCCTCAAAGTCTTGACCTATTTAGGATTTATAGTTGGGGCCATAGCTATAGTTTCTGGTGCCGCGCAATTGATTCTTAATGAACCTCCGATTATGACCCAAAGTGACTTTATTGGGGATCATCGAAACATCTTTACAGCGGTTTTATTGATTATACTTGGCTTATTTACCTTCTTAAAACCTCTAAATGATCTACCAATCGCATCAATAATCGGATTAGCAGTAGCAACTATCGCAGTTATTTTCATTTCTCTAATGATCCCCCAAGAAGCATTAGAAGTCATTGATGTGTTTATAGATTATAGAATAGTATTAGTGATAATATTTATTATCATATTCGCAGTCGCTGCGCTAGTAATTAAGTTTTACATCGGAGGTTTAATGGCCCTCAGTAAGGTCATTTCATGGCCCCCCTTAGCGATTGGAATTGCAATTTTCTGTTTCTTGCAATCCTTCCTTCTATTAACCGCGGGATTGTCTCTACTCTAATAATTTATTTTATTTTTTTCTCCCTTTTTTTATAAAAATGAAAACCTTTGTGAAGGATTTTCGTTAATTTCCCCGATGATATTATTTTCAAGATTATATTTGCAGTTATTACATTTTTTCTCTTCTGTAATATTTACTTCTGAAAACCTATATCCATCCCTTTTGATTAAAAGTTGTCCGCAGTTAGGACAATAGGTATTGGCACCTTTTTCGTGTCGTGCGTTTCCAACATAAGGGAAATAGAGACCGGTTTCTTTTGCGATATTATATGCCATATCTAACGTTTTTAAAGAGGTACGTTCCTGAGAAGGTCGTTTATAATCTGGATGGTATGCCGAAAAATGAGTTGGAGTATCTTCACCTAAATTATCTACAATCCATTGACAAAGACCCCTTAAATCTTTTTCATCATCATTCAGATCAGGAATAATCAAATTTGTGACTTCAACATGAATTCCCCCTTCCTTAAATCTTTTAGCAGTATCTAGTACTGGTTGAGGGGATTTCACACCACAAATTTTTTTATAAAAATCGTCAGTCATCCCTTTTATATCTATATTCGCTGCCCCAATTCCGATGTCTATTAATTCTTCCGTGGCTTCTGGGGTGGAAAATCCATTCGTGACTAAGATAGTATGAATTCCTTCGTCGTGTAATAATCGTGCTGTATCTAAAATCCATTCATGCCATATCAAAGGTTCATTATACGTATATGCTAACGTTTTTGCTCCGCTTTTTTTTACCTTTTTCACTAACTCCTTAGGGGTCATTTCTACTAATGACATTTGTCTATTTCTATAATCTTCAAAATCATACGATCCTTTATCACCGTCTTCAGATGGAGTTGCTTGACTAATTGACCAGTTCTGACAATGCAAACATCTAAAAGAACAACCAATTGAGGCAATGGAATAGGCGGTATGTCCCGGCCAGAAGTTATATAATGGTTTCTTCTCAATTGGATCTAAACTACCTTGGGAAATCATTGAACCATAAATAAGAGTATATAATTCCCCATCTATATTTTTTCTTGTTCTACATATACCCACCTTTCCCGGAGTTATAACACATTCATTCGCGCATACATGACATTGGACTTTATTCTCCTCTAGTTTTTCCCACAATCGAGCTTTGACTTTCATATCCTACTACCTTTTAACTAAATATTATATTTTTAATTTTTTAAAAATTAATAACATAAATTATTAATTTAGAATATATGTATTGTGTAGATTCAGAATCTATTTAGTGAGATGATGATTTATTAGCTCCGAGCAAAAGAAGATAATATCACAAGAAGAAATTGAACAGATGATCAAAAATAAACAAAAGAAGTTACAAGAATTAGAAAAAGGTTCTGAATACATAAAGGAATTAAGCGATATCGCCTTACTTCAATTAGAATTAGAGCAATACAAGAAATCTGAACAGAATTTATTAACTTGCCTTGATTATTTCAAAAAACAAAAGGATAGACTTGGACAAGCATCGGTATTAGGTATTTTAGGAACCTTATATTATAAAAAAGCAAATTATGAGACTTCCATTGAGAACTATAAGAATGCTTTAGAGATTTATAGAGACTTAAATCAAATCCAAGAACAAATTATGTGTTTGAAAGGGATCGGGAATGCATTTATAAAACAAAATAATCTTGAAAAGGCATCCGATCTCTTTTTCAAGTGTGCAAATATATGTTCTGATCATAAGGCAATTTATGATTTCCTAGATTGCTTAGGAAATTTAATCTTTATATTTGAAAATAAAAAGGAATGGGATGTAGTATTTGAATTATATATCAAATCTTTAAAGGCATTTCAAAAAATCAATGATAAAAAGGGTATTATTACATCCTATTTTAATTTAGGAATTATTAAGAAAAGTAAAGAACAAAAATATTCTGAAGCTTTATCTTATTTTAAAAAAGGTACAAATGTAGCAATCGATGCTAACTATTCTGAATTAATATTAAAGGGACTTTCATATATCGGGGAATCGTTGTATTATCTTGGCAAAATTAAAGAAGCAAAGGAGCAGTTTATCAGGGGATTGCATTTAGCCGGAAAAATAAATGCGGGAAACGCTATTCAACAATATAAAATACTATTAAACTCCTTTGGACTAAACGAGCAAGAGATTCAAAAAGAGCTAGAAAATTATCGAAGAAAAAGAGCTGATAAAAGAAAATCCTAGCTCTCATAGACTTTTAATTATTCACGTATATTTTTAAATAGGTAAAGTTGTATCTTATTTTTAAGAAAGTTCTGCGGAAGATATAAAATGAAATTATGTCCATATTGCGATAAACCAATCGAAAATCAATGGCGCTTCTGCCATCATTGTAATAAACCTCTCATTTCAGACTTAGACCGCCGCCCTTTAAATTCTAGAACAAACTCATCTGAATTTGAGGATTATGATTCATATAACAGATATAATTATGAATCAGAAGAGAGTTTTGATGTAAATATTCTCGAAGATCAAAATATTGATGAAAAAATTAATCAGATTGACCAAAAAATTAACCAATCATCGTACGGAGATAATATTGGTGATTTATATCTGGAAAAAGCGGGTTTATACTACAAAAAAAGGGATTTATCAAATTCACTAAAAGAATTAGAACTTGCTTTAGAAAGTTTCGAACATGAAAACGTTCAAGAAAAAATTGCCATTGCTCATAATGAAATTGGTCTATTAAAAGAAGAATTGGGATATTTTGATAATTCGATTTATCACTTCGATACTGCTATAAATATATTTAAAAATATGGAAGACACCATTAAACTTATACAGGTGTATAATAATATTGGTAATGCATATTATCAATTAAAAGATATCGAAAATTCATATGGTTTTTACCAAAAAGCCATAGAATTGGCAGAAGAGGATAATATGAGATATGAGGAAGTGAAATCTTCGAGCAATATCGTGGAAGTTTTGTTCGTATTACAAGATTTTGAGCGCATCAAAAAAATTCTTAAAAAAAATTATAATTATTTCAGCCAGAATAATGATATCTTCGGCTTGATTAATACATATTCTAAATATGGAAAATTGTATTTTTACTTGGGAGAGAATTATTATGAAAAGGCTTATGAGTATTTGAATAACGCGATGGAATTGGCTAAGCAAATTGAATCCCAAATATCGATCTATGCACAAGCTCGAATGCAATGGGAAATATTTCTTTTTATGGGAAAGATTGATATATTACGGAATCGGTTACAAAAAGCAGAGAATTTTCTTCTGAAAAGTTTGGAATCGATACGTACCTTTGAAATTGAGGCGGATAATATCAAAGAAAGTATCATTTTAGAAGATCTCGGCAATCTATATGAAATACGAGATGAATTTGAAAAAGCTATCGAATATTATACCCTAGCGAGTGAAATATATTACAAATTCGGAGAAGATTTTAAAACTGCGGAATTAAAGACGAAAATTGCTCAGATTTACCACAATTCCTTGCGTAAAAATATAGAGGCTATTGATTTCTATGAAAATGCGTTAGAAATCTTTGAGAAATTAGAATATTTCAAGGAAATGGCGCAAATCTTTGATTCTCTTGGGAATCTTTATCTTGAGAGGGATTTAACGGAAGTTGCTATCAATAATTTTGAGCAGGCGAAATATTATTATAAAGAAATTAAAGATAATTATCACACTGAATTGGTAGATGAGAAAATAAATAGTTTAATCAAATAAAAGAAAATCCTCTTTCTCATAAATTGGAATTAATCTAAAAGGAAATCATTTTTGGTATATGTTTTTTTGTCAAATTCCTCAAATCCTAATGATTTTATAAAGCCATAGGAAACCTCATTATCCTTGTAGACTTCACAACGCAATTCATTCACATCCTCTTCCTTGAAATAATTCCAGGCTGCTATGCCTAAGATTGTGCCTAATCCTTTACGCTGGTACCTTGGCAATACGCCTAGACCCGCTATTACACCGACCTCATTATTCTGACCTTCTCTGTCCAATATTATGAAACCACCGTCGTTTCCATACACTTTTGCAATAAGAATTTCCGTTTCCGGATATTCATGAATTTTCCTCAAAGATTCTAATTCAATAGGGCGAAACGGCTCATTAGCAGTCATCCACGCTCGATTATGAATTTGCATAATAGATTCCAAATCTTCTTCTTGAGCTTTCCGGATTTTTGCATTTAGAAAATTTTTTTCCACTCGTTTTTTAATCTCTTCTTCAAATTCTTCTGTAATTTTCTCCACGGGTAATTTCATCTGAATATAAGTTAGCCCCTCTTTCTCAGCTTTATCTTGCAAATTTTCTTCCGTACACGCAGCATCAAAACTCAGAAAAAAGTTTCTGATCCGTTTTTGCTTGAGATTATCTCTTAATTCTGGCATTTTAGAAATCCACTCTTATAGTGCTAAAAAATGAATACTCCCATAAAAAATTAGGTTAATAAGGCGAATCTTAGTCCTCAAAATCTTCTTTTCGATATCTCTTTACGCCAAATTCTTCGAATCCCAATCCTTTAATAAATCCATATGAGACCTCATTATTTTTATATACTTCTGCTCGCAACTCTTCAACATTTGGATGATGTTCTTTGATAAAGTTCCAACATGCCATTCCAACAATTGTTCCTAAACCTTTGCGCTGAAATTTTGGAATCACGCCTAAGCCCGCAATTACGGCATATTCTTGATTCGGTCCTTCGAAATCCAATATTGCGAAGGCGGCGTCTCTGCCATAGATTTTTCCAATTAAAAAAATTGTGTCGGGATCCTTAAAGATTTTATCCAGCGTATCAAAATCTATTGGTCTGAAGGGAGTATTGCTGGTCAACCAAGCTTGGTTATAGATATCCTTAATTATGTCCAAATCTTCCTCCTCAGCTTCGCGAATATTAGCGCGTATTATTTTATTCTCAATTTTATTTCTTAAGTTATTTTCAAATTCTTCTGTTATCTTATCGACATCCAGTTTTAATTGAATGTATTCCATTCCCTCTTTTTCGACCTTCTGTAATTCCTCAGAAATTTCACCTTTTTCCTTCTTTTCTGTTTCCAGAGTATGAAAAAATGCGCGTATCCTATTTTTTTTTAGATCTATTTTTGATACTGGTGTCATATCCAAATATGTCCATTTTTTATTTTATATATTTATTGATATCTGCGCGAATTGCTTGATCAATATTCTCATCAATAATATTTTTATTTCTGAGCATTGCCAAGCCTTTTTGCAATTGCTTTTCTATTGTAGGATCATTGAGCAGATTTTTGTTTTCACTTGCAAACTCGAAATTGGATCGAATTCTCATATCATCTTCAATCTTTTCATTAATGAAATCCCTTAAACCCATTAATGCCTCTGATGCCTCTTTATATAAACCCGAGGAATCTTTTGAATTAGGCAAAACGTAACCTGGAAAGATAATTTTCATATATTCTTCCATCATATCCTCATCCTCAACAAACATCGCGTAAAAAGGCATATAAATCCATTGTATCGGTTTGGCGAATAATTCTTTCTCATTATCTTCTAATGACCAATTTTTAAGATCTTCTGCCTCGTTAAGACAATCTTGTTTCTTTTGAAAAATTATTTTTTTAATTTGGTTGAATAAATCCTCTATTTTTTGCTTCTTCTGGGAAATTTCTTGGATTTTTTGCTCTTTTTCTGTTTCAAACTTAGAAATTTCCTGGTCTCGAGTTAATAATTTCTTATCTAAATTTTCCTTGATATTCTTCAGTTTATTTTGTGCTTCTAGATCGATTTTTAAAGCTTGTTGTTTGATCTCCTCGAAATTTTGTTTTATTTCGGAAAGATCAGATTGTAAATGAGAGATATTTTCATCTAAATAGGAAAAATGAGTCTCGACGCTCGGAATTAAATTTTCAAATGATTTCCTCTTCAAAACATCCGCATTACTATAGAATCTATTTTTTTTTAGAATCTCTTCAAAATGTTGATCTAATGTTGTGAATTTGGTGGCCAAATTGTCGATTAAGCGCTTTTTCTCATTCAATTTCCATTGTTCTATCTTATCCTCTTCTAATCCTAGCTTTTCCCTTACTTGCTCCCCATCAATTGCTTGTGAAGTCTTTTTTATTTGAGATTTATAACGGGATTCCACATCTTTAAGCTCAACATTTAGGTCAATTAACCATTTATCAACCTTCTCTCCAATCAATTTGACTTGACTTTCCCATCGTTGGGCATTGCCTTTTAGAGTATCTATTATTCCTCGATATTTCTCAGAGATGTCCAAGGCTTGTTCAGTCGTTAATGAAGTATCTAACGGCACATAACTTTCTATAGGTGCATATTGCAAATGAGGGATGAGCATATCGAGAGTGGACAAGAATTCTGGATTCACAAGTGATTGAATTTCAAATGCTTGATATTCTGATTCCTCATCCTTACTTAATTCCTCTGCCTCTTGATCCTTATAACTCAACACATCAATAATTCGTTCCAGTTGTTCTATATTAGATCGATTATCAATATTCCTTAAAATATGCCCTATTAAAGGTTGTCGTGGAGGATTGGTAAACTTTCCTTTTTTAGAAAAAATCTTTACTCCATCTAAGATTATGTGGGTAGAGATCACTCCAGGAATGGATAATAAGGGCCATAATAACCTAGAAAAGGAGAGTATTTTATAATTTCTCTCTAAATCTTTCGTTAGTAAATGAAATGCAAACGTTAATTCATCATCATCTTGTAGAAAGGGAATTTGAGTACCTTCCTTCATAAATAAAGGTAATAAGTATTGATTTCCGTGAATTGACATTTTTACATTTTCTCCCTAATAGTTTTTTCAATATTTTTTATATAGGAACTTACCATTAAAACTCTTTCTATCAAAGGAATTTAAAAATAAAAAGAGAATGTATCATATGGAATTTTTTTTTATTTCAACGCTTCAAAGCTATTTCCAATAACAATCAGTATTAATGAAAGAAGGATTAATAAGGGTGGGACGAATGATTGAACGTTTGGCCAATTAAGCGCTTCGAATAAGCCTCGAGCTATTCTTCCTACATAATAAATCAAAAAACCAACTCCATTTAATACATAGGACCTCCTGAGAACGCCGAAGGTTTTCCAGCCCAAATAGAGAAATATAAACGGAATTATGGCGATGAATAGAGGCTGAAAAATGAAATTGAACATAAAGCGACCCACGGGATACTCAAATCCAAAAAGGTTAATAACTTCGTTAGGAACTCCATATTTAACAGAAACGGCTTCTTCGATTAATAACGCATCTGGTAAGGTAAGAGCTAAAATACCGATAATAATAGGAAAGAGCATTAATAAAACTCTTAATAAATATTTCACATATCTCTTATTGGCATATATGAAATCCAAAATTTTATTATCGGTCTTTTTTATCGGTTCCTTTTCAAATTTTGTGTCTGGGGGAAATAATAAAATGCCAAGCATTCCCATCAAGCATGTTGTTGCCATCCAAGTAGAAAATGTTGCCGCACGATAAGTAAACATCAACAAACTGACAACTAATATATCATCACCCAATTCCTCAACGTAAAAATCATGAATAATAAAAAAAACTCGCGATATCGCTAATGCAATGAACAATAATGAAAAGAAGAGCCAATAGGGCTTTTTAGATAATCTGAATCTCATTATCAAGAAATAGGCGAAGATCAAGAAATAATAGCCCACAATAACCATATAGAGGCCTAACTCTATCGAATTATAAAATGTAAAATTTTTTAACGGATCATCTTGAAATAGGGTAAGTATCATACCAATTCAAACCTTTCCTTTAAGATTTAAACAAATTTTAATTATCTTATCTAATTAAGATTATTTATATATTTTTATTTCATTTCCCTATTATTTAATTTTATTTGTTTTTGTCTGAAAAATAGAATCTTCAACACTTTCTAAAAATTCTAAAAGTTTGTTGTGTTCTAAATATTATAGTTCAGCTATTAATATCTCTATGAAAGTTTTAGCAAAAATTAGTATTTTAAAAAAGATTTACAATGAAGATTAAAGATAATATCGAAACTTTTAATAGTTTAATAAAACGTCGAGGATTTATTTGGGGACCATCTCCTGAGATTTATGGTGGATTGGCTGGGTTTTATTCTATGGGCCCCGCAGGGATGGCTATTAAGAATAATATCCTTTTGATTTTCAGAAAAGAGCTTAGATCTTATGGATTTGAAGAGGTAGAATGCCCCACTATAATGCCAGAAGTTGTCTGGGAAGCTTCAGGCCATTTGGAACGCTTTATTGACCCTGTTTTAAAATGTGAAAAATGCGGCTCTGTTTATAGAGCAGATAAATTTCTAAAAGATGAGTTACCTGACTTAATGATAGATGGGCTCTCGTTTGCGGAGATGGAAGCTTTAATAGAAAAACATGAGATAAAATGTCCAGAATGTGATTCTCAATTCGAAAAAATCGAGGAATATAATTTAATGCTCAAAACAGAGGTGGGGGTTGATAACATTGCATATTTGCGACCAGAAACCGCCACAACGACATATCTTCTATTTAACCGATTAGATCAAGTCATGAGGCGCCGATATCCTATAAAAGTATTTCAATACGGGAAAGCATATCGGAACGAAATCTCTCCCCGACAAGGGGTCTTGAGAATGAGATCTTTTGATCAATTTGAACTTCAACTATTTATCAGCAAAGAACATGAATTCAATTTTGAAGAATTTGAGGAAATCAAAGATAATGAGTTGCCTTTATTAGATTGGAAGTTACAAGAACAAAATATTGATGAACCCACCATCAGAAGTTTAGAAGATGCAATTGAAAAAGGAATCTTAAAAAAACCTGCGTATGCATATTGTCTTTTTCTTGCCCAATATCTTACTAAAAAATTAGGATATTCCGATAAAGTAATTCGGTATAGACAGCACAGTCCTAATGAGCGAGCTCATTATGCCGACGATGCGTGGGATTTAGAAATTTATACGGAACAATATGGTTGGGTGGAAATCTGTGGTATCCATGATAGAACAGATTATGATTTAAAACGACATGGCGCGTTCTCAAATCAAGATTTTGAAGTTGCTATGGGTTCAGATCCTAAAGAAAAAGAGGTACCCCAAATCTTGGAAGTTGCGTTTGGAATTGACAGAATAATTTATACACTCCTTGAGACCAATTTTACGGTTGAAGAAGATAGGATCAACTTGAAGCTGAAAAATTACCTCGCACCGAACGTGGTTGCAGTATTCCCTTTAGTAAAAAATAAAGAAAGTATTCGCAACTTAGCCCTTAATGTTCATAAGGATCTTCAAGATAATCTCATTAGCTCCTTTTATGATGAATCGGGATCAATCGGTAAACGATATAGAAGACAAGATGAATTGGGAACTCCATATTGTATCACAATCGATTACGACTCTTTAGATGATAATGCGGCAACAATAAGAGATAGAGATACAATGGATCAAACTCGTATTAAGATTCCAAAAATCCCCGAAGTTATCAGAGAGAAATTGCTAAAAAGCAAACTATAATTTTTTCCAAAACCTATATTCTATATATTTTCCTATCCTCTGTGTCTAGCAGAAAAAATTTTAATAATGCGCATTTTTAAGAAACATAATATCTTTTATTAAATTCACTTCAAAAGTAAAGTATTTTTAATCGATGAGTCTTAAAAACGGTCGTTATCTATCAAGGAACCATACTCGACGAAGCAAGGCAAAAAAATTATCAATTTTATTGAGTTTAATCATTATTTTTAACTTAATATTAATATCATTTATCAATTCTTCTCCATTCGATTCGTTTGATAAGGAAGCTCACGATGAGAATACATACTTTACTCCAAAAACGCAAGATGTCCCATCTGATGTATTCGACGATCCCTATACGCAAAATTTTGATGATGTTTGGAATTTTTTTAAGACAAACTTTAGATCAAATTTCACACCAGCAACTATAGATACCTATTATAGAGAAGGAGATGCAGATGGAGATCTTTCAGAATATCTAGTGTATTCACTTGAAAATCTCTTACTTTACAATACTTTGAAAAAATATAATCAAAGTCTTAGTTCCAGTCAAATTTATGATGCTTATCTGGATTTAAAGTCAACCAATCTATGGTATGATGGGGAAG
>WJIN01000294.1 GCA_014730295.1 Promethearchaeota archaeon | reverse complement strand
GGAATCGAAGATTCATATATATGGGAGAATGGTTCATTCTTCAGCTATAGCCCAAATAGCTACAGCCACATTTTTTCTCTCGCATCTTTGAACAGACTCATCATCTAACGGTAGATGTACCGTAATCCAAGCTTAACACCGAAGATGCGAAAATCATTTTGGTAAATGATTACAAAGATCATAAGTATAATAAAAATATAAGTTTTATGGTATTAGAAAAGCAAAAATTTAATAAAATAAATAAAAAGCTAAATTATGACATATAAACTTTATGGAAAGTCTACTTACAATAACAAATTTCCTTTATTTGTTTCATTCAAGAAAATGATGATAGTATTAGAAGTTTTATTGCTTGTTTTCTTCGGATTTTTGAGTCAATATGCTTTTTAGTTGAGAAAAGTCTGAAAGAACCGTTATTCCTTCCATTTTTCTTAATTTTTCTACATTTTCCATTTCTATATCTCGTATTTTCAACACTAATGGACTTCCATCTGGTTTAGTTGTCACTATTGGTTCTTTGTGTTGGTCTGAAGGTAGTAAATACACGGGAACGGCTCCTTTGATCGTCTGAGCCACGCAATTTGTAATTAATGTATCAGCAATTCCATATACTATTTTTGCAACAGAATTCGCTGAAACTGGACAGACTAAAAGAAAATCATATTTTCCAATCTGCAATGGTCCTGCCAAAAATGGATTATTTGGTGTATTCTCCACCTTCACACTTTTAATGACTTCATTAAGATAATCCCATTGCTTATACCATTTCACAACTACAGCACCTTCTTTAGATAGCATTACTGTTATTTCTGCGTCATAATTTTCTTTTAATTCCTTCATAAAATCAATAGATTCTTCCAATAAGTATCCCGTCCCAGTTATACCCCAGACAAATTTTAAACCCATTCACTAATCACTTCCAATTAGACAAAAATTTGAAGTTTTTTCTCTATTTATTATTCCTTAAACTGAATTCATTATATATTAATATTCATCTTAAATAAAATAAGATTAATCTGTATCTTATTCTTATATAATTATAATAGAAATACCTCAAGAGATTGTGTGTCAAGTAATCTGGATTGATAACTAAATGACCTTATCAGAATATGTGTATTTAGATTATGCTGCAACTACACCAATGGATCCCAGAGTAATTGAAGTTATTAATAACCACTTCGATAAAACTTATGGTAATCCCTCGAGTTTACATTCTATAGGACAGAAAGCTGCTAAGATCTTATATAAATCTAGAGATCCATTTGCTATATTATTAAATGCTGATAGAAGGGATATAATCTTTACCTCATCTGGAACCGAAGCGGATAATATAGCCATACAAGGGGTCGCAATGCATAATAAAGATATTGGAAACCATATAATAACCTCCTCAATAGAGCATCATGCAGTGGAAAACCCTTGTAAATATTTGGAAGAAAACGGATTTCAAGTCACTTATCTGCCAGTAAATAAAGAAGGTTTGATTGATCTTGAAGAATTGAAAGAAAATATTTCTCCAGAGACAATACTAATAAGTATAATGTTTGCAAATAATGAAATCGGTACAATAGAACCTATATCTGAAATTGGAGAGATCGCATATGACAATGGTATCATTTTTCATACCGATGCGGTTCAAGCTTTTGGCAAAATTCCTATTGATGTTGAAAAAATGAATATAGATTTACTATCTGCGAGTGCTCATAAAATTTATGGACCAAAAGGAGTGGGGATGTTGTATATGAGAAACCAAGGATTTACTAAGGAGGGGGAACGCTATATCCAACCAATAATGTTTGGTGGAGGACATGAAAAAAATATGCGTCCAAGTACGGAGAATGTTCCAAATATCGCGGGCTTCGCAAAAGCAGTGGAGATATGTGAAGAAGAGATGCCAAGAGAAAGAAGGAGGCAGGAAATATTGCGTGATAAAATAATTGAAGAATCTCAGAAAAGAATCGATGAATGTTTTCTAAACGGTCATCCAACAAAAAGACTTCCTAACAATGTAAACTTGACAATTAAATTTGTTGAGGGGGAGTCAATCTTGTTAGATCTCGACTCAGAAAAAATCGCCGCATCTACTGGGTCAGCATGCTCTTCAAAATCAGCAGAGCCATCCCATGTATTGAGAGCTATTGGACTTTCACATCAAGAGGCATACGGCTCTCTAAGAGTTTCCATAGGACGCTTTACTACTGAAGAAGAAATCGATTACTTTCTAGAAAAACTTCCTCCAATAATAAATCGTTTGAGAGAAATCTCGCCATTTAAGAAATAAGTTTCAAAACATTTTTAGAAATTAATCATCTCTCTATTGTTTCAATCCTCTTTTTTAGACGCAACCCATATATCTTGAAATAACACAAGATATACCATAATTATTACGGTTACAGCAAGGAAAAAGAATGAATCAATTAACCATGAGAGAGTGGCAAATATGAAGAATAATCCTCGATTTCCAAAAAGCCAATGATTTTGAGCAGAAATAAACGCCTTTTTTGCGATTTCAACCCCATTAAAATCTCCTTCACTAAAGTTTTTTATATCTCCAGTTAGCAATAAGGATACTCTGACAATATATCTAATTGAGAGAATGAAGTTGAATAGGGAAAAAAATACTAATGCGAGATTCGAGGCCATTTGCACGAAACCTACACTCAGTTCTTGAATACCCCAAAAGATATCAGAACTTAAAATTTGCGTATTATATACTCCCACTAAAATACCTACTAAAATCAATAATCCCGAAATAAAAGTGGCGTTTCCCATTATAAAATTGCGTAATGCTTGAGTAGCATAAAGAAGATTTTCATCATTCATTCTGTTTTGAACCCAACTTCTATATACTAAATTGAGTGTTGAGCGTTCTGATTTCCCTCGATGGCGAGATCGTATAATAAACATAATAACATAAACTATGACGCATCCTAAAAATAATATGAACGCGATTTCATCAATCATTTATTTATCACATGTGTTTAATTATCTGTAATTTCCCACTTTGTTTTATTCTTAAAATTGAAAACAAAGATCTCAAATAAGTTTATTTTGAATAATAAATTCAAGTCATAATTAACTTAAAAAATTAAGTTTCCAATGTTCATAAGTTCTATTATAGTTCTGATAAGTTTTGTTTCTGTCATTATCTTGATTATTACAGAAAGACTTAATAGAGCTGTAGCGGCGTTATCTGGAGCTATAGTTTGTTATTTTGTATTAATTTTTCTTGAAAATTATGATTTTAGTATAATCGTTGATTTACTCTTTAGTAGTAAGGATGAGGAGTATGTGAATCTTCATGCCTTAATTTTGATCATTGGAATGATGATTGTTGTCCAAATTTCTCACGATGCTGGTCTATTCCAATTTATTGCTATTAAGATGATTAAATTATCCAAAGCTAAACCCATTGTTTTAATGCTTATCATGTGTTTTGTTACACTCATTATTTCTGCAATTTTGAATAACATTCTTACCGTTATTATCCTAATACCCCTTACTATTACCATTTCAAGGATTCTTAATATAAATCCCTCCCCCTACATTCTAACCCAAGCAATTTTAGTTAATATTGGAGGAACCATTTTCGCAATATCTTCAATTCCAAATATTTTAATTACAACTTATGCTGATATTAGTTTCTTAGAATTTTTCCTTACTGTAGGATTCATTTCGATTATCATCTTTATTTTCACTCTAGGATTCTTTATTCTTTTATATAGGGACGAATTAACGATTTCAGAAGATGGTTTGCGTGTGTTAAAAGAATATAATGTATGGAATGTGGTCCAAAATAAGCGTTTGTTATATCAAACGATGATATCACTTCTTACTTTGTTTGCGTTATTTCTGCTTGTTCCCTCCACATTAATTCCTCCTGGTATAATTGCGTTAACTATGGCAATGATTCTCATCATAATTAGTCGGCTGAATCCAAGGGAAATTATTTCAAAAATTGATGTAGAACTTATCTTTTATCTATTGGGAATTTTCATAATAGCTGGAGCTTTGGAACTTACAGGCTTGCTTGATTATGTGGGGGATTTCGTTTCTCTCTTGGGAGGTTCAGACACATACCTCTTATTTTTGTCTGTACTATGGTTATCTGCATTATTAAGTAGTTCAATTGATAATATACCCATTACAAAAGTCCTTATCCCTATTGTGGGTGAGATTCCTAGCATAGCCTCTAATTCTGTAAGAAAACAACTTTATTTTGGATTAGCTATTGGTGCAAATTGGGGTGATAATTTAACTCCATTGGGGGATAATATATTGGTGGTAAATATTGCCGAACAAAATAAAAGACCAATATCAATAAATCAATTTTTGAAACTTGGAATCATCACAACAACCTATCAATTAATTATTGTAACTATTATCTACACACTCATTTTCAGACCAGAAATCGGATTAATTGTGATTTTATCAGCTATCTCATTAATTCTAATATTAGTTTTAATTATGAAAATGGGTCCAAAACCTCTAAGAGAAAAAACTATAACCATTTTAAAACATATTAAAATCAGAATAATAAGGTGATATATAAATGGTCTTTAAAAGTATCGAAGGAATTAAAAATGCTCTGCCTGAAGTTCTCCATATTGTCATGTTTTATAACAATGGAATTGTGTTTGAAACAACTTTAGAGCAAACCATAAATATTCCAAAAGTCGGAGAGATTCTTGCCCAAGTAGTTGATAATTTTAAGCAAATCTATGATATATCGAATTTTAACCTTAATAAGTATAATAAGATAATTTGTGAAACTGATGAAGTCTCAATTATATTAATAAAACTTGGGGAGGAAAGTAATATTGCGTTATTTTTTAAAGCAGAAGAGTCTCGAGAACTCAAGCTGAGCGCCATCAGGAGATATCTCACTAAAATCGAAGAATTGATTGATATGGATAAAAATGAAATTTAAATACAATTTTTGATTTTTTTTAATACCATTACGATTTAGCAATTCATAAACAAAGAAAGAACACATAAAAGTTAAAAATTATAAGAATGAAAGTGATATTAGATAATAAAATTAAGAGATTTGCAAAATGATTCCAAAAAAAATTGTAAATGAACTTATAGATGTCGATGTCTATATTTATATCAAAAATATAAGTGAAAAATTCAGTGGAACCCTGATCAGGATCACTGAGGATGATTTAGTGGTTCTTAAAGATAAATATAATAATAATACCTATATTCCTTTATCTGAAATAGATGTGATTACAGAAAGAAGGTGATTCCTCCCCAAATTTGTAATCATAATTAGAGTAGAATTGACAAAACTTACCAGATAAAAAACACTACATCATCAACAGGTATAATAAGGTTAATACCAAAAGTCAATTAATAATTAAATTTTATTGTTATCGATTTTTAAAATCAATTAGAAAGTATACCCTAATTAATCATTTTTTGTTTTTAGATCATGGAAAAGGAATCAATTAATTATCATAACCAAACGATTGCTATCCAAGCAAAACACCAATTATCTTCTTCTTTTAAAGTTCGCTCATACAAAGAGAAATTAGAACTAATGGAAGAAAATAATATAGAACAAGAACCTATTGAAGATGTTTTAGATGATTTTTTTTCCGAACATAATAAAATAATCTCAGAATCAACTTTGCGGTCAATTACTACAATAATCTATAGCAAGAAAGATAGGATTATTATTATCGAATCTAGTCATGGAAAAGAAATCATCTGGAAACGAGAAGAATTAGTTAAGAAATATGGTTGGTTTTTCTTCGTGACAAAACAATACAGAGATAAGAAAAAGAAAAAAACAAAATCTGGAGAAACGATTATTAGTGAGGAGTTATTTCAAATCGACGATTTTGAAATCGAATTAACAGAAAAAGAGAACATGCGTCCGTTATATAAAACTAAGGAGTATCATAAATATTTAAACATTATAAAATCAAATAATATTACTCAAAAAGACATAAAAGAGACATTAGTTCATTTTGTTTCACAAAATAAAGCTGTACCGAAAAAAGAGAAAGAAGCAATTAGAAAAATTATTTATTATGAAGATGAAAAGGTAATTGTCATTAAATCTCTCATCGGAGATAAAATGTATGAGAATTTAGAACATTTGGTTAAAACCTACGGCTGGTACTTTTACATAACAGGGGTTCCAGTTGGTAAAAGTGAAATATCCTTGGCAATTGATAAGATTGATAAAAGATATGATTCCACTTTTTTTGAGGAAATACTTCTCTCAAATAACTTAAAAGACACAGATAAAATTCGACTGACTCTATATCCTATTGCCTTGAGACCAAATCATAATTGTATTATTTTGGGAATCGGTCAACTGAATATCCTTCTTGATTGTGGGATCGGAGAAGAATTTTTGGAAGATATTGAGAAGTATCTTACTAATCTAAACGATTTACTAAAGAAAGACCAAAAAAGCAAGATAATATTATCTGAAAGTCAAGATAAAATCCTTGAAAAAGAGGACAATACAGACGGTAACAATGAAGAAGATACCGAAATTCAAAAATCGCTAAGTTCTGAGACTAATCATGAACCAGAAGAACTAGAAAAATCTGAAAACATCATTCTAAATGTCAAAGATTTCCAACCAAAAATTGATGCTGTATTTTTGTCACATTCTCATTATGATCATGTATCTGGATTAAAGGACTTTATTAAGAATCATCCTGATGTTCCCATTCTCTGTTCTCGGATAACTTTAGATTTATATCTACTGCGTGATTCTGATTTCCTAAAACAAGAAGATCATAGCGAAATCGAAGAGGAAGAATATAGAAACATCGTTAAAAACGTTATATATGTTGAGAATGGAGATAAAATTGAATTTAAAGATAAAAATTGCTATCTATCTTTTTTCCATGCGGGTCATATGCCGGGTGCGTTAATGATGCTGGTTAAGGCAAGAGATTATCGATTCCTCTATTCGGGAGATTATACGTATTATGATATAACCCCATTCGCAGGGACGCGTAGATTTTTAGATCAAATATCAAAACCATTGGACTTTTTATTAATTGATGGTTCTAATGCTTATGAAGAATTTGGTAATCCTTCCCAACATTTTCATAGTTTGATATTGTTTTTAGAACAAAAAGCGGAGTATGGAGATAGTTCCTTAATCGGAGCGGATCCCTCTAGTTTGGCTATTAGTTTTATGCTTACTTTCTGGCGCCATTTTCGCAAAAAGCAACTTAGACGTGACTATAAAAAAAGACCCAATATCTATGTGGATATGATGGTAAGAAAGAATATCCAAGTTATAAATCATCGCTATGAATATATTTACGGTCCCATTTCACGACTAATTCGCAATAAAGCTAATCCTTTTAATAGCATAAAATTCCGATGGTTTAGTCATGAAGATTTGGACTTTTTAAAAAAGAAAAATAATATTATTATCTCTCATCCCCCAGATCTGTCGTATGGAATAATCCGCAATATTATTAATGTAATTGGGAGAAATCCTCATAATCTCGTATTTTTGGCGGGAGCGGTTCATGAAGAACCTGGTCAAACGTTAGTCCACCCTCCCGAAGACAAGAAAAATGAGGAGAGTATAATTGAACTTTCAGAAACTTGGAAAGTACCTTTTAGAGCATTATTAGTAAATACATTCGCACCGCAAATTAAGATAAAACTTCATGGTGATAAGGTCCAACTGACCGAAATGATTAAAAACCTCGAACCGGATGAGGTCTGTTTCTTTCACGAAAGTCCTAAAAAGTTAGTGGATGTGGCTAAATATGTGACTACATTAGGAGTAGAGAAAGTCTCAACTCCTCAGGAACGAAAACTTATGATTTTGAATCAACAATTATAATTTATTTTTAATATATTGTTCAATCTCAATTGGACTTTGTTTCTGGAAATCCCCTTTAATATACTCTTCCGTTAATTCAAATGCTTGTTCATCGGTAAGTTGCATGGGAGGATGTTTCATAAAAAAGGCTGACGGTGCATATAAGATCCCTCCTTGCTCTCTATCTAATGCTAATTTCATGCAACGTATTGCATCTATTACCACGCCTGCCGAATTCGGAGAGTCTTGAACCGAAAGTCGCAGCTCGAGGTCGATTGGAATATCACCAAAAATTCTTCCTTCCATTCGTATAAAGCATATTTTATTATCTTTTTGCCATGAAACCCAATCACTCGGACCAATATGAATGTTTTCGTCTTTTAATCTCATAGATGTTTGAGATTGGACTGATTCCGTTTTGGAAGCCTTTTTTGAGGTTAAACGATTTCTGTCCAACATGTTCAAAAAATCAGTATTCCCTCCAGTATTCAATTGATAAGTGCGGTCTAATTGAACTCCTCGATTCTTAAAAAGATTAGTTAGCACTCTATGAACGATTGTTGCGCCTAATTGAGATTTAATATCGTCCCCGATTATAGGTATATTTTTTCTCTCAAATTTGCTGGCCCATTGGGGATCACTTGCCATAAAGACAGGTATACAATTAATATATCCTACTTTTGCTTCCAGAGCACATTCCGCATAAAATCTTGCCGCTTTTTCAGAACCAACGGGCAGATAATTTAATAAAATCTCGCATTCTGATTGGGTTATTTCATCGATAACCTTTTCTCTTGATGGCTCCTCAGCATCTGCCAACATAAAGGATGATTCTTCAGAATAATTTTTCATGTGAGGGGCAAAACCATCTAATATCCTTCCCATCTTCACTTCGACATTCATATGGGGGATATCTTCGCAAATTGTATTACAACAATTAGGTTTGGCAAAAATAGCCTCAGAAACGTCTTTACCTACTTTTCTTTTATCAATATCAAATGCACATGTTATTTCTATATCTCTTGGAGTATAATTGTTAATATCCCAGTGCATTAGCCCGATAGCACTCTCTGGTTTTTTCTTTTTATAATATTCAATGCCTTGGACTATACTACTGGCACAATTTCCGATTCCGCAGATTCCAATTTTAATTTTTTCCATAGGCGCTCACTCTCTTGTAATAATATAATGAAAGTAATGATAATAGAAATTTATTGTGCTATTTAAAAATATTAGTTTTAAATTTTAATTCTGAAGCCTTCTAAGTGTAAATTATATCGAAACATTTTACACATTAATTTTTGAATTATAGTCCTTTTAGAAAATTTTTTGTTTTATTTTTACCTTCTCCTAATAAGTTAAAAAAATACTTATTGAGATTTTTGCGAGGCTTTCAAAATTTATTCAGATAAAGTTATGGATCATTTCAAAAATCCAAAAAATATGGGTGAATTAGATGATCCAAGCGCAATAGGTGAAGCGGGAAATCCTGTTTGCGGGGATATTACCTATATTTATATTAAAGTTGGCGAAAAGAACGGTGAGGAATTTCTGGAAAACATAAAATTCCAAACATTTGGATGTGCTGCTGCGATTGCTACATCGAGTATATTAACAGAATTGGCGAAGGGAAAAAATCTTCATGAAGCATCGAAAATTACTCGCGAGGATATCGCCCAAGCTTTAGATGGCCTACCCGAAGCTAAGATGCATTGTAGTAATCTGGCGAGCGATGGTCTTCGAGACGCTATAAAAAAATATAAAGCAACAAAGGAATCAAAGTAGACTCTTTTTAAAAGCATATTTCTAAGGGATTAGTTAATAAATTATAGAAAATTTAGAGTTTTGCTTTTATCTTAATCCATAGCATTTGTCTTTTTTTACATTCTATAAACACAATTTATAATTATTTCAAATTGCAATTATACCATAGTTATTAAGGTAAATATAATTATGAGTCAAAGAAAACAAGAACAAATGAAAATCAAGCTCGGAGGGATGACCTGTGCGAGCTGCGCACTCAAAATCGAAACGAAACTCAAGAATCTTGAAGGAGTTAAGGCATCGAACGTGAATTTTACCAATGAAGAAGCTCTCGTAGAATTTGATCCCGACAAAGCAGATTACAAGATATTTAATAGAGCTATACAAGACCTTGGCTATAAAGCATCCTTGGCAAGGATGGATCTTAAAATTAAGGACACGGTATCAATTTCTGAGCAAAAATTTAAGGAGCTCATAGAAGATGTCAAAAATATAAAAGGAATTGAAAACATAAGAGGAAATTACCAAGCTCGTAAATTATTTATTGAGTTTAATGATATCCAAATTAGTGAAAATGAAATCTATTCAAGAGTAAAAGAATTTGGATACGATATCAAAAAGGCAGCTGGAGCTGTAGATAAAGAGATCGAAGCTCATCAAAAAGAATTGAAATATAGGCTCAGAATTCTATTTATATCTCTTGCGTTTACACTGATTATTACACCGATTAGTTGGTTTTTAGCTGAATCCTTTATTAGAAATGTGGTGTTATTCTTTCTCGCGACTGGAAATTATATCATTGCTGGATCTTTCTTCTTAGAAGGTGCCTACAAGTCACTTAAAAATAAATCTACGAATATGGATGTTCTAGTAGCTCTTGGAACTACCACCGCTTATGTGTATTCTGTATTAACCACATTCTTTATCGAAGGAGCTACTTTTTATGAAGCTATGAGTATGATTCTTTCGTTTCTATTGATCGGAAAATATTTCGAGCATAAAACAAAAGGACAAACCTCAGAAGCAATAAAAAAGTTAATCGGATTACAGCCAAAAACGGCAACACTCCTGAAAGACGGCCGAGAAACGGAAATTCCAATAGAAGAAATAGAGGTTGGAGATATTTTGGTAGTGCGACCTGGTGAGAAAATCCCTGTCGACGGTGTAGTTATAAAGGGGAAAACTAAAATTGACGAGTCAATGATTACTGGAGAAAGTAGATATGTAAAAAAAGAAATAGATGAAGATGTTATTGGAGGTACAATAAATCAGACGGGATTGATACATATCAAAACAACAAAAGTAGGAAAAGATACTGTCCTTTCTCAAATTATAGATTTTGTTAAGAAAGCGCAAAGTAGAAAAGCAGAAAAGCAAAAATTGGCCGATAAAGTAAGTAATTATTTTGTTCCCGCTGTGGTTGCTATAGCATTGATAGCTTTTATGTACTGGTTTTTAATAGCTGGAATAGGGTTAGAACTTTCACTTCTCGTTTTTACTTCTGTTGTGGTCATATCTTGTCCATGCGCGCTTGGATTAGCGATACCAACAGCGGTAATGGTAGGAACTGGTAAGGGTGCCGAAAATGGAATATTAATTAAAGGGGGCGATTCACTCGAATCAATTAATAATTTGGATATTATCGTGTTTGATAAAACAGGAACCCTAACCGTGGGAAAACCGAGTGTAGTCAAGATCTTTACCGAAAAAGAATTGAAAAGTGAAGGTTTCGATGAGAAAGAATTATTGTATTATGCGGGAAGTGCCGAAATGGGATCAGAACATATCCTAGCAAGAGCTATAATTGAAGAAGCTAATCAAAAAGGTCTTAACCTAATATCTCCTGAAAAATTTGATGCCGTACCCGGAAAAGGTGTGGTTGCCACTATTGACAATTTACAAGTATTAATCGGAAACGAGAAATTAATGAAAGAAGAAAATATATCTGTTAGCAATTTTCTTGAAAAATTCCTTGAATTTCAGCAAAAAGGAATAACCACGATTTTTATAAGTGTTGACAGCACTTTAAGGGGGATTATTGGAATTTCAGATAAAATCAAAGAGCAAGCACCCTATGCCTTAGAAAAATTGAGGGATATGGGATTAGAGCTCTATATGATTACCGGAGATAATAAAGAAACCGCACTTGCAATCGGAAAAGAATTAGGGTTTGATGGAAACCATATCTTAGCAGAAGTTCTCCCAAATGATAAGGCACTTAAAATACAAGAGCTTCAACAATCAAAGTCTGGAAAAATTATCGGAATGGTCGGTGATGGTATCAATGACGCTCCCGCATTAGCTCAATCGGATATAGGTATTGCGATAGGTTCTGGGACTGATGTGGCAATAGAAACAGCAAGTATTGTTTTAATGAGGGGAGATCTACGAAATGTGGTCGCTGCATTAAAATTATCACACAAGACTTACCGAAAAATGATAAGTAATCTGTTTTGGGCATTTATTTATAACATTATTGGAATCCCGATAGCAGCTGGGCTTCTCTTTTATATTACAGGCTACTTTTTACCTCCGTATTTAGCGGCGGTCTTTATGGCTTCAAGTTCGGTCTCAGTGGTGTCTAATGCACTCTTCTTAAAACGGTTTGATCCTAGAACAGAACAACAAATTGAAGAAGAAATGCTATTAGAACAAGAGGAAGTGGTAACTGACCCCGTTTGTGGAATGAAGATTATCCCGAGCCAGTCAATTGAATACAAATACAAGGGAGAAACCTTTTATTTCTGTAATCCATCCTGCGAGAAGACCTTTAAACATAATCCGGAAAAATTCAAGGATTATGATAATATAGACCCGAAACTAATGCATAAGGCCGGAGAAAAAGATAAAGAAATAGTAGAAGATCCCGTTTGTGGAATGACCACTTCAGAACCTGAAAAATGGGACGATTTTGAATATAATGATGATACATATTATTTCTGTAATCCAAATTGTTTGGAAAAGTTCAAAATGAATCCTGAAAAATATCTTGAAGAGGAGAAAACATCGGTTGAAAGCTCTTCAAAAGATCAAAACGACTCCGATATTATATCTCAAAAACCGATTTTACAATGTCAAGAATGCAACTATACCGAAGAAGTTCCAACTCATTGTGGAAAACCTATGCATAAAGAGAATGGATTATTGGTATGTTGGATGGGTCCTCAATGTGGAAAACAAAAAATGCCCGAGCATCATGGAAAACCCATGAAAATAGTTCAATAAATTTTAAAAAAGATCTCTAAAAATTAAATGAGAAATCCAAAAATTTAAGAGGTGATAAATGTTGTCTAAGGAAAGCTGGGAACCAGAAACCGAATATATTATTCAAAAATTCGAATGTCAAGAATGCAACTACACCGAAGAGGTTCCTACTCATTGCGGAAAGCCAATGCGCTTGAAGGATGACAGTCTTATCTGTTGGATGGGGCCCGATTGTGAATCAAGTGATATCCCCGAGCATCATGGAAAACCCATGAAAATAATTCAATAATTTTTTTTTTACTAGAATATTTTTAATTTAATTTTTTAAATCGGAGGTGTAAAAAATAATGGCAGATTTAGTTTGTACTAAATGTGTTAAAAAAGATGATTTCTTAATTTTCTCATAGTTCATAACAAATTGCCATTAAAATCTTTATTTAATGTAATTTAAGGTATAGAATTAGTTTTTCTATAATTATTTCTAATTACATCAAAAATATTCTTTTGAAAAAAAGAAGTTTAATAGAATTAGGTATTTATTGAAATCCAACACTTTCTAATACTCTTTTTAAGGTATCCGCGGAATTTTTTAAATTATTTTCCTCTTCCTTATTTAATTTTAATTTGAGTGTCTCTCTAACTCCCGTCTTATTCAAAACTCTAGGGAGGCTAAGATATACATCATCAATTCCCAAATAATCGTTTATAAGACATGAGACAGGCAAGATAGCATTTTCATTATTAATAATCGCTTGAGAAATCCTTGCAAGTGATAATCCTATGCTATATGAAGTTTCTCCTTTCATTTCTATTATTTTATATGCAGAATTTTTTACTTGTTTAAAAATTTCATCAATCCGTTCTTCCCGGTCACATAGATCTCTTTTATCGCAGAGGTGGCAATAATCATCAAATAATAATCCTCCAATTAATGCTCTACTCCATACGGGAAATTCCGTGTCTCCATGCTCACCCAAGATATAGGCATGGACATTACGGGGATCAACTTCACAATGCTCAGAGATTTTAAATCGCAATCGCGCTGTGTCTAATGTGGTACCAGAACCAATGATTTGTCGATGATCCTTTCCAGATATTTTATATGCTGCATATGATAATATATCTACTGGGTTCGACACCACTAAATATATGGCCTCAGGAGCATAGTTGTATATTCGCGGAATGATTTTTTTAAACAAATCAACATTTGCTTGAGCTATATCTAATCTTGTTTGCCCAGGTTCTTGGTTTTTTCCCGCAGTGATTATAACTAAATCCGAATTCGTTATATCGGTATATTCTCCTGCTTTAATATTGATTGTTTTAGTAAAGGGGGCGGTATGATTTAGATCCATTACTTCTCCTTTTATTCTTTCCGTGTCAATATCGACAAGTATAAACTCTCGTGCAATTGCCTTTATTATTGCCGCATATATATACGCCATTCCCACATTTCCACAACCTATTACAGAAATTTTTGATGTTATTTTTGACATTTTTATTTATCTGGGATAAAAATATTTTTAAATTGTTCTATTTACTCTTTTTTGAGTAATCTTGCATTTATTGCTACAATCACTGTGCTTAAGCTCATAATCAAGGCACCAATCGCAGGTGGAAGGACTATCCCGAATCCCGCTAAAACTCCCGCAGCAAGAGGGATTGCAACTATATTATATCCCGAGGCCCACCATAAATTTTGGATCATTTTAGAATAGGTTTTTTTAGATAATTCAATTATATCTGCGGCATCCCTTGGGTCACTTTTCACAAGAATAATATCTGCCGTTTCTATAGCGACGTCAGTTCCAGCCCCTATTGCGATCCCGACATCCGCGCTAGCCAAAGCTGGTGCATCATTTACTCCATCCCCCACCATTGCGACTTTATATTGAGCTTTCACTTTTTTAATCTCCTTTGCCTTTTCATCAGGTAGCACTTCAGCAATCACATCATCTAAACCTAATTCTTCAGCGACCCATTGAGCAACATATTTATTATCTCCAGTTAGCATCATGCATTTTATTCCCATAGATTTTAATCTATTAATAGCATCTTTGGATTCCTCTCTAATAATATCCGCAAGAGCAATAGCACCAATTACGTTTTTATTCTTTAATAAATATACTATTGTTTTACCTTGTTTCTTAACTTTCTCGATTTTCTTTTCTTTAAAATGTATATCATTTTCTTCTAAATACCCTGGACTTACAACTTTATATTCTATGTCTTTAATTTTAGCTTTTATACCTTTCCCCGGAATTGCTTCAAAATCCCTGATTTTTTTAAATTCAATATCTCTATCCCTTGCAGATTTCACAATTCCATTTCCTATCGGATGTTCTGAATTGGTTTCTAAAGAAGCGGCAATAGCTAAAATCTCCTTTTCTGTATTACTTTCGGATTTAATAATATCTATTACTCCAAATTCTCCTTTTGTCAAAGTGCCTGTTTTATCAAATACAATAGCTTCAATGTTTCTTGCAAATTCAAAAGATTTTCTATCCCGTATCAACAAGCCAGAGGTAGCGGCGAGTGATGTAGATCTTGCAACTACTAAAGGAATGGCTAGACCTAAGGCGTGTGGACAAGTAATAACCATCACGGTTGCGGTTCTCTCGATAGCGTATGCGATATCGGGGTTTATTAAAATCCAAATTATAAATGTGAAAATTCCTACTGATATTGATGTACTAGTTAACCAGAAAGCAGCCCTATTGGCTAAATCTTGAGTTTTAGATCTACTTTTTTGAGCTTCTGATACTAATTCTACAACCTGATTAAGATATGTTTCTTTTCCGGTTTTTGTTACCTCTACTGTAATCGATCCATCACCGTTGATAGAACCTCCTATAACTTCATCATCTTTACTCTTAAGTACAGGTTCTGATTCTCCAGTTATCATAGCTTGATTTACGCTAGTTTCACCATCCATGACAATTCCGTCAATAGGTATTTTTTCTCCGGGTTTTACAAGTACTTTATCTCCTTTTTCCAACTCTTCAACTTTTAGATCAACAATTTCTCCATTTTTCTTAAGATGTGCTTCAGTTGGCATAATTTTAACTAATTCTTCCAATGCTCGTGAAGCACCAATAACAGATTTCATTTCTATCCAATGCCCAACTAACATAACATCGATTAAAGTAGCGAGTTCCCAAAAGAAGATCCTTCCTGCTACGATATCAAATACAACGGATGTGCTATAGAAATACGCCACACTGATAGCAACTGCGATCAATGTCATCATTCCCGGTTGTTTATCCTTTAGCTCATCTAGTAATCCATTTAAGAAAGGGTACCCTCCATAGAAAAAAATTATTGATGACATTAAAAAAGATATTATCGTTATACCTGGAAATTGAAATGAAATACCAAATAATGATTGAATTGTGGGAGAAAAGATTAAAATCGGAATCGTTAAAGCCAATGAGATTAAGAAACGTCTCTTAAAATCTTGCATCATTTCCTTACGATGTTTTTGTTTATCCATTTTTTTTTCGCTTTTTATTGCTTTCTATATTTTACGCACTCTTAATTTGAATGTCTTGATTTGTATAACTTAGTTAAAAAAAGAATATTGAGAATTAAAATGAGAGTATAAAAAATTATTAATTAAGAGATGTTTTCAATTATTAGGTGTGTTGATTATCATTTTTTTTCCAAACCAGAGAGAAATAACAAATATTTAGCTTAGAATGACCTTTAAAATACCTAATCGACTTGTTCAAAACAAGAAATATGAATCTTATTTTTTAGCTTTTTTTATAAGATCTAATGATTTGTTCAATTCTTTTATATTTTGATTATACAGAAATTTCTCTTCAAAGCTTTGAATGTTTTTCTCTAAATACTCTAAAATTGGTTCCCATTTTTCGTTATTATCTTTTTTCTTGAATAGAGATTTGATGGTTTTTACTGGATTATGTTTTTGAACGCACTCTAAAAAATTCTGAGAAATGATATTTCTAACTTCTTGATATTCCTCTGGTCGAAATTGAGCGAGTAAATAATTCATTTGGTCGTCGGGGTAAGGAATGATTCTTATACGTTTATCTTCAAGGTCATCTGGATTTTCCACTAAAGTGATTTCAATGTCATTCTTATTGAAATGGTCGAGGATGGGGTATAGATCTCCGGGGGTAATTTTGGTTCGATATTGAATCACGTTTGCAATTTCGGATATGGGTATATAAATATCTTCATAATGGTCTGTGTGTTCAATTCTGTATAAGTATTCCTCTTTAATTAATTGGAGGAGAACATTTTTTATATTATCAGTGAGGTCTGCTGGTTTAAAAGAAAATTCTTTTAATTGTTTAATTTTTTTAGTACTTTCTGCTTCCTTTTCCTTCTTCTCGAATGTAACCCTCAAAGAATCAATAAATTGATCTGAGGCTTTTTCCGCTCTTAAATTTTTTGCTAACTCATTCATATTTTTCTTTTTAATTGAAGTCGATTCAATTAATTGTTCCGAAAGATACTTTTTTGCCTTTCTTTGCGCACTTTCACTTCTTTCGAACTTTTCTGTGACGGATACAAAATCAATCCAAAGCACTTTTCTGTTAAACTCATCCTTATTTTCTCGAAGCACGATATCAACATTTTTCTCTGCTAATCGCTTGATAAGGGAATAAATGATAGCTTTCGATAATTTTGTGGCTTTAATTAAGTCCCGTTCCAAAATCTCTATTGGATAGGCTTCCCCACGTCTGATATATTCCCTTCTGATAAGGTTATAGATCATATCCATTGCTTTTTCCTCTTCACTAACAGTTTCCTTTTGCATTCTTAGGAACATTGAAGTCTGATGAGGTTTAATGTAATAAACTAAAAGGGTAATTCCAAGAAATATAATCATTAAAATGGAAATTAGATATTTATCCGCTAAAAATATATTTCCAATGATCGTAATTTCTTGGTTTGCGATTTCATTTGCAAGTGCGAATCGCGTTAAAGTCTGTGCTAATATACAACCTAAGAAAAATGGTATCAGCCCGTCCCTCTTAAAAAAGAGGATCCTCCATCCATATGAACGTCCCACTTTAAGTATTACTCTATATAAGAATATCATAGAAATAATAAATTCAAGGATGAATATATAGGTAATAGTTGTGCTTGTCGCCCCAACAGTCGCTCTTAACGCATCAATCGTTTCTGGTCTTAATATCAAGAAAATACTCATTTGGAATAATTGAAAGAAGAAAATGAAAAACACGATTAATGAAAAAGTGAAATTATCAAATGCTCCTGCCCGTTTGCTTTCGGATTTACGACGTGTAGATACAATTTCAAGGATGATAAAAACAAAGGTCATCACGAGACTAAAATACACTAAAGGCATAACAATCCGCATTTCAACATTATATAAATTAACTGCCTCAGTAGGACTATTAGATCCGAAGAAGTCAAGAGCAAGAAATACGAGAAAAGTACGATAAAGTATTGAGATGATCACTAACGCTACCAGAAGAATTAAGGGGATTATCAATATCGCTAAATATCGTACGATTGAATACTTTTGTATAAATCTAACCTCGATTTTAGTAGAAAACTTTCGTGCATATATATAAAATCTGCTACTTAAAATCACGATCCAAATAAAAGATAAGCCCAAGAGATAACTAAGAAAGTTGATATTCGTGGATATAAACAAAAAAAGAATAAAATACCCCGCTAATAAGGACCCGAAGATTAGAATCTGTTTTATCGCAGTTTTCTCCTCAAAAATGAATTCTCTGGTTTTATCATTGCTCAGCATAACCGATAAAGTTAAAAACAAAGCAACAACGGCGTTGCTAAAGGCAAACGGATTTCCGAAGCTTAAAGTGCTAATAACAATATTTTGAGGATCATTCGTACCCCATAATAATATAAATGAAACGATACCAAAAAATGCATAAATTCCAATGAATTTTTTTTGAAAGGCATAAGATTTGGGCGGTTCCTGTCCTTTTAGATATACTCTTTGGAATATTACCTCATTTTTAAGAAAGTCTCCCGCTTTATTCAACTTGTTTGCAATATTTTCAGATAACGAGATAAGTTTATTCTTAACTCCGTTATTAGCCCCTTTATTTTGTTTTTTAGACATAGTCTTCGTATTAAATTAAGATTTTTTTTACTCTATTTTTTTAACCTCAAAACATAAAATTAATTTCTTCTAAATATATTTTATTCTATTTGTTATGATTTATATTGTTATTATTATTATTGAGTTTTTTTTTATTATTAGGTAGATCCAGTTATCCTTTTCTTTATGATATAATTTCGACAAGAATGTGAATCTACCTATTTAAGTTTTTACAAATCTGTTAACTTAAATATACCTTTTTGTATGTTTCGGTTGATAAAAATGTCACAAATACAAGCTTTGGGAAAAAGTATAAACGCAATTTTAGATGGCTTTGTCTCAAAACAATTAGCTGAGGAAATTGTCGCAGAAAGCTTTGGTACCACTATCCAACCAGATTCATTTTATCCAATTGAAAATTTCTTAGAAGCTTTGGCTAAAATCGAGGATGAATATGGAGACCTTGTCCTCAGAAGTATAGGCAAAAAAATGATGTCTAATGCCGAATGGCCACAAAATGTACATGATCTGGAATCTGTCCTACAATCTATAAATACAGCATATCAAATGAATACAAGACCAAATGATCCCTCGATTATTGGCTCATATAAATTTGATAAACTTTCTGATAAAAGCTTTACTATTACCTGCGATAATCCCTATCCTTGTGTCTTTGATGAGGGTATTATTACAGGTGCCGCAAAAGCATTTGATAAGGGGGCACGAATCTCCCATCAAGAAGGCTCTTGCAGAAAGAATGGTAATCGGCATTGTGTTTATGAGATCTCGACATATTAATAATAGAATGAGAATCTTGTGTTCTTATTCTTTCTCCTTTTTTTATCGCATTTTTTTATTATCTGAGTTTGAGAATTTCAGTTTTTACATATTTTTTGATGGTCATTTTCATTTTATTGACTAATTTCATAGTCTACAAATAGATATATAATTTAATAAAAAAGAAAATTAGAAAATTTTACTTCAATTTTGAAATAAAAAACCCATAGAATGACAAATATGTAAGTTTGAAAGTAATATAAGGGATCTTATATCCCTAATTCTCATACACAGTTATGTCAATGATCTTATTGATAAAAATGTCAATAATATAGAATATTAGCTTACAAAAAAGTCATTAAAACTAAGCTTTTCCAAATATAATTGATATATTTAAACTTTTTTAATTCTGCGTCTTTATATATAACTTTTAATACTAAATACATGATATTTATGTCAGATACAAAAGCATTAGGCAAATCAATCAATTCCATTATAGATGCATTAACAAGCGATAAGTTGGCTGAAGATATTATCGAAGAATCTTTCGGATCTGAAATTCAACCAAATGAATATTATCCAGTAGATGCCTTCTTGGACGCATTACGGAAAATAGAAAAGGAATACGGAGATCTCGTTCTAAAATCAATCGGGAAAAACGTAATGAAGAATGCAGCTTGGCCTTCGAATATAAATGACCTTGAATCGGTATTAAAGTCGATTGATCAAGCATACCGAATGAATCATCAACCAAGTGACCCATCAGTTATCGGGTCTTATAAATTCGAGAAGGTGGATGAAGATAGTTATACTATTACTGCTGATAACCCATATCCTTGCGAATTTGATATTGGTCTTATTGAAGGAGCTGCAAAAAGCTTCGACAAAGCAGCTCGCATAGATCATAAAGAAGGTTCATGTCGTAAACGCGGAGATAGTAAATGTGTCTATGAAATAGAGACCATTACGCTCTAAATGAGAAAATGCGTCTATTTTTTTTTCTTATTTTTTATTTTACCGTTTTTTACGCAGAAAGCCAAGTCCTTTAAGGCGTGGATGAATGTGTTTAAAAACCACTAAACTCAAATAGTTATATCCTTTTTATCCTCTCGAATTGATTAAAATATAATGGAATATCGAAAAGATGCTCATAGAGTCTATTCTCTCATGGTTCACTTAATTTCTGGAGTAAAATCCCGTCAACCCGTGTTTATAGAGAGGATTGGTATTATTGAGGCTCTAAAAACAAAGATTACTGAACTATCAGAGAACTTTGAGGTAAAAGTGGTGGAAATCGAATGGGGTATGGAACACGTTCATTTATTTATTGATTTCTCCAAAGCCCATGTTAGATATTCCTAAGTATATAACCATGATT
>WJIN01000293.1 GCA_014730295.1 Promethearchaeota archaeon | reverse complement strand
CAAGATTAATTTCCCCGATCTGAGTAATTTGAACTCCTTTTTGGTATATAATCACGCTATCTGTTTTTGTTTCTATAACTTTTGCTTCCATATTTTTTCACATTTCTAAGATTATTCAAATAATTAGGTGATAAGAACATAAAAAATGATACATTAAAAATTATGCTTAACTTAAAGAAAAGTAACCTATTCCGTAAATAGAATTATAGATTTTTTTTTTTATCAAACTCATTAATGATAATATTTTGTTGAGCTGCCCACCAAACCCAAATTTGTCTAATAAAAAAATGCGCTATTCCAAGTCGTTCGTTCCAAGCTTCGGTATTTGCCATGTGCTCATGACAGATCATTACATATTTCTTATTATTTTGTTCCCAAATGTTTTTTATAAAAATTTTTCCGCAAAAATTGAGGATCTTTTCTTCAGCAAAACATCTTGGACAGACTTTTGGGTATTCTGATGTTAATAATACCTTTATTTCAAAATTTATTTCCGGTTTTTCGGGAATAATTAAATTTCCAGACCACACCAAATAATTATATCTTGGATTTTTATCAGGAAATAGTTTAAACCATGGACGTGTTTGAGTACGTCTCAAAAAATTTATATACTTCAATATTTTCTCTATTTCAATCTTTATACGATCCTTCCAAGCGTGATGTTTTGGATTAACTTCAATCCATTTTTGTGGAAATTCTTGGATTATTTCATCAATAATAGACCGCTGCCATCTTGCTGATTTCTCATTCACCCTACAATACCTCGATCAATAATGTCATATGATTTTCCAAAAATTTCTACCAATTCGCCAATTGGCTTCATTAAATCACTAGAAGTTAAAACCTGTCCCCCCATATTAGCTATACAGATGTTCTGAGAAGAAATCCCAAACTTTTTTGATATTTCGGGAATCACATCCATTAGTTTTAAATTAGGAGATACAGGGAAAGGGATTTGCTTTTTTTCCGATCCAAACTTATTAACAAAATAAATTGTATTTAATTCAGAAGACATGTGGGTTATCTACTCCTTTTTATTTTGAGTTTTGTTAATGTTTCCTTATTATTATATTAAATTTATATTTTTTAATTTTTTGTTGTAGCTCATATATTAAATTATCTTAGTTAATGATTTTTCGCAGTTCCTAATTTTCTTTGCTATTTTATTTTTCCAATGGAAATCTAGTGAAAAACTTTTAATATTTCTAATAGTTTCACTAAGTAAATGAACCAAGTTTTCCGATAATGATATTTTACTCAGAGACGTAATTAGTGAAATCAGTCTAGTTATTATTTTATAATTTAATTCAGATAAAGTTGTCTTGTTTAATTCTTTATCATTAAACGTAAGAAGCGATATGTAAAAGCCAAAAAACCAAAGATGATAGACATTAGGGACCCATAAGACTTTATTTCCAAAATCTAAGGAAGCTTTTATAATTCGATTTAGAATATTATTGCTAATTAACTCGGTTTTAATAGTTAAAGTCAGATCAGAAAGAGTATTATAAGGTGAACTAATATAAATCGGTACTTTAACATCGATTTCGGATTGAAAGACTACAAATTGATCTCGTTTCATTTCAGATTCATTTACTTTCTCATTGGGGCTAATTGAAATCATAGTGTTATTACTGTTTGGTCTAATATCATCTGATAATCTCATTTTAATAGGTTTTGAATTTAATTCATCTTTTAAAATTGTCTTGAGGGGTATGGTTTCTTCCAATTTTTCATCCTGGTAATAAAATTCGAAATCTTCCCAAACTAATTCTAAATAATCTCTGATTTCATCTGATATTTTAATATAAATGCCGTCTAAATTGTTCTTTATTATTTCCTTATCTATTAAAAGTTTCAAATTCAATTCTAATGATATAATTATAAAGGAAGGGGGTTTAGTGCTCTTTAGAGTATAATCTATTTTCTTTGTTTTCTGATCCTCATCGATGATAAAACATTCAACCTCATTTCCATTAGTGACTACGGAGATACAATTTGGAAATTGATTACTTAAGCTTAATAAGGTTGAATCATCGGTATGACTATGAAAAACTTTAGAACCATGGGGATGAGAATGATAAATACCTATTGCTCCAATTCCTTGCGGTAAGATTGAGCTGATTTCATAAAATTCTCTTACATCAGGAATGGCGTTTATTATAGATTGGTGTTGGAATTTTTGACATTCAAATAGAGCCAATACTCTTGGATATTTTTCATGTAAATATCCAATTAACCATCCATATATTTCCTCCTCTGAATTAAGAGCTTGGTGTCTGATTAAATCAAAGAATTCCTCGGGAATTATAAATGATTTCATTTTAATCAGATTCTTTTTTAGTTTTATCTATAAATTGATCTAAATCTTTCTTTGAAATTTGAGTTCCAAATCTAGATTTAGTTTTATATGATTTATCACCGCAGATGGAACATTTTGGGTCCCTTTTGGTTTTATAACTAAGAAATTTACCTTGAATCATATCATACATCAGATAGTCAATAGTCTTTCCGAAATTAAGTAAGATCTTCAACATTTCCTGTATCTGAACACTTGCTAATATAGCTAGTGTGGAAGGTAGTGAGGCTACACAAGGTTCTCCTCTTTCATTTGGTAAATCTAATCCAATACTACTTAAACATTGTGCGCATGCTGTTTTATTTGGAATAATAGGGTGTACATATCCAGAAAGACCACTTCTTGAGGCTCCAGAATCAATATAAGTTATCTCATTATGGACACATTTAGCATTCAAATATTCTCTGGCAGGAATATTATCTAATCCATTTAAAATTATATCCATTTTTCTAATTTCTGTAATAAATTTACTTTCAAATTCAATATCCATTATGTCTTGTTGAAAATAGTTTATTTTAACATCATTATTTATTTTTTTTAAAATCTCATTTACCACTTTAACTTTTGATTTTCCAATATGTTCTTCCCGAAACATTAGTCTATTTAAGTTCACTATATCAACTGTGTCAAAATCAATTAGAGTTAATTCTCCTATACCGCATCGAACTGCCATTTCTGATGAAACTGTACCCAATCCTCCAACTCCAATTATACCAACATGATATGTTTTTAAATCATCCCATTCAATATTATACCCAAATTCTTTAATTGCTTTTAATCTCGTATATCTATTATTATTTTTCTCTTCTTTCATTGTTAGTATCTTAATGCTTTCGGTATTTTTGATATTTTGGAGCAAAACTGACATTCAACGATTCCTTCTACATTCATTTCATTTAATGGAAGATCTCCTCCGCATTCGGGACATTTAGCACCAATTACTTCTGCTTTTTGCTCAACGCTTTTTATTAATTCAGTGATGCGATTTGAGTATATATCTAAAGATTCTGAAATGGAGTTCATATTTTTTCCGGTTATCCAGAGAAGAATTGTTCCAGAATTAGAAGAGGCTACAATTTGTAGATCAATCAACAAGAAGGAATTATCTTTTTTTTTTAAAAGATATACAGCGGAACCTAAATAATCTTGATTCGATTTATCAAATATTTCCTCAGAAGGTTCTTCAATGATATCTAAACGCTTGAATATATTTATAATAGAGTTAAATAATTGATGGGAGTTAGTTGCTTTATATTTAAATCTTAGTCCTTTATATGGATAGTTGCTCTCCTTCATCTGTCTAAAAATATGGAACTTTTTCTCTTTTAATTGGTTTTCCAGAATATTTACACGCCTTTTCTTAATAATTATTGTGCTATCCAAAGTTCTTACTAAATCATCATGAGAAGCTTTTTGCAAAAATATTTGAGTCCTATCTCCGATGAAAACTGGAGGACTAGGTAAGGTATAATCTACAATACCTGAAGCCACTATCGGAACGCCGCCTTCCCAATTGATTAAAAATGAGATTTCTTGTCCAATATCTACTATCTTATTTTTAATTGAGGGTTTTATGTTTGCCGTCCAATCACCTTTAGATATTATAGAAAAGGAGTCTGATATTGTAATTTGTATATTAATTGCTTCTGCTGGATTGTACTTGATAATTTGAACATTATCTTTCTCAGCAAATTCTCCCATAATTCTTTTATCAATATAGATTATCGCATTATCCGATTCCTTAATATTTTCAATTTTTGATATTATTGAGAATTTTTTAATAGCAGAAGTTGAAATTATGAAAATGACATCTCCAGGTGAATATTCTGAGAGCCACTCTTTTTTGCCTTTAATTATACAGTTTTCCCTAAGTTGAGGTACAAGTTTGTATTTAATCACATTCTGTCCCGTTTTTAGATAATGTCACGATTTTTTTTTATTTTGATAAGTCTTATTCAATCTTATTTGGTTATTCATACTTTTAAGATTTACCATATAACAAATGTTTTCATTATTAAGGATTGTTGCCATATGGAAACATTTATATATTACTTAATCATATTTAATATTTAAATAAAACTGAAATTTCTATGACGAATTCAAAAAAAAACACATCTCGTAACCTACCAATTAGTCTTCAAGGTATTGCTATTGTTCTTAGATACTTGAGGGATCGAGGAGATAAATTGGCAAGTATTAGAAACATAAGTAAAAATACCGATCTCTCAATGAGAGTTACTAAAAATATTTTATTACAATTAGAAAAATTCAATCAAGTTGAAAGAGTCGTAGAAAAAAACAATATACTTCCAAAATGGAAAATTACAAGATTCGGAAAGAAGGTTATTAAAAAAGCAAATGGAAATAGAGAAATCCAATCGAATTTAATTACCAAAGAACAAGAGCTACTTAATGAGATCGCAATTCCAAACGAAATAGATGAGTTAAAAAGATCTATTAAGGGTAAAAATGACAGCATAGAAGAGAAGTTCAAATCCTTACAGTTGGAAATGAGTAAAATTCTTGGAACTGTTATTAATCTTGATGATCCAATCTTTGAGGATTTAATTAGTTTTATATTAAAACGGGTTAAGTATCTTAGACATATATTTGTAAATGCTCCTGAAGATCCAATAAAAAAACTTAAATTGAAAAAAGCTGGAGAACCTAAAAGAAAAATTACAGAAAAAGAAGCAAAAATTACGTTCTCAGAAATATTATTTTTAAATTTCATAATCTTAAATGATATAAATGGCTACATTAGTTTGTCAGAGAAGATTTCTCTATATTTGGAAAATGAAGCAAATGTTCATGCTCTCTCTTTTACAAAGGATGCCCGAGAAGAATTGAGATTATTAACAGACTTAGTTATGAAAAGAGTAAAAATCAATCCAGATTTACATTTATTTAATGATGACGACTTGAAGAAAATCATGGATAATAAGTTAGAGACGGAATTAATTAATAAGATTATCAATAAACAAGATTCACAAGATATAAAGAGAGATAGCATCAAAGAAGCTATTTTGGAATCTTTAAATGCTCTAAATAACTCATCTTCAGATTTTAATAATCACATATACAAGATAAAGGATACAATTCCTTTATATGAATTCTATCAATTTCTTTTAGACCAAAATCCGAATTTAATATTCACAATAGAAGAACTTGAAACAGTAATCAATAGAATGACCGATGATGGCTTAATCCCTGGAATTAGAGAAGTAAGAACTGATCAAAATCGATATTTTAAACTATTACAACTAAAAGCTCATGATATTTCAGAAGATGAGAACAAACTAATAAGTGTTGCTTTAATTCTTCAAAAATTTACTCTTGCAGATATAATTAACGCACTTGATTGGAAAAAAGAAAAGTGTACTAATATTTTGAAGAATTTGGAAACTATTGGTATTATTAAGCATTCAAAATCTTTTCTCCACGGAGATAAATGGTATATAATTTCAGAAGGTAATTACTAATTTAACATTTAGTTTATCAAATAATTATTAAAAATTTAGATGGGATTTAATATGTATAAAAAAATTGATGAAAAAGGATTTAAAGATATTAATCCTAAAATCTTAGCTTGGCATAGAGTGGATGAAGGGACAAAAACGTCTATTTTGTATATTTATCCTCAACCAGGAGACGATTTTAAAAAAAAGAAATATTTCGCAGTCAAAGATTATGAAAGAGCATTATTCTATGATAAGGGAGAACTAATAGGGATTTTAGAAGGGGGAATATATGAACTCAATAAAAAGACAAAAACCAAGGGAACAGAAATTGTTTGGGTGGATACTTCCATAAATGAGATAAAGTGGGGTATCCCACTATCAAATGGGATACCCTCTAAGGATGGGATTATCGTCGGCTTGCATGGGACAATGAAATTTAGAGTTAACGATGTGAAAACATTCTATACCGATGTTATTGCAGGACGGAAGATTTGGTCATTAGATGATGTTAAGAATTGGATTCTCTCCTTATTACAAACCGTTTTAAGAGACACATTTAAAAATTATACTGCCAAACAAATTCTTTTAGAAGATCGAGAACGTGTATTAAATGTGGTTAACTCCAAAATTATGGAAGATTTTTTAAAATATGGGATGGAGTTCGAATCATTGAATTTGTTAGGAATTCAAGTACCTGAGGGTGTTGATTCATTGTATGAAACAGATAAACAGAAATCAAAAATCTCAGAAGAGATTAAAATACTCAAATTAAAAAAGGACCTTGAGACTAAAAAAAGAGAATTGAAAGCAGCTAAAAAGAGTTTCGAACGAGAACAAGAAATATTAGAAGCAAAAAAAGAACGTGATAAAATGACATACTTATCGGAAAGAGATAAATTAGAAGGTCTAACTAAATCAGAAATAATTGAACAGCAAGGAAAAGCCTCAGTTGCCGGGGATCTGGCTAAAATGAAACTAGAATCAGAAAAAGAGGTTAAGATCGCTGAATTTCAAACGAATCACCCTTTGAAAAATAAGAAGCGAATAGAGAATAGAATTTTGAAGTTAAAACAAAAACTCAATCAATTTGATGAGTTATTATCATCAGGTAAAATCTCAGAAGAAACTTATAGTTTGAGAGTGAGAAGAATAGAAAAAGAGATTAATGAATTGGAAGAAAAGCTTCTAAATTTTTAATCCGCACAACTTCTCATTATTATGTGTTTTTTTAATTTTTTGAACTTCCCACTCTTTTAATTTTTTCATTAACTTATCTATTTCTCTGATATTAACCACATTGGTGGAAACAAGATTATTGGGGATTTTAAATAATCTGTTTAGATTTCATTGTTTTAGATTTTAAATCTAAGCTATTTTTTTTTGAGTCTAGTAGTTTCCCAGTCATTATATCTTTCCATAAGAAGATCAATTTCATTTATATTTGCTTGTTGATTGAATGCAACAGTTTGTGAAGTTTTGAAATAAGCAGCATATATTTCCTCGTTTTTGATCATTTTTTGTAAAACATCAATTATAAGATCTGGAAGTTCACCACATTTTTCTGCGATTTCTTTCATTTCTATACGAGGATATTTTGTCCCCAATTCAAGAATTGTTCTTTTTATTAAAACTCTATTTTTTTCACTTTGTTTTAGTTTTAAAATCATTAAAAATATTATTGAAGTTATAATTGGAAGAATTGATACTAGGTGTAAATAGAATCCAATACCAAACTTAATATCATTAATTGGTGATATCAAAATTATAGGAACTAAAAAAGAAAATATACACCAAAAATGAATTAAAATTCCAATTAATCCAGTTAATATACTATAATTAATGAAAAATTTATGAAGAAGAAAAATTGAAACAAAAAAGGTAATAATACTTATGTATGAGAGCTCCGCATTGAATATTTCATAATTATAATATGGTTGATTATATTCTAAATAGATAACTCCTGCTGGTGAAAATATGTAAAAAAGAATTGTAGATATGATATTTATTATTTTCAAATAACGCAATGATTTAATCATAAAGTATCCTGTAAAGTTGTTATTTTTTGATCATCGTTCTTAAGAATTTTATAATAGAGATTTTCAATCTTATGTTAAATTATTCTCTTTTTAGTATAATATTTTTAGCATATTTATATAAGAATTATGCTTTATGTGATTTTTTAAAATAAATAATGATAAATAATTTATTTAATCTCCCCAATCATCGTATATTTGCATTAAGTGATGAATCTCCTCGATGTTTGATTGCTGGTCAAAAGCTACCATCTTAGTACTTTTGAAATATTTCGCATAAATGTCCTTATTTTTAACCATCTCCACAACTAGATTTTCAATGTTATATCTATCTAGACCTGTCACCTCACTAATCTCTTCAATTGATAAACGTGTAAATTTAGTTCCAAGTTCAAGTATACATTTTCTTACTTCAAGAAGATCGATATTTTTTTCGTTGAATTTTAGTGCTATTAGAAAAGAATATACTATTATCATTGCAGTTATAGGTATTAATGTAGTTGGAATTTTAATATAATAATTATTATGAATAATAATGTCAAGGGGAGCAGAAGGAAGAAAGACAATTAATCCGTGAAAAACTGTAGAAATAAAAATTATAGTACTAATAATCCCCAGAGGAATAATAAATGTGAAATTCTTTGCAGTATGAATTAAAATAATTGAAATACCAAATAGTAGAAGTCCAATAAGGTTATATAAGGAGGAAAAAAAACCATTACCTAAGCTAAAAAATGTATTCGGAATCATATAAAAAAGAATAAACCAATTGATTATCAGAGATAACTTAATTATAAATAGTCTTTCTTGTTTCATAGTTTCTTTTGGTTTTTTTTGTATATGTTTAATTTATATTTTTTTAGATATCATTTTCATTTAAATTTTTCAAAAAATAGTTTCTTTCTACTAATCATATATATAATTCTAATCTTTCTTGTATATATTGTTTTTTTCTTTATCTGTATAATCATCAAGTAGATCATCAATCTTATCAAAGTGAGATTGTTGATCAAAAGCGACAGTCTTAGTACTACTAAAATATTCGGCTTGAATTTCATTAGATTCAATCATATTCTTAACAATTTTTATAATTAGATCTTGATTTTGATTTGTTTCTTCCGAAATTTCTTTAATTTTTAGACGTGGAAATCTTGTACTTAATTCAAAAATTGATTTTTTGACATGGAACCAGTCTACTTTGCTTTGTTTAAACTCGAGTTTAAATAAACCTATTAATGAACTAAATATAAGAATAAACGAGAAAATGGAGATATATAAAGGGTAACCTATTAAGATGGATATAGTCCGAATAATCTCGTTTTCATTGATATTATTTCGCCATCCAAATAATATAAAATAACTCATGTAAATATAATTAATAATCCGTAATATTATACCGGTCCCACCAATAATCATTCCAGAACGAGATCGTGAACTATCGAATAAGATCAGAGATATTAACAACAATATTATTTCAATAACTCCAAATACGAGATATATTTCATAACCAAAAAAAGCAATCGAGGATTCCCCCAAAGGGGTCTCATAAATTACTATAAGATTAAAATATGGTAATGTTAATATCATTATTATTAAATTAATAAAATAAAGGGATTTAATTATAAGAACTCGATTTATAATTTCGATCACCTAATAATTTTTTCTTTAAAATTTTATTCTATTAATTAAAAATTATGGTATACAATAACTGGTTAATCTAATTTCTAGTAATTTTTAGATATGTTCATTTTTTTAAATTATTTTGCATTTTCAAAATTCATAATCTCATTCATTTAATCATTTTTTTATCAGGATACTCTGTACGATTCCAATAATCCATCCATTTCATTAATATTTGCTAGCTTATTGAATGCTATTGATTTAGAGTTTTTAAAGTATTCTGCGTATATTTCCCCATTATCGATCATTTCTTTTACGACATTGATAACCACATCGGGAAACTCATTACATTTTTCTGAAATCTCTCTTATTTCAAGCTTAGGATACATGATTCCCAATTCTAAAACCGTCTTCTTGATTGAGGATTTATCTTTTTTTTACTTTCATTGAATTCTCGATAGAGAAGAGAAATTAAGAAAATTGTTATGATGTAAGCAACCAAAGAGACATAAGCCCAAATGTTGAATTCAAACCCAGAATTACCAAACTGAGTTTTGTTTATATTATAATTTATAAATAAGTAAACATAATTCGTGCGGTGTATAAAGACACCAACTAAACCTGAAATGATGGTATATCTAATTGGTAAATTAAAGAAGTAATATAATGAACCAAGATAAAATAGCAACCCTAAAATTATCGAGGGTAAAAAGAAAGTATCTATAAATAAAAATTGGATATATATCCCCATTATTATTATCAACTACTGATACAACCGGATAAACAAAGGATATATATAGCTATTGAGTAATTAATATAAGCAATCCTGATTAGAGACAGCTTTTCGGTTGTAGCTAATTTTGTTATTTTAAATTTCATAAATTCTTCATCTAATTGGAGTTAAAATTATAATTTTTTAAGTTGTTGATCATTTTCCCATTCCTCAAAAGATTTCATTAATTTATCAAAATCGTCAATGTTAGCTTGTTGATCAAACGCAACCATTCTTGAGGATCTAAAATATTTCGCATTAATTTCACTATTTTTAATCATATCCTTTATCGTCTCTAAAACGATAGCTGTGTTTTCTCCACATTTCTCGCTAATATCTCCTAAACTTAATCTAGTATATTTTGTACCCAAATCTATTACAGTCCTTTTGATTTTTGTAGTGTTGCTTTCGTTCTCCTTCAATTTACTAAAAAACAAAATAAAATATATCGAAGTATTAAACAACCATAATAAACTCATTATTGAAGGAATGAAATAAAAAAATCCTCTTTGACTAATAAAATAGAAATATAGCGTAATAATAAAAAAATACCCGAGAATGATATCAGCAAATATACCAATAAGAATTCCCGATTTCATACGATGGGATTGAAGGAATACTATTGAGAGAATCAAAATCCCAATAGCACATAATCCTATAGAATAATTTGTCAATTTAATTGGAAGTGCTATGATTAAGTTACCTATATCCATAAACAGAAATAAAAAGAAGATAAAAATCAAAGTAGTCAATCCACCTAAACTAATTTTTGAAATCATAAAATATTGTTGTCTCAATTTTTTATCTCCTCTCCCTTTTTTTTCTTATTTTAAACCTTGAGTCCAAAATTATATCTTCTCTCAACCTCATATTTTTCCCATTCTTGGTAGGTTTTCATTAAATTATCAATATCATCAATATTTGCCTGTTGATCAAAAGCAATCATTTGAGTGCTTTTAAAATATTTTGCATAGATTTCATTATCTCCAATCATCTGATTAATAACCTTTAATACAATATCTTTACTTTCTTTACATTTCTCGTTAACATCTCCTAAGGTCAATCTCGTAAATTTTGTACCTAAATCGATGATAGTTCTTTTAATATTGACAATATCAGAGTCTTCATTATTCAATTTAAACAAAATTAGCAATAAAAGAGAATTTATATTGAGTATAAAAAGTGGAGTAGGAATGATTATTATATATATTGAAAGTTTATATAAATACGGTCGATTAAGGAGATATATAATATAGATATCAACCCATAAAATACCAAAAACATAGATTAAAGTTGCGATAAAACCAAATAATATTCCTAAATATAAATTCAAATATTGAATTGCTATAATCGAAATTAAATGAAAGAGAAGAAAAATATATTTTATCCTTCCATAAACATAAGGTTGAATTAAATTTGGCTCTCGAGGTATAAAACCATTTACCATTGGAGCTAGTGTCGTATCAAAAGCAAAACCAATCAAACAAACAAAATCAATTTAAAGTTTAAAAAGGTTTTTTGTTTCATTTTTATTGGATTTAATTATATTACAATTTTATTATAAACCTATATTCATAGCACTTCTAATCCTCTAAATTTATAAGATTCATAAAAGATTTAACGTTATAATTTTTTTAATCTTAAGATTCGGATAATCCATCCATTTCATTAATATTTGCTAACTTATTGAATGTTATTGATTTGGAATTTTTAAAATATTCCGCATATATTTCCCCATTATCGATCATTTCTTTTACGATATTGATGACTACATCTGGAAATCCATTACATTTTTCTGAAATCTCTCTTATTTCAAGCCTAGGATACATGATTCCTAATTCTAAAACCTTCTTCTTGATTGGGGATTTATCTTTATTTTTACTTACATAGAATTCTCGATAGAGAAGAGAAATTAAGAAAATTGTTATGATGTAAGCAACCAAAGAGACATAAGCCCAAATGTTGAATACAAACCCAGAATTACCAAACTGAGTTTTGTTTATATTATAATTTATAAAGAAATAAATATAATTCGTGCTGTGTATAAATATACCAACTAAACCTGAAATGATGGTATACCTAATTGGCAATTTGAATAAGAAATATAATGAAACTATAAAAAATAATAAACCTAAAATTAGCGAGGGTAAAAAGTATGTTGTAGGAATAAATACTGGAAAATAATCATTATCTATGGTTATTAATGAAATGTTCGGATAAAAATAGGATATATATATTGCAATTAAAGAAACAATATAAGTAACTCTTATTAAAGATAGTTTTTCTGTTATAACTAATGCGGGTATTTGTAATTTCATAAATTCTTCATCTAATTGGAGTTAAAATTATACTTTTTTTAGTTGTTGATTTTTTTCCCATTCATTAAACTGGTTTAATAATTCATCAATTTCATTTAGATTTGCTTGTTGATCAAACGCTATCATCTGAGTACTTTTAAAATATTTTGCATAGACTTCATTATTTTCAATCATCTCAGTTATAACCTTTAATATAATATCTTTATTTTCTTTACATTTCTCACTAACATCTCCTAAAGTCAATCTCGTAAATTTTGTACCCAAATCGATGACATTTTTTTTAATTCTCCCAATATCTATATTTTGCTCATTGATTTTATATCTAAGCATTAAGTTATTTACTATAAAGATTAATATTGTAGTTTGGAATGGAAAAAGAATGGAATAAATCAAAAAAATTGTTTTAATAGAATTATTCATTAAATTTATGAACATAAAATCAATGGGAATCACGAATACGATATACACAAAGGAGGCGAACAAACCTATTATGATACCAGGATAAATTTTGAGATATTGAAAAAAGATAAGAGATATTAAAATCATAATAAGGCAACATAATTCAATAATTCCATAAGGTAAAACTAAAACGTAAGGTAAGTTATTTGGGATAAAGTTGAAAAGGAAGGGTGCAAGGAAAGTATCGAATGTTGTTTCTATTAAACTCGCTAGTAGGATTAATTTCAGTAAAATAAATATCTTCTGCTTCATTTTTCAATGTTTTTTATTTTTATATGTTTAAACTTATAACTCAAATTTTTTTAAATTATTTTTTAATTGACTTATCTGATTCCCATTGATTATACATTTGCATCAAATAATCAATTTCTTCAATATTAGCTTGCTGGTTGAATACAACACTTTTAGAAGTTCTAAAATAATCAGCATAGATTTGTTCTTCTTCTATCATTTTATTTATTTCTTTAATAATAAAATTAAAACTCGTACCACACTCTTCTAATATCTCTTTTACTTTTATTCGTGGAAATTTCGTTCCAAAATCAAGAATTACCTTTCGAACTTTCTTTGGATCATAAAATCGTTCCCTAAACTTCAAAATAATTAATAAAGCATTATTAAAAATAATAATAATAAATAATACCGTATAAGTATCAAATAAATTAATATTTAAATATATAAGAGATCCACCAAGATTATCCATCACATTTATTAATACATAAATATAAGCATAGAGATAATTAAATAGATGGAAAAAAATTCCGGCTAATCCAACTATTATTCCGAAGCGAAGGTACCAAAAATGAATTAATATTATTGAAAGAATAAATAATAAAATCTCGAATAAACAACCAGCAAAAAATGCATTATATCCATGAAAGCTTTTATCAGCTTGATATGGACCTCCACCACTATCAATAATTATATCAACATCTAAAAAATAGTAATTTCTGTCTGCTAATAGAAATATGACCATTATAGAATAAATTATTTTAATGAATACCAGCGACTTTTTAATATATATCACCAATTAATGTTGATACCAATTAATGTTGATAAATACTATAGCTTTTTTCTTTTAGTTATGTACTTAATATAATTAGTATTTTACTTCATTCTATAAATAATTGATTAAAAATTTTTAATATTTAATTAATTAAATACGTAAAAGAAGATTCCAGAACTATTCTCATTAAAATTTACGCTTATATTCAAAAAATTTGGAGAATTAGATCTTTATTCATTGTTTTCATCATTCTTGTTAAGCAGCTTTTTTAATATGAACAATGCGCCATCCTTATCCAATGGATCGTTGTTATTTCCACATTTTGGACTCATAAGGCATGCAGGGCAGCCATTATGAGACTTACATTTACATGAATGAATTAACATATATGTGAGATTTAATAACTCATCTAAGTTAAAGTAAAGTAGCTCTGAGATGCCTATCCCTCCACTATAAGCATCATAAATGTATATTATCGGTTCTTGTTTAACAGGATCAAAATCAATGGAGACCCCTCCTAGATCCCACCTTGAAATTTGAGCTAAAGCTGGTGCGATAGCAATCATCGAATGCTCGATGGCGTGGATCGATCCGCCCAGATCATAATCCTCTAATTCTAATTCTCTCTGGATTTCATAGGGAATATAAAACCACATTGATTGAGTGTTGAACTCGATGATTGGAATATCTTCAAGTGGATGTCGTGAACGAATCTCTTGAGTAACGGTATCAATAACTTTATAAGAGTAATATTCATGTTCTACTCTTACATCTCCGAAATGAGCTTCGATATTTTTATTTGGACCGCGGACATCTTCATATAAAAGTTCCAAGGGGGTGATATCCGTATGTTTTAGAGATTGGGTGTAATAATCGACATGAGCTTTAGAGATATATACTATTTTTTCCTCGAGATCGAGTTCTTTTACAATATAACTTTCCGCTTCGTATAGATAAATAGCCCCAGGATGTAAGTCTCTAAAGACGTAGCTTTCATCCTCAGTGGTCAGATAATAATCCTTTACGGGATTTTCGAGCATAATCTTATACATTCTATCCGACAAGTCATTTAAACCATATTTTTGGTTGGGATAAAAGGTTCCTTTCCAATAATATCTATCTCCTCTCTTCATTAAAAGACCGTCATCTAATAAATTTTTAATACATACATTAAACAGGTCTTCCTCTTCGAGCCCGAATTTGGGATATTCATCAATTTTTAATGGTTTTTCCTTCGCAGCGCATGAAATATGATTTTTTAGGATATATTTATTCCTGAGAGTAATCAATATATCTTCCTTGAGTGGCCCAAATAAGATATCTGGGTTATGGATATAGAACAAATCAAGAGGATTTTCCATGGGTATTAGAGTCGAGAGTGAGAGTTCCTCACCCCTCCCTGACCTTCCAATTTGCTGCCAAAAGCTGGATAACGTACCAGGAAATCCAGAGCAAATGGTTGCATCTAATGAGCCAATGTCTATACCTAATTCCAACGCATTAGTAGAACTAATACCTAAAATATCATGGTTTTTGAATCTATATTCTATTTCCCTTCTCTTATTTT